>CAIKBD010000237.1 GCA_903825565.1 uncultured Anaerolineales bacterium | reverse complement strand
CTACAGCCCACACGGCTTTTCAAAAGTCGCTTGACATCACCCCTCACCCCGATAGCGCGTCTATAACGCGGCAGAATGCCGCACAGACGACGCGCTATCGCCTCTCCCCAATAGGGGCGAGGGAATTTACCCCTTCTCCCTTTGAGGGAGAAGGTAGGGATGAGGGTCGCCTGACTTTTGAAAAACCCTGGATTGGACCGGTTGACCATTGACACGAAAACGATTTCGGTGTATATTTTCATTACCTAAAACGATTTCGGAATGGCGAAGATGCCAATTACGATTGAGCAAGTCTCCCAAAAAACTGGTCTCTCGGTTTCCACGGTCTCGAAAGCGCTGAACGATTACCCCGACATTGCGCCCGAGACCAAAGAACGCGTCCTCCAAATTGCGCGCGAATTGAACTATCAACCCAGCGCCGCCGCGCGCAACCTCCGTCGCAAGCACACCAACAAGATCGGTTTCATTTTGCCCTTTGCCGTTTCGTACATCAGCGAGTACGTTTCCGGATTGATCACCGGCGCGGCAATGGCGGCGGAAGCGACCGGCTATAACATCGTCCTCTACACCAATCAATCGAACCAACACGAACAGCTTGCGAAAATTTGCCGCGCGCGCGAGGTGGACGGTTTGCTTTTGCGTGGCACCGATCATGTTGACGAAACTTTTGCCTTGCTCGATCACGAAGAAATTCCATTCGTCATCACCGGGCGTCGCGTGGATCATCCGCATGCTTCGTATATTGTGCCGGATAATTTCGGCGGATCGCTGACCTTGATGCGTCATTTGATTGATCTGGGTCATAAACGTATTGCCTTTACCTCGCGCCCCGCGTTGTTCGAGACGAATACGGATCGCATGGCAGGGTATCTCGAAGGATTGCGTCAAGCGGACATTGTGATTGATCGCGATCTCATCATCGAGACGAGTGTTGAGCCGCATAGCGGTTACAGCGCGATGAACACATTGCTCAACTTGTCAAATCCGCCGACCGCGTTGTTTGCGATTCACGACCTCATTGCGATAGATGCGATGCAAGCCGCGTTCGAACGTGGACTGCGCGTGCCCGAAGATCTTTCCATTGCCAGTTTTGATGGCATTCAAGCCACGCAAATCACCAAGCCGCCGATCACAACGGCACGTCAACCCATTACCGACATTGGTAAACGCGCCGTCGAAATGTTACTCAAACGCATCGCCGATCATTCCACTCCACCGATGCGCGAAATTGTCCCAGTTCAACTCATCGTCCGCGAATCTACGGCGCGCGCGCAATAAATTTCGCTTCGATAGATTCGATTTTTTCATTTTTTTCGCTTGTGCTGCATACGTATTCGTTTGGTCGTGTGAGGTGGTGTTTCAACTTCAAGGGGGACCTTTCTTTCATACGCGTTGTTGTTAGGGTTCTCGTTTGGGTGGTTTAATGGACTTGCATGCTCCGACCCAGAGTGTTCAACCATCGGCTAGATCAACTCCTGCCGCACCTCTGTCCGCGCCGAAGATTAGCTCGCTCGCTCTGCTCTCAATTGATGGTTTGCGAAGTCGACGTTATTCATCCGCGTTGACAATGGAAACGCAACTGGGTGATGCAACCGGCTCGTCCAAGTATTCCCAGTTCTACGGCGAGCCGTACTATAACACCTACATGGCGTCGTATCGCTCGGACGGTTTGCGCGTCTATGCACGCGTGGATATGCCGCCGACCGAGATGCCCGCCGATGGTTATCCTGTCATCATTTTCACGCACGGTTGGATCGGCGCGGATGATGCACTCAAGTATGGTTTCAATTACGCTGAGCAAGCGCACTATGGCGATCAGCTCGATACCTGGGTCAAAGCTGGCTATGTTGTGCTGATGCCCGGTTTTCGTGGGCATGGGACAGTCAAAGGTGTGCCGGCGGAAGGGTTGGAGTACATCCAAGCGTACGATAACGGAAGTTATCTCTCGCCCATGTTCTATGCGATTGATATTCTGAATTTTTTGGAAGGTGTCGGCACACTCAACGAGGTGGCTTGGCAAAAGTGGGGCTTGGCTTCTGCGAAAGATGTGCGCGTGGATTCGAAGCGCATTTACTTGACCGGACATTCACAAGGCGGTGATGCCGCACTCACCGCTCTCGTGGTATCCAGTAGTCCCAATCTGAAAAACACGTTTGCCGCCGCTTCGATCTGGAACGGATGCTTGGAAGGGCGCATTGAACAAGGCGCGTTCTATGGTCCGCAGGAAACGAGTAGCGAGGCGGTCAAGGACGCAAGTTATTTTCCGATGATGCCATCGTCGTGGGATAAAACGCGGTACTCCGGAAGTATTGCTGATGGAATCGCCAAGAAAAAATCGCAGATGTATGAGACCATCAAAACGTATGTCGTCGATCAGGCGAACGCCGATCCAGCAACGAACTCGCTCGTTTCCATCATGGCGACGCTCGACGCGCACAAGTATCCGCAGTACATCAAAGCGCCGCTTGATCTGCACTATTCGAACATGGATTATTACTCGATTCCGGCGTGGAATGAAAGTTTGGTCAGAATGGTACGCGCGACCGGCGGGACTGCGCGCGCGTACCTCTACCCAGGAAATACGCACGAGCTGCAGGTAGATGCCAATGCCCCGGCGGGGTCTGTCGCTGGCAGACCAATTGCCATCGAGCGAACCATTCAACTATTCAACACGACTTGTGCTCGCCGATAGTTTGATCCCTTTTCGCTCAAATCTGTAAAGGAGGTGAGGACCCAGCACGGACTCGAATCTATCGCACCAACCGATTGGCTCTCAATTCAAAATTTCAGGAGGAGAAATGAAAACCGCAAGTAGATTGTTTGTAGTGATCACGCTGATTGCGATTGTGATTAGCGCGGTCTCCTGTGCCTCCCCTACGCCGGTTACTCTCAAAGAGACCGTTAAGGAAACGGTGGTGGTACAGCAGACAGTTGTGGCACCTCAAACTGTAGTCGTCCAACAAACGGTTGCCGTACCACAAACCGTCGTCGTGACCGCACCAACCGCTGCGCCCACTGCGGTTCCAGGTTTGAACCCCGACTGCCCCATTACTCCACCGGGAAACGCGACCCAGGTCACTTATATTGGCTGGTCGATGGCTATCGTCGATCAATACACTGCCAACATGCAAAAATGCAATAACGTCAAGAACATGAAGGTCGACTTGCGCATGATGGATAATGCCAGCGCCCAGGAACAGATGAACTTGGCTTTCGCGACTGGCGGCTCTTCGCCGTTTGCCATCATCCAGCAGTCCAACGGCTCTATCCAGAAAAATGTCTGGAAGGGTTGGCTGATGCCACTCGACGATCTGATTGCCAAGTACAAGACAAAATACAGCCTTGATGACATCTCGCAGTCCCAGTGGGATGCCGTGACCTTCAATGGCAAGATCTATGGCGTTCCGTTTGATGCGAACACTATTATGCTCATGTACCGCAAAGACCTGTTCGCCAAGTACAATCTCAAGCCGCCGACAACCTATGACGAGATCATCACGACCTGCAATGTGTTGAAGCAGGAGAAGGGTCTGACGACACCATTCGCGATTGACCTGAGCGCGGGCTGGGCGTGGTCGATTGCCTTCTACGAAGCCTATTCTTCACTAGGTGGGCAGTACTTTGAGCCGGGCACGTCCAAGCCGACAATCAACACGCCGACCGGCGTAAAAGCGCTGACCAAGATTAAAAGCGTCGTGGATGCCTGCATGGGCAAACCTGGCTTGGCGCTCAATTCCACCACCATGTCCGCCGGTCTCGGCAACGGCACGGTTGGCATGATCCACACTTGGGCTTCCTCCGGTCGCACTCTGATCGACAAGAGCAAGACTCAGTACTGGGATCAAATCGCGTTTGCACCTGCCGCTTCGGTGGAAGCAGGGGGCAAACTGGCTGGCAGTGCCTGGGGCGACTACTTTGCCATCCCAGCGACCTACAAGGGCGATCCCGATCTGGCGTTCCAAATCATCATGGAAGCGATCCGCCCCGATCGTGAGTTAGCTGCTGCCAAACTCGGCATCGTTACCCGTAGCAAGGCGCTCAATGTAGCCGAAGCCCTGCCGTTCGCGGCGACGGCGATGAAGACGATCAACAGCGGCGTCGGCGCAGTGCCCCGCAACATTGCCTATCCGACAATGGATGCGGCGCTCGGCAACTATTTGCCGCTGGTTGGCACCGGCGAGTTGACGCCAGAACAAGCATTACAGAAAGCTGAAGCAGAGTTCACCCAGAAAGCCAAAGACCTGGGTTACCTCAAGTAACTCGTAGTTCGACTATCTCTTGGTCGCGCCACGTTCGACGTGGACCTCGCGTACCGGCGTGGCGCGACCTACATCTCGGGAGAGTCAGACCGTGAAAAACAGGGAATTTGCTGCCTTTGTCGCCCCAAGCATGCTCGCGCTGGTCGTATTCACAATCATCCCACTAGTTGTAGCTTTCGGGCTTTCTTTCGAGTCTTATGACTACTGGACGCTGGATGCCCGAGTGTTTGTTGGATTCCGGAACTATGTCGACATCTTGACCGACTCCAGGTTTTGGGATGCCTTCCGGTTCACCTTACTGATTATGGCGGCTGTCACCCCGACCGAAATTTTCATGGGTTCAGTGGTTGCGTTGTTGCTTGACCAGATCTCAAAGCGGGTTCGCGGCATCTTTGTTGCCCTTGCCCTCACGACTTACGTCAGCGTCCCGGTAGTGGCATCCTATATGTTCCGGGGGCTTTTTTATACCGGAGGGTTGGGTAACTGGCTTTTTGCCTTGTTGACGGGGCAGAATCTTTTCCTGGATGAAACCTCGGTCAAGATCATCCTAATCATTTACCAACTCTGGCGTGATACGCCGTTTGTGATCCTGGTGGTTTTTGCCGGCTTGCAATCGTTGCCTGACGAACTTCTGGATCAGGCGGCAATCGACGGCGCGAACCGGCTGGTGCAATTGCGCTACGTTGCGATTCCACATCTCGCACCGCTCCTGGTTCTGGTTGCCATGACGATCTTGGGCGCTCTCTACAACATCTTCGATCCTATTTTCGTCATCACCGGCATGAACCCGTCCTACCATGCAGACTCGATCATGGCATACAACTGGCGAACTGCGACTCAGTTCGGCCAGCTAGGCAAAGCCAACGCCATGGCCCTACTCATTACGATAGGGTCTATCCTGTTGCGCTTTCCATTTTTATACAGTACGTGGCGTAGCCAAGTTGAGGAGAGGTAACAGATGCGACCTATCAGAAATCGTTTTGCCAAGTTGCTGATCTATCTCGGACTGGCAGTCTATGTTGTCAGTACCGCCATGCCGTTTGTCTGGACTCTGTTGCAGTCTCTCAAGACGGTGCGCGACGCCAATTCAGCCGTTCCTTTGTTCATCTTCGAGCCAACCCTAGAATCTTATGCCAAGTTATGGCTTTTGGAAACACCAGAGAATTTGTCGCTGATCCTGTTCGGCATTCTGGTGGCTAGTCTGACAGTTTTCTTCCTCGCTATCTTTCTTAGCCGTCATGGGGCGCCCCAGTTCATTGTTGTGGGCGTAGTGGTGGGTGGTTTTGCCTTGATCTTGTGGACGATTCCACAATTGATGAAGATGGCGGATTGGTACGACTTTTTTACCAACACGGTGATCATTACAACGTGTGCAGTTACGATCTCCATCTCCCTGAGTGCCACAGCCGGCTATGCCATTGCCCGAAAACGGGGAGTCAGTGGTGCGATCCTCCTCGTCGTAGCACTGGGCTTGGGTTCTCTTCCTCCGATGGCTTTTGCTATGCCCTACTATCAGCTTTCAGCCATGCTCCAAATTCAGGATTCATTCATTCTGGTGATCGCGGTTATGGTGGGACTCCAGCAACCTTTCTCGATTTGGATGCTACGCGGCTTTTTCATGGAAATCCCCCGTGACATTGACGAGTCCGCGATGATTGATGGCGCTAGCCGATTGCGAGCGTTTTGGTCGGTTGTGATGCCGATCTCCTGGCCAGGAGTAGTGGCGGTCGCTATCCTTAACGTGCTAGGCGTTTATCACAACTTTCTGATTATCCGAGTACTCACCATCCTCAGGTGGACGCTGGCAGTAGGTATTACCAAATATGTGGGTAGCATCTACGCCGCCACCGACACTGTGCCCTTTGCGGCGGCGGTCTCGGCAAGTCTTCCTCTCTTGATCCTGGTCTTTTTCTTCCAAGATCAGCTTGTCAAAGGTCTCGGTGCCGGAGCAGTAAAGGGCTAAACGCAGGCGAATCAATAAAAAGGAGCGAGTCATGATTATCAGCGAACAAGTGCAACGGAACAAGGCATTGGTGTGGGAATTCTGGGAACAGTTAAATCAGAGCCAGCCCACCGAGACAGGACGGATTGTCCGGCAGTATGTGGACGAAGCGATCGTGTGGCATGGCCCGCATCCAATCAACGCTTTGGATGGAGCCGACGCGGTTGTGAGCGGATTCTGGGAGCCGCTACGGACATCCTTCCCCGATGTGCGGCGGGTCTGCGAGATTTTTATCGGCGGTCATGTGCACTGGGTCGGCGCGATTGGGTACTTTAGCGGCACGTTCACACGCGACTGGCTCGGCATACCGGCGACGGGGCGCGAGCTGACCATCCGGTTTGGCGAGTTTTCCGCAGTGCACCAGGGAAAGATCATGGCGACCTACATCATCCCCGACGTACTCGACGTGATCCGTCAAGCCGGTTACCAGGTCGTGCCGCCCAGTCGCGGTCGCGAAGGCATCGTGACCGGACCTATGACCGGTGATGGCGTGCTGTTGTCGCCGGGCGATGCAGACGAGGGTGCCAAGACGCTTCACATTGCCAAAGTGATGTGCCAGGACTCATCGGCGCCGACGTACTGGGATCCCCAGAGAATGCGCTGGTATGGACCCAGCGGTATCGGCACATCCTGCGGCTTGGATGAGTACCGCCCCAACCATGTCTATCCGTATTGGCATGCGCTACCTCGCTACGGAGTCGTCTTCAAGGGCAAGCATATCGCAGAAGTTGGGGAAGGCAACTATGCGGGTTGGGTTGGCTGGCCCAGCATTTGCACACACCTCAGCGGCGAGTACCTGGGTTGTCCTCCCACTGGTCGGCTCGTCGAATGGCGATTGATGGATTTCTACCGACGCGAG
The DNA here is from genome assembly GCA_903825565.1 of uncultured Anaerolineales bacterium. Classification (GTDB taxonomy): domain Bacteria; phylum Chloroflexota; class Anaerolineae; order UBA4142; family UBA4142; genus CAIKBD01. The sequence goes on along the minus strand of CAIKBD010000237.1, from coordinate 45,357 downwards.
GGCGAACTGTTGATCGAGAACTGGGTTCCGGTGGACATGCTCCATCTCTTCAAGACTATGGGGGTGGATTTACTCCAGCGATTGCGCGAGCAAATCGGCAAATAAGCAAATTTACCACGACACACACACATTTTTTCGTGTCTTGCGTGTGTTCTGTGGTCAACAGAATTATTTCAAGGAGATGCTAGTCCCCCGGCAATTTTAGAAATCGGGCGCGGACAGGCGCGGACAAACGCGGATGATAAAAAAATCCGCGTACCTCCACGTTAATCTACGTCCAACTACGCGCTTGTCCAAGTGTCGGGTGGCTAGAAGGAGATTCAATGTCAAGTATCCAGCAGAACAAAAAGTTGGTCTGGGAATTTTGGCAACGCCTCAACAATAGCCAGCCAGACGAGACAGCCCAAGTCGTCAAATCTTTTGTGAGTCAGGACATTTCGTGGCATGGCTCCCATCCCATCAACGATTTGAAAGGCGTGGATAATGTCATCGAAAAATTTTGGCTACCTTTGCGAGCGGCGTTCCCAGACCTTAGGAGAGGATGCGATCTGTTGATCGGCGGACACGAGCACTGGGTTGGCGCAATCGGCTACTTGGACGGCACATTTGCAAAAAACTGGCTCGGCATTCCACCAACCGGTCGCCCCGCTCACATCAAGTATGGAGAGTTCAGCGCCGTATACGATGACAAGATCGTCTTGACCTACATTATCCTCGACATGCTTGATCTGTTACGTCAGTCTGGCTTTGAGTTGGTCGCGCCCAGTCTGGGCAAGGAAGGCAGAGTGCCGGGACCCAAGACCGGCGATGGTGTATTCTTCGACCAGCGCGAGGAGGCTGAGGGTGTGCAGACGCTAGTGACAGCGAAAACGATGTGTCGGGTATTGAACATGCCCGAGTGCCGGTCCTATTGGACTGAAGACATGAAGTGGTATGGTCCGAGCGGCATCGGAACGACTACCGGTTATGACGATTTCGATGCCAGCCATCAGGCACCGTTCAACCACGCCTTTCCTGGTTATAGCGGCACTTTTGGTGTCCACGTCGTCGATGTCGGTGAGGGCAAGTACGCAGGATGGGTGGGCTGGCCCAGCATTCGGGCTATTCACAGCGGTGTGTTCCTCGGTTGCCCGCCAACCGGCAACATCGTCGAATGGCGGCTGATGGATTTTTACCGCCGCGAGGGCGACCTCATCATTGAGAACTGGGTGCCGGTGGACATGCTCCACGTGTTCAAGTGCATGGGTGTGGACATCATGGCAAAACTGGCTGTTCAATGACAAATGGCAAATGGTAAATGACAAATGACAAATTACAAATGACCAATGGCAAGTGAGAAATGACGAGTGAATTAAATCAAACGAACAAACATCGGGTTTGGAATTTTTGGCAAGCGTTGAACAGTGCGAATGAATCGGGCGTTGCTGAAATCGCACGCGAGTACGTGGACGAGGCGATTGAGTTGACCGCCTCGCATCCGATCCATCAGCAACACGGGCGCGATGCAGTCGTCGCAAATTTGTGGCAACCGTTTTTAAGCGCGTTCCCGGGTTTGCGGCGCGAATGTTTTGTGTTCATCAGCGGACAATTCGAGGGCAAGGATTGGGTCGCGGCAACCGGTGTTTTCTCCGGCGCGTTCGCGCGCGATTGGCTCGACATTCCGGCATCCGGCAAAACGACAACAATTCGCTTTGGCGAATTTTGCGCCCTGCGCGATGGCAAGATTATCGAGAATTATCTTTTGCTTGACCTGGTTGATGTGATGCGTCAAGCCGGCATTCGCGTCCTGCCGATCAGCCCCGGCGACGAAAATTATTTTCCGCCTTCGATTGGCGCGCGCGGCGTTTTGCTCGAATCGCAAGATGAGCGCGAATCAAAAAATAGTTTGCAACTCGTCGAAGCGATGATTGGCGGGCTGGGGCAATTCGATGGCGCGGATGCGACCAAGATGAACCAAACCGATTTCTGGTCGTCGCAAATGCACTGGTACGGTCCGTGTGGCATCGGCGCATCGCGCAATCGTAGCGAGTACGAACGCAATCATCAAACGCCGTTCCTCACCGCGTTCCCGGATCGCAAAGGGTTTACGCATCCCGAGGGCGGCAGACACAAGGCGCGTTTCGCCGAAGGGCATTTCGTCGCCTCCACCGGCTGGCCCTCGGTGCGCGCGACGCATCTCGGCGCATACCTGGGCACGCCCGCCACCGGCAAACGCATCAGCATGCGCGTGATGGATTTTTGGCGGCGCGAAAATAATGTCTTGATGCAAAACTGGGTCTTTATTGATTTGCCGGAATTGTTTTTGCAATTCGATGTGGATTTGTTTGCGCGCCTGCGTGAACAACGCGCAAAATAATTTATCGCTCTTTCTCTCCTCCCTTTTGGAGTCAAGCCCGTCGCGTCCGAGTCTCGCGGCGGGCTTGATGTTTACCTCCGCTGGCATGCAGGTGGTGTTGCCAAAAAACGCAACCTGGGGTATCCTAACTCCGACAGATGCCGCCAATGTCTTGACCATGATTAAAGGATTACAGGATGGCTATGATTAATGCCGCACCAATCACACTAGGCAAACAAATCAAGCGAATTACGGAAATCATGGTAATCAAGGAAATCATGGTATGAAGTACGAAGACCTCACTCGCCGCATCATCGCCGCCGCGATGCAAGTCCACTCCGCGCTGGGCAATGGCTTTCAAGAAGTGATCTACCAGCGCGCCATGCAAATTGAAATGCCTTATCACAACCTTGCCTTTGAGCGCGAGAAGGAAATGTCCATCTTTTATCGCGGGCAGGACATCGGCACGCGCCGCGTGGACTTTTTCGTCGAAAAGCTGATCATGGTCGAGTTGAAAGCCGTCATTCAACTGGAAGATGTTCACCTCGCCCAAGCGATGAATTACCTCGAAGCGTACAAAATGGAGATCGGACTGTTGATCAATTTCGGCGCAAAGAGCTTGCAGTTCAAGCGCGTTCACAATAATAAGATTCTTGCCCATGATGAAAAGTCTTAACCATGATTTACTTGATTTACTTGATTGCCATGATTGATTGCCACGATTCGCAAGATTCCTAATCATGGTAATCGTGTAATCCTTCTAATCATGGTTAAGACAAAGGAGTAAACGACGATGGCAAAAGACGCCGCATACAAAAAAGCCGAAGAGAAAATTAAAGCCGCCCTGCGCTCACGCGCAACGGAACTTGACCTCCGCTCCATGAAGTTAACCGAATTGCCAGACTCCCTCGGTCAACTCACGCAGTTGACCTCCCTGAATCTCTCCGACAACCAACTGACCGCCCTGCCAGACTCGCTCGGTCAACTCACGCAGTTGACATACCTAAGTCTCTCTTACAACCAATTGCTTGAAATACCTGATTGGATTGGCAATCTTATATTAATTGAGAAACTAGTCATTCATGCAAATCAGATTAAAGATTTACCTGACAGTCTAGGTAAACTTGCTAAATTGCGTGAGTTTCATTTGGGTGCTGATCGTGGTAATCCATTAGGAAAAATCCCAAAATGTATCAAGCAATTAAAGGCTCTTGAAATTCTTTGGGTTGGCAGCGCAAAATTAGATTCTTTACCAGATTGGCTGTACGAGTTGAAAAATCTCAAAGAAATTAATGCTCCTAATAACCAAATTACAGACATCCCCTCCTCTTTAGCCAAACAAGAGAAGTTAGTAGACATCTATATCCCCAACAACCCCCTCAACCCCGCCCTGCAAAGCGCATACAACACTTATAAAGAAACAGGAAAAATTGACCCACTCTGGGCATACCTCCGCAGCCTCGAACAAAACGCCGAACCGCTCTACGAAGCCAAACTCGTGCTCGTCGGCGAAGGCAACGTCGGCAAGACCACGCTCCTCAAAGCGTTGAAAAATGAAAAAGGCGCAGGCGCGCCCAAGAAAGACGAAAGAACCACGCACGGCGTCGAGATTGACATTCACGGCTTGCGCTTACCCCATCCCCAAAAGGATGGCGTCGAAATCCAACTCAACGCCTGGGATTTCGGCGGGCAGGACGTCTACCGCGTCACGCACCAATTCTTCTTCAGCCGCCGTTCGCTCTACCTGCTCGTCTGGGAGCCGCGCAACAACGTCCAGCAGGGGCGGCTGGACGAGTGGCTGGAAATGATTCGCCTGCGCGTCGGCGACGAAGCGCGCGTCATCATCGTCTCCACCCATTGCAAGGAAGGCGGGCACCTGGCGCGCATTGACAAACCCGTCTTCAAAGCCCAATACGGCGACATGATTGTAGATTTTTGCGAAGTGGACAGCCTCGTCCCCGACGAGACCACAGGCGAGATGACGGGCATCGCCGCACTGAAACAAATCATCGCCCGCGCCTCCGCTCAACTCCCGCAAATGGGGATGGGATTTAACCGCGACTGGAAAGCCGCCCGCGACGAACTGATTACTCACCCCGAACCACGCATCTCCTTCTCGACCTTTAGCGGAATCTGCGCCGCACGCGGCTTGAGCCAACTCGACGCCGACACCCTCGCCCGCCTCATGCACGACCTCGGCTACATCGTCCACTACGCCGACGACGAAAAACTGCGCGACGACGTGGTGCTCAAACCCGAATGGCTCACCAAAGCCATCGGCTTCGTCCTCGAAGACCGCGCCACCCGCGACGCCGAAGGCATCCTGCCCGACGGGCATTTGATTCAGGTCTGGCGTGACCATCCCTTCAAAGACGAACCACGCTACGACCCCGCCCTCTACCCCTTCTTCCTGCGCCTGATGGAGAAATACGACGTTTCCTACCGCCTGACGGACGGCAAAGCCAGCCTCGTCGCGCAGCATGTTCCGCAGGTGCGCCCTGAACTTCCGTGGCTTCCTGATCAAGAACCGCCAAAGAATCAACGCCGCATCGCCATGGTCTGCGCGATGGAAGATGATCCGCCCGGTCTCGTTCCGTGGATGATTGTCCGCACGCATGATTATGCTTTTCCTGTCAACGCGCACAGTCTCCACTGGCAAAAAGGCATGTTCCTGAGTCACGGCACACATGGTCAAGCCATGCTCGAAAAACGCGGGCGCGAGTTCCACGTTTACACCCAGGGTCAATGGCCCGAATATTTCATGAACATCCTCCAAAACACCCTGGAGAAATTGATTACCGATAATTGGCCCGGTCTAAAAGACCGCTATCGTTTTGCCGTGCCCTGCCCCGAAGTTGTCAAAGGCGAACCCTGCAAAGGACGCTTTAACATTCACGCCCTGCGCCAGTTCTTAGCCGAAGGCGACACCACCGTCCGCTGTCAGGAATGTTCGTGCAGATTATCCATCACTGAATTGTTGATGGGCTTTGAAGAACGCGACACGAGCGTTCAACTGCGCGAGATTCAAGAACAGATTGTCGGCATGGACAGTCGCATCGCCAACTATTTTATGGCGACGATGAACGCGATTGCGGACGAAGCCAAAAACGGTCCGCGTCTCTTTACGTTCCGCGAACGCGACGCTGGGTTTTCGCTCAAACAACTTGTAGCGCGTCCGCTTGCGATCCAACTCTGGTGCGAAGCGGAAGGATGCCAACATCCAATCTTTGAAACAGGCAAGGGCTTGTATCGAGTTGACATGCCGCATAAATTGTTTGTGCAAATCGCGCCGTATGCGAATTTCGCGCTCAAGGTGCTTGCCACCGTCGCGCCGATTGCCGCGCCAGCCATCAATGCTTGCTTTGGGCGCGACACGACCAAGACCTGGGACATTGATCGCCAGTTGGATTTGGCAAAGGCAATCGTCGGCAAACTCCCCGCCAAAATCGAAACGTCTGATCGCGGCATGACCCCGGGCAAGGTGCTCAGCGAACCCGAACGCTCTGGCATCCTACTCCTGCATCGTTTTCTGAACGAGGTAGATCCCACGCAAGCCAAACTGGGTCTGCATCGCGTCGCCACCTACACCGGCGATTTCCGCTGGCTGTGCGATTATCATTACGCACAATGGCAACCCAATATCCCGGACGTGATTCGATAGCGTGACTGCCAAGCGAACCGAATTGAATTTTCCCCTGCCTAGCCGGGCGATGCGTCGCCCGGCTTTTCTCCCCCATTGCTAAAACATCTCGAACATTGTATAGTGCCGCGCATCCAAACGATATTTTGTGGAGGAATCTCAATGAAACTTTCAACCGAACGCATCCTCACGACGCACGTCGGCAGTTTGCCGCGCCCCCAGGATGTGGTGGATCAACTCTTTGCCCAGGATCGCGGCGACGCGATGGATGCCGCGATATTCGACGCAATCATGCACCGCGCCGTTGCCGATGTCGTGCGCCAGCAAGCCGAGTCGGGCATTGATATTGTGAGCGACGGCGAGATGAGCAAGATCAGTTACGCGACGTACATTCGGCATCGTCTCACCGGCTTTGCGCCGGGACAAGTGCCGCGCGCGACGCCCCGCGACCTGGATGAATTTCCCGAATATCGAGATCGCCTCGCGCAAGAGGGCGGCACGCCAAAATATCTGCGCCCGGTGTGCAAGGGCGCGATCACCGTCAAGGACAATGCGCCGCTCGAACGCGACCTGGGAAATTTTCGTGAGGCGTTGCAAGCGGTGAACGTAACCGAAGCATTCATGAGCGCGGCATCGCCCGGTGTCATCGCCGTGTTTCAGCCGAACGAATTTTATCCGACGCACGCGGCGTACCTCGACGCGCTTGCCAACGCGATGAAGAGCGAGTACGAAGCGATTGTGCGCGCCGGGTTTGTCGTGCAAATTGATTGTCCCGATTTGGCAATGGGGCGGCACATCAAGTTCCGCGATGCGAGCGACGACGAATTTTTGCGGAACGCCGCGATGCAGGTCGAGGCGTTGAACTATGCGCTGAGCAATGTGCCGGCGGATCGCGCGCGCATGCACGTGTGCTGGGGCAATTATTCGGGACCGCACACGCACGACATTCCGCTCAAGCAAATTTTGCCGATTGTGTTGAAGGCAAAACCAATGGCATTGCTCGTCGAAGCATCGAATCCGCGCCACGCGCACGAGTGGCAAATTTGGCGCGACGTGAAATTGCCGGACGATAAAGTGATTGTGCCCGGCGTACTCGACAGCACCTCCAACTTTGTCGAGCATCCCGAACTCGTCGCCGAGCGCATTATGAATTTTGCGAACCTCGTCGGACGCGAGCGGGTCATCGCCGGAACCGATTGCGGGTTCGGCACGTTCGCCGGGTTCGGCGCGGTGCATCCCTCGATCACGTGGGCAAAATTCCGCGCGCTGTCCGAGGGCGCGGCAATCGCATCGCAAAAATTGTGGGGCTAGCGAATAGCCCCGGAGGGTTTCCGCGCAAGCGAACCCTTCGGGGCTATTTTTTTAATTTGCCTCTTGACAACGCCGCCGATTTCCGGTATATTCTCTGCATACGTATTCATAAAATTGAGGTGAAACAATGGCTACTTGGCTGAAACGAGGCATGAGCGTCGAAAAATCACGCGAAGTGGACGCAAAGGTTCGTACCACGGTCGAAGGAATTTTGCAAGATATCGAAAAGCGCGGCGATGTCGCCGTGCGCGAACTGTCGGAAAAATTCGACAAATGGTCGCCGGAAAATTTTCGTCTCTCGCCCACCCAGATCGAAGAGCTGATCGCGAGTTTGCCGGAGCAGGTGATTCAAGACATCAAGTTCGCGCAAGCGCAGGTGCGTGGGTTCGCGCAAGCGCAACGCGACGCATTGAAAGATGTTGAAGTCGAAACGTTGCCCGGCGTCATCCTGGGGCACAAGAATATTCCGGTGCAAAGCGTTGGCTGTTACGTGCCCGGCGGTCGCTACCCGATGGTCGCCTCCGCGCATATGAGCGTCGTCACGGCGAAGGTCGCCGGCGTGCCGCGTGTGGTTGCCTGCACGCCGCCGATCAACGGCAAAATTCCGGCGGCGACGATTGCGGCGATGGCGCTCGCCGGCGCGGATGAGATTTATGTGCTCGGCGGCATTCAAGCGGTGTCCGCGATGGCGCTTGGCACGGAGACGATCAAGCCGGTGGATATGCTCGTCGGTCCGGGAAACGCGTACGTCGCCGAAGCGAAACGCCAACTCTATGGGCGCGTCGGCATCGATCTGTTTGCCGGTCCCACCGAAATTTTGGTGATTGCGGACGAAACCGCCGACGCCGAAATGTGCGCGACCGATTTGTTGGGTCAAGCCGAACACGGACCCGATTCGCCGGCAATTTTGATCACGACGAGTGAAAAGCTGGGTCAGGCAACGATTGCCGAAGTCGAACGCCAATTAAAAGTTCTGCCCACCGCCGATGTGGCGAGTGTATCGTGGCGTGATCGCGGCGAAGTGATTGTGGTGAAAGATTTGGAAGAAGCGGTGGTTGAAGCCGATCGCGTCGCGGCGGAACACGTCGAAGTGCTCACCGAGCAACCGCGTTATTTCCTCGACCGGATGAAAAACTATGGCGCGCTCTTTCTCGGCAAAGAAACGAACGTCGCGTACGGCGACAAGGTGATCGGCACAAATCACACCTTGCCCACCAAGCAAGCGGCGCGTTACACCGGCGGTTTGTGGGTTGGTAAATTCATCAAGACTTGCACGTACCAACAAATCACCGAGCAAGCCAGTGTTCAGATTGGTGAGTACGCCTCGCGTTTGTGCGCGCTCGAAAATTTTTGGGGACACAAAGAGCAAGCCGATCTGCGTTTGCGTCGTTACAAAAAATGACTATGATTCCTTGAGTCAAGTGATTTCCAATCAACGCACTCGATCCGAGGAGTAAACACAATGGCAGTTAAACGAGTCTCATCTGTTGATGTTGCACGAGTGGCAAAGGTATCACAATCTACCGTTTCGCGCGTGTTCACGCCTGGGATGCCAGTCAGCGATGAGACTCGCGCCAAAGTGCTCGCTGCCGCGCGTAAGCTAGGTTACAGCCCCGATGCGATTGCGCGTTCGCTCATCATGCGTCACACCAACATCATCGGCATTGTGATGGCGGACATCACGAATCCGTTTTATCCCAACGTGCTCGATCAGTTCACGCATCGTTTGCAAGCGAGTGGCAAGCAAACGCTTCTCTTTAACGCGACGACCGGGCGCGATGTGGATGACACGCTCCCGCTGGTTCTGCAATATCGTGTGGATGCGATCATCATCACCTCGGCAACGCTTTCGACCGCGATGGCAGACGAGTGTGCGCGGCATGGCACGCCGGTCATTTTGTTCAATCGTTACATTCCTGGGTCGAAAGCGAGCGCGGTGTGTTGCGACAATGTTGCCGGCGGGCGCATGGTTGCCGATTTGCTCGTGAATGCCGGACACAAACGTATCGCGTATGTTGCCGGGCGCGCCAATACTTCGACGAATGTGGATCGCGAAAAAGGATTTGGCGCGCGCTTGCGCGAGTGTGGCATCGCGGAATGGTTGTGCGAGCAGGGCGAATACACGCACGAGTCGGGGTATGCGGCGGCGCGCCGATTGCTCGCGCGCGCAGATCGGCCCGAGGCAATTTTTGCGGCGAACGATATCATGGCGATGGGCGTGCTCGATGCCGCGCGCGAGCTGGGCGTGCGCGTGCCGGAGCAATTATCGGTAATCGGTTTCGATGGAATTCCGGCGGGCGAGTGGCAAGCGTACTCGCTCACGACGATTCGCCAGCCGGTCGAAGAGATGATTGATGCGACGCTCGAACTGGTCGAGCAACGCATCGAAAAACCGGATGCCAAGCCGATCATCAAAATGATTGCGGGGTCGCTCGTCCAGCGCAACTCGGCGCGGGTGTAGAGCAATTTTGAAAATTGTCCTACGGAGAAAAATGAAATGCCAATTGAAATTTCGATGCACGGTCAAGTTGCACTCGTCACCGGCGGTGGTGGTGGCATCGGTTCGGTCATTTGCCGGAAACTCGCGCAAGCCGGCGCGCGTGTCATCATCACCGATGTGAATCTCCAAGCGGCGCAAGCAGTTGCATCGAGTTTGCCGGGCGAAGGACATTTTGCGAGCGATGCGTCGGTGGACGACAGTGCGGCATTGAAAAAATTCGCGGCGCAGGTCGCGGCGCAGTACGGCAAACTCGATGTGCTCGTCAATTGCGCCGGCGTCACGCGGCAAGTTGTGCACGATGACCTCGACGGACTGGACGACGAATTGATTGACCGGATTTTTCGCATCAACTGGCGCGGCGCATTTGCGACCGTGCGCGCATTCAAAGAGTTGTTGGCGAAAGACGCGGGCGGCACGATCATCAACATCTCTTCGATTGCCGGCACGACCGGCGTCGGTAGCAACGTGGCGTACTGCGCATCGAAAGCCGCGCTCGATTCGATGACGCGCTCGCTCGCGCGCGCCCTCGCGCCGCAAATTCGCGTGCTCTCGATTGCGCCGGGCTGGGTCGAAGGCGAGTACGCCAAAAAGATGGACCCGGCAATGATCGCGACACAGAAAAAATTGACGCCGTTGCATCGCCTCGCGCAAGCGGACGATGTGGCGAATGCGGTGCTTGCCGCCGCCGTCGTGCTCACCTTTTCGACCGGCGATGTGATTCACGTGGACGGTGGGCGACCGCTGGGAGTGTAACGAATCGCGAGTTTGGCACAAACTTTAAGGGAGAACTACTTGACTTGAATCAATTTTCCGCTATAATTGTATACGTATTCAAATAATTAGTGGATTTCTGCGCTGTATCGAGTGAATACGATATGCAAAAAAAGACAGTTTCCCACTGGAAATTGGCAAGATGAGAACAAAACCGACGAGCAAACGTGCTTCATCCGTCCAAGTGGCTCATCTTGCCGGTGTCTCGCAAGCGGCAGTCTCGCGTGTGTTCACTCCCGGCGCGAGTGTCTCAGCCGAGATGCGTGCCAAAGTGCTAACTGCCGCTAAACAACTCGGTTATCACCCTAACGTCCTCGCACGTAGTCTCACGCAACGCTCGACCAACATCATCGGCATCGTGATGTTTCGCTTTACCAATCCATTTTATGCGCGGCTCCTCAAAGAATTTAGTAGTCAACTGCAGAAAAGAAATTATTGGACGCTTTTGTTGAACAGTGAAGATGATGATGGAGTCGAGACGGCATTGCCCGCCGCGTTGCAATATCAGGTGGATGGCATCATTATTACTTCGGCTACTCTGTCTTCGACCTTGGCGGACGAATGTGCGCGCGCCGGGACGCCGGTCGTTCTATTCAATCGCTATTCGATTGAAAGCAACGTCAATGCGGTGTGTTGCGATAGTGTTGGCGCGGGACGCCTCGTTGCTGACGCGTTGATCGCGGCGGGGCACACACGTTACGCATTTATGGCCGGCGAAGAAAACACTTCGACGAGTCGTGATCGCGAGCGTGGATTTGTGGAGCGTCTGCGCGAACGTGGGCATGAACTGGGTTTGCGCGATGTAGGCAACTTTACGTACGAGGATGGTTATGCCGCCGCGCATCGTTTATTGCGCCGACCGGATCGCCCCGACGCCGTTTTTTGCGCAAGCGATTTGATGGCGATGGCGGTGTACGATGTGGCGACGGGTGAATTGGGCATCCGCGTGCCCGCTGAATTGTCCATCATTGGATTCGATGACATTGCAATGGCGAGTTGGCACAAGTACCAAATCACGACGGTGCGGCAACCGCTCGAACGGATGGTGGACGCGACGGTGCAAGTGTTGCTGGATGCGATTCAACATCCACAGACGGAGCGTGTTTTGCGCTTGATTCCGGCAACGCTCATGCCGCGTCGCACGGCGCGGCTTGCCCAGCCCAATTTTTTGAGGGAGCCATCGGTTTGAATATCGAAATCTACGACTCGCGCATCAGAACAATTCTAAATGCAAACGGCGAACTGGAAACGGTCGCAACCGGTTTTGAATTTACCGAAGGACCGATCTGGCATCCGTACGAAAAGCATCTCACGTTCAGCGACATTGTTGGCAACACAATGTATCGCTGGGATCGCAAGAGCGGCGCGTGCGTGTTTCGCCAACCGAGCCACATGGCGAATGGCAACACGTACGATAAACAAGGCCGCCTCCTCACCTGCGAGCACGCGACGAGCCGCGTCACGCGCACTGAACTCGATGGCACGGTCATCGTGCTCGCCTCGCATTACAACGGCAAAGAGTTGAACAGCCCGAACGACATCGTGGTAAAAAGCGATGGCGCGATTTATTTTTCCGACCCGGTGTACGGTCGCCGCGAACGGGTCGGCGTGCCGCGCTCCCAGGATTTGAATTTTCAGGCGATATTTCGCCTCGACCCAGGATCGCACACCCTCACGCCGCTCGTCAGCGATTTTGAAAATCCGAACGGCTTGTGTTTCTCGCTCGACGAAAAACAATTGTTCGTGAACGATTCGCCGCGCCGCCACATTCGCGTGTTCGATGTGTTGCCGGAGGGCACATTGGCGAACGGGCGCGTGTGGGCAGAAGTGAACGGCGAAGGCAAGGGTGTGCCGGACGGCATGAAATTCGACAGCGCCGGCAATTTGTACTGTGCGGGACCGGGCGCGCTCTATATTTTCGACGCGCACGCGAACCTGCTCGGCAAAATTCCGCTGCCGGAACAACTGGCGAATTTTGCGTGGGGCGACGACGACCTGTGCGCGCTCTATCTCACGGCGACGACGACCTTGTATCGTTTGCGGGTCAACGTGCCGGGACGCGCCTTGTTCTAAGCGGCAGGTAAATTTTTTATCTCCCCGTGCATACGTATCCAGAAAATCGCTTTTCTGGAGACATCCACAAGTTTCGTGATGAGGCGAGAAAAGGAAAGGAGGGATGTCAAGCAAGAAATGATGCTGTTTCGAATGAATCGCTTGGGCAACCGTTTCAAATCAAAGAGGAGATGAAGGAAATGAAGACTCGTTTAATGGTTATCACCCTGTTAGTGGTGATCTTGACTGCACTCGTGGCGTGCGCTGCGCCGACCGCCGCCCCGCCGCCCGCCGCGCCCGCGCCGACCGCCGTGCCACCAACCAAAGCGCCGGAGCCAACCAAGGCGATGGCAGAGCCGACCAAAGCCGCTGTGCCGACGACCGCCGCCGTTGCCACCAAAGCGCCGGAACCGACCAAAGCCGCCGCACCCGCGATGCCCTACGGTCTCAAGCCCGGCAAACCGTACAACGGCACCACGGTCAACTTTTTGAATTGTTGCGGCACCGCAACCCAGTTCTTTTCGCTCAATCAAAAAGTAAGCGAGTTTACCGAATTGACCGGCATCAAGGTTTCGGAATGGCGCGGCTCGCCCTACGCCGCGTTTCAGGAGGAAATTCTGAAAGAGACTGCAACCGGCGGCGGCAACTATGATCTGTTGGTCTACGTGGATGCGTGGGGGCAAGGCATCCAGAATTTTATCCAACCGATTGACGACCGCGTCAAAGCGGATAATTACAACATCGGCGATTTCCCGCTCGTCTACCAAATCCCCGGCAAAAACAAAAAAGGCGAGACGATGGGCGTTCCGTTGCGCGGACACGCGTTCATGTTGTTCTACCGCAAAGACGTGTTCGACAAACTGGGACTCAAACCCCCGACGACCTGGGCGGAAATGGAAGCCGCCGCCAAGACGATTCAGGAAAAAACAAACCTGAAAGGTCTCTCGGTTTACTATGGTCTCACCGGCGGACAGAACCTGTTTGTGTGGGAATCGCTCACCTGGAGCAACGGCGGCGATCTGTTCGACAAGGATTGGAAGCCGATCTTTAACAGTCCTGCGGGAGTCGAAGCGACGCAACGCTATGTGGACTGGTTGTTGAAACAAAAAATCGTCACCGAAGGCGCCAAGACATTCGGTGAACAAGATGGAATGAACGAAATGGTGCAAGGGCGCGCGGCAATGTACCTGGGCTGGTCGTGGATGTACTCGAATTTCACGAACGCCAAAGTAGTTGCCCCTGAGGCGCTCAACAATATCGCGTTCGTGCCGGCGCCCACCTGGGAAGGCAAGGGCAAATCGGCGACGTACGGTCACATCTGGGAAGTCGGCATCTTGAAATCATCCAAGAAGCAGGATGCGGCGTGGGAGTACATCAAGTGGCTGACGAACGCGGCGACCGAGAAAAAAGTCGCGCTCGACAAGAGCGACCCCAAACTCGATAACGTCGTCGTCGTGCACACCTCGAATCAACTCGACGCGGAAATCAACGCCAAGCACAACGGTCTGCAAAAGATGATGGCAGAATCGTTGAAAGATGCGCGCACGCAACCGATGATGCCCGAATGGTTGCAGATTCAACCCATCTTGGAAACTGCAGTAAACAAGATGGCGAACGGTGCGCCGGTAAAAGAAACACTCGACAAAGCGGCGCAAGATGTGACGGATCTGCTCAAACGCGAAGGATACTATAAATAGAACGAGCCACACGTCAGCGGTCAACTAACGTGCGGCTCAGGGAACGAGGGGCGGGTTGAACGCCCGTCCCTCAACGATGATTTTACGTCACGACGGAATTGAGGTCAAGTATGCACCGCAATCAAAAACATAATCGCTGGGGCAAATTTATCCTGCTGGCGCCTGCCCTACTCCTGATTTTCGTGACGACGATTTATCCAATGGCGAGTTCGTTCTGGCTCAGTTTCCAGGATTGGCGTCTGACCAAATCCGACCAGCCGAATGGGTTTGTTGGTTTGCAACATTATCAACGCGCGTTCACGGACGAGTACTTTATCAACAGCGTCGTCGTCACTACCGAGTTTACGCTGCTCTCGGTTGGGCTGACGATTGTCATTGGCTTGGGGATGGCGATCATTCTTCAGAAAAAAAGTTTGACCAACGCAATTCTCAAGACCTTGTTGATTTTTCCGTTCGCCGTCAGCCCCGCGCTCAAGGGTTATTCATTCCGCTTTATGCTCGCGCAAGAGTACGGCATTATTCAAGCCATCATCGGTTTTCTGATTCCACCGCTCAAAGGCATGGTCTGGCTCGCCGATCCGTTCTGGTCCTTGTTCTGGATCGCGATCACCGAAGTGTGGGGCTGGGCGCCGTTGTACGCGTTGATGTTCATCGGCGCGCTCGGCTCGATTCCGACGGATATTTTCGAAGCCGCCAAAGTGGATGGCGCGACGAACGCGCAAGTCTTTTGGAACATTACGCTACCGATGCTCGCGCCGGTTCTGCTCATCGCCACCTTGCTCAAAACAATTTTTTCACTCAAAATTTTCGACCAAGTTGTGACCATGACGGGCGGCGGACCGGGGCGCGCGACGCAATCGCTCAATCACTTTGTTTATCAAGTCGGTTTCCGCTCGCTTGATATGGGCTACTCGGCGGCGTTGGCGTACATCTTACTCGCCGGTCTCGCGGTCGTCGCGTTCCTCTACGTCAAATCGCTGTATCGGCAAGGAGCATAAACGATGGCACGCACACGCAAAGGACGCTCTTGGGCGCAGTGGCGAGACTGGAGCGTCGAAAAATTTTGGGCGCTATTGATTTTTCTTTTCGTCGTCTTTCCGATTTTTTGGATTGCGCTCACGGCGTTCAAAGAAACGCGCGACGTATACACGACCAAGGTTTGGGTGCCGCTGACGCTCGATAACTTTATCACGATTTTCACGCCGCCGTTCAACTATGGCAAACTTGTGCTGAACAGTTTTCTCATTTCGACCATCACGGTTGCCATTGCCATTCCCCTCGGCTTGATGGCGGCGTACGTGTTCGCGCGGTATGAATTTCGCGGGAGCCAGATCTTGATGGTCGGTGTGCTCGTGACCCAGTTTATCCCGCCGCTCGTTGTTGCGATTCCCTTTTATACACTCTTTCGCTCGCTGGGCGTGACCGAAACCTACCTCCCCCTCGTCGCCGTTTACCTCTCTATCGTACTGCCCTACTCGGTCTGGATGCTCAAAGGGTTCGTGGATGCATTGCCCATCGAAGTCGAAGAAGCCGCGTCGGTGGATGGTTGCAACGAATTTCAAACTCTGCGGCACATCACTTTTCCGATGATGTTGCCGGGTGTCATCACCGCGCTCGTCTTTTCGTTCATCATGTGCTGGAATGAATTTACCTACGCGCTGATTCTGACCGGCGAAGAAACGCGCACCTTGCAACTCGGCTTGCTCGCGACGGTCGGCGTGCGTGGCGTATTGTGGGAATTGATGGCGGCAACCGGCATGGTGGTGATGATTCCGATGTTCATTCTGTCGTTCACGATTCGCAAATATTTTGTGGAAGGACTCACAATGGGAGCGGTGAAATAAAATGTCTGATCAACCAGTGGATTTTTTTGACAAGGGCGACATCGGCAAACAGATTCCGCCCAGCACGACGCGAAGCCAAAGTCTGCGCGGCTTTGAAGATACCTACGTGGACATTGTAGATTACATCATCCGCGTCACGCATCGTATCTGGGAAGAACACGACTTGGCGTATCTCTACGACACCTATCAACACAATGTCGTCATCTGGACTTCGGAAGGATTGACGTACAGCCGCGAAACCGTGATGGCGAACTCGGCGAAAACGCAATCCGCGTTTCCCGACATTCGCTTGTTCGGCGACGATGTGATTTGGGCGGGCAACGACGAAGACGGTTTCCACACCTCGCATCGCATCATGTGGGTTGGACACAACACGGGTTACACGGTGTACGGTCCGCCGACCGGCAAGAAAATTTTGCGACCCGGTGTCGCGAACTGTGTCGCCAAAAATAATTACATCTACTATGAATGGATTGCGCGCGACGAGATGAGTCTCGTCTTGCAACTCGGCTACGACCCGCACGAAACCGCGCGCCGCATCGTCGAGCAAGAAGCGCGTAATAAAATCGGCGTGCCGCCGATTGGCGAAATTGAGCGCATCGCCGGACAAACGACGCCGCCGGTGTTGCCGCCGAAAACCTCCATCGAGTTCGACCCGGAAGATTTTGTGCGGCGTATGTTCAACGACGTGTGGAATTGGCGACGTGTCAGTGCGCTGAATCAGTACTATGCGACGAATCAAATCGTTCACGCGGCGGCGGGACGCGAGATGTACGGTCACGGCGATTTGCGCGCGTTCATCCTCTCGACGATTGCTTCGTTCACCGATTTGATGATGACGGTGGATCACGTGTACTGGAACGGCAACGCCAAGGATGGTTATCGCGTCGCGTCGCGCTGGACTTTGCAAGGCACGCACGATGGTCACGGCATTTACGGCGACCCGAGCGGCGCGCGCGTTCGCATTATGGGCATCTCGCATCATCACATCAAGAACGAAAAAATCACCGAAGAGTGGATGTTGTTCGACGAGTTTGCAATGCTCAAGCAAATTTATCGCGCGAAATTGCACAATACGTAACGAGTCAAGGAGAAATGATCATGTCTAGCATAGCGGATGTCATTATCATCGGCGGTGGTATTCACGGCACCAGTCTCGCGTTTCATTTAGCGCAACGCCAGGTGCAAGTGCTTCTGCTTGAAAAACAATTTGTCGGCGTCGGCGCGACAGGACGTTCGAGCGGACTCGTCCGAATGCATTATGGCACCGAGATGGATTCACGCTTGGCGTGGGAATCGTTCCAGTATTTTCGTGATTGGAAAAATCGCGTGGGCGGCGAATGTGGATTCACGCGCACGGGTTTTATTCAGATTGTCGCCAACCAAGCGCAAGCCGCTCTGCGCGCGAGCGTGGCGATGCAACAAAAAATCGGCATCCCGACTTTTTTGGTGACAGCGGATGATGTCAAACGTCTCGCGCCCACTTTTCTCACCGATGATTTTGAATTTGCCGCATACGAACCGGAATCGGGTTATGCGATGCCGAGCGATGCGGCGAATGCGTTGATGAACGCGGCGCGCGAACGCGGCGCGCGGCTCGTTCAAAATTGCGCCGTCACCGGCATCCAGGTTGCGAATGGCAAGGTCGCTGGAGTTGAAACGACACAAGGAAATTTTTCCGCGCCCGTTGTCGTCAACGCGGCGGGTCCCTGGGCGGGTCACCTTAATGCGATGGTCGGATTGGATGTGCCGTACAACACATGGCGGCATGATACGATGTTCGTCGTGCGTCCGCCTGAGATTAGCATAGCGCATCCCACTGTCATTGATTTTGCCCATGACATGTATTATCGCCCCGAAGGACATTTGACGCTGGTCGGATTGGAAGACAACAATCCTTTGGGCGAGTCGCCGGATAATGATACCGATCACGCGCGACCTGGGTTTGTGGAACGCGCGATTGATCGCATCTGCGAGCGCATCCCGGCGATGAAGGATGGTGGCTTGCACAGCGCGCACGGCGGTTACGATGGCATCACGCCAGACCAACACGCGCTCCTGGGCGCGGCGGGACCCGATGGCTTTTATCTCGATTGCGGACACAGCGGCACGGGGTTCAAGACTGCGCCCGCGATTGGTTTGTGCATGTCCGAGTTGATCCTGGACGGTCAAGCCAAGACCGTAGACATTGCGCCCTTTTCGCCCAACCGATTTGTAACCGGCAAATTGATCAAGGGCAATTACAACCACATGTGGAAGTAGGGGCGCTCAAGATTTAGCGCAATCAGGTAAGACAAATGCCACAACCAACCACCAATGTGTATCAGGCTGACATCAGCCGGTTGATGAATCCTGGGTCGGAAAAGCGGCAGAGTATGCACGGCTTTGAAGACCAGTACGTAGACTTGCCCGATTACATCGTCCGCATCACGCATAAAATTTGGGAAGAGCGTGGCATTGGTTTGATTTACGATTACTATAACAACAATGCCATTGTCCACACGGATTATGGCACGACCTACGGCGTCGAACCCGTCGTGATTTCGACCCTGCAATATCAAGCCGCGTTTCCGAGCGACAAGGGTTTTGCCGAGGATGTGATTTGGAGCGGCAACGATGTAGATGGATTTTATTCATCGCATCGTTGGCGCAATGTCGGACCGCACACGGGCTATAGCATTTATGGCGCACCGACTTGGCGACAAGTCATGCGGAACGGTTTCGCCGATTGTTGTGTGCGCGAGAATCGCATCTACGAAGAGTGGGTTGTGCGCGATGGGTTGAGCATGTTGCGACAAATGGGCATTGACCCCAAGCAACACGTCGCCGACCTGGTGGCGAGCGGCGCGTACGATTGGATGAAAGCCGAGCCGCACGGCGACATCGAACGTTTGCGCGGACAATTGCCGCCGCCGATTATGCCGCCGAAACAAGCGGACGGATTTGATGTTGAAGATTTCGTGCGCCGCAGTTATCACGAAATTTGGAACTGGCGCTTGATTAACAAGGTCGAAGCGTACTATGCTCCGAACCACGTCGCGCACATGCCCGATGACCGCGAACTGCATGGTCGCAGTGCGCTCGCGTATTTCGTGACGTGCATGTTGGCAATGTTTCCCGATGGTGCGATGGGCATTGACCATTTTGCCGCGCTCGGCAATGACCAGGATGGTTATCGCGTCGCGACGCGCTGGACATTCCAGGGCACGCATCAAGGGTACGGCGTGTACGGCGCGCCGACGAACAAGCGTGTTCGCATTACGGGCATCTCGCATCATCACATCAAGGGCGGACACTATTTTCAAGAGTGGACGCTGTTCGATGAGGTGGCACTCTTACTCCAGTTGGCAATTTGAAAATAACGTAGAGACGTTTAATTAAACGTCTCTACCAAAAAGAAAAATAAAATGTCTCTACCGATTACCGATGTCTATCAGCAAGACGCGAGCAAGTTGTTGAATCCTGGGACGGAAAAACGACAGAGCATGCGCGGCTTTGACGATGATTACGTAGATTTTCCAGATTACATCGTGCGATGCACGCACAAGATTTGGGAAGGTCACGCGATTGGTTTGGTGTACACGCATTACAATCACAACGCGATTGTGCACACGCCATACGGCACAACCACCGGCGTTGAGCCGATGGTCAAGGACACCCTCAAGGCGCAAGCGGGATTTACGAATCGCGTGGCGATGGCGGACGATGTGATTTGGAGTGGCAACGACGAAGATGGTTTTTACTCATCGCATCGCGTGACAGGTTGGGGCTTGAACACCGGCTATAGCTCGTACGGTCCACCAACCTGGCGTCCGCTTCAACGGCACGGTTTCGCGGAATGCGCTGTGCGCGAAAATCGCATCTATGAAGAATGGCTCGTGCGCGATGAAGTCGGCGTATTGCGCCAACTGGGAATTGACCCCAAGCAGTGGGTTGCCGACCTGGTCAAGAGCGGCAAGTACGATTGGATGAAGAATGAACCGCGCGGCGAAATCGAACGCGTGCAAGGACAGTTGCCGCCCCCGATTTGGCAACCGAAACAAGCGGAAGGATTTGATGTTGAAGATTTCGTGCGCCGCGCGTATCACGAAATTTGGAATTGGCGTTTGCTCAACAAGGTCAATGACTATTACGTCAAAAATCACGTCGCGCACATGACAGGCGAACGCGAATTATATGGGCGCGCCGAAATCGGATATTTTATCAACTGCATGTTAGCTCAGTTCCCCGATGGCGCGATGGAGATTGACCACTTTGCCGTCGTCGGCGATGAAAAGAAAGGATATCGCGTCGCGGTGCGCTGGACGTTCCTGGGCACGCACGAAGGCAACGGCGTCTATGGCAAGCCGACCGGCAAGCGCGTGCAAATCATGGGCGTCTCGCATCATCACATCAAGGACGGCAAGTTCGTGCAAGAGTGGACCTTGTTCGATGAGGTCGCGTTGATGTTGCAGTTGGCTATTTGATGTTGGAAGTTGGATGTTGGGGTACTAATCCAATCTCCAATTTCTAATCTCCAATTTCTAATTTCCAACTTCCAATTTCCAAACACATGGTCAGAGAATTCGACCGCGCACGATTGCAAGCGGACTGGGAGCAAGTGCTCGCGCGTTTGACTGGCAAATCGGTAGACTTGATCGCGTATGAAGAGGTACGCCAAAAACTCAATACGCAAATTACGCCGCATCGCACCTTAAAAGATATTCCGATTGACGCCATTGTTGGAAGCGTCGGGCGCGCTACTGATTTCACGCGCAAATTTTATCCGTTGCGCGACAACGATGCGGTGCGCTGGGAGCGCGTGCGCGAGGTCGCCGAAACCGAAGGCGTACAACCGATTGAGGCGTACCAAATCGGCGAGGCGTACTTTGTTGCTGATGGCAATCATCGCGTCTCCGTCGCGCGGCAGATGGGCGCAACGCACATCGAAGCGTACGTGACCGAGGTGTCCAGCCCGGTGTCGCTCCAGCCCGATGCGCGACCCGAAGACATTATTCTCGAAGCGCGGCGTCTCGAATTTTTGCAACACACGCATCTCGACCAAGTGCGGCCTGTTGTGGAGTTGCGCGCGAGCGAGCCATCCGCATACGACACGCTCGAACGGCACATCGAATTGCATCGTTATGTGATGAGCGCGACGCAAAAGCGCGACGTGTCGGCAGATGAAGCGGCGACTGATTGGTACGACAAGGTGTACTCGGTCATCGCGAACGTAATGCGCGAGCAAAATGTGTTGCGCGATTTTCCGCATCATACCGAAGCCGATGTGTACTTGATGGTCTCTGGCTATCGTGCGTTGATGGACGAAGCGACCGAGTGGGAAGCGCAAGCAAGCCATGAGCCGACCCAGGTTCAATCATTCGTCGCGCGCGTCCTGGGTCGCATTCAAAATGTTTTGGCATCCGACGATGCAAGCGAGCGCGTGATGCCAGGTCGCTGGCGACGCGAGCACGTGCTCGCCAATTTACAAAACGACGACGGGCAAGTGTTTCGCCTGTTCAAAAATATTCTCGTGCCATTGAACGGACGCGCGTCGGGCTGGGATGCGTTGACGATGGCACTCGATGTAGCGCAACGCGAACGCGGGCGTGTGCTCGGTCTCTACGTTACACAAGACGATGCGAGCGCGATTCAAGCCGAGTTCGCGCGGCGATGCGAGCAAGCGAGCATTTTCGGTTCGCTTGCGGTCGAGCAGGGCGACATCGCAGAGACGATTTGCAATCGCGCCGAGTGGGTGGACATGACCGTTATCAAAATCGCGCATCCGCCGCCCGCGTTACCCTTTGCCAAGCTGGGTTCGGGCATGCGAACGCTCATTCGCAACTGCGCCAGTCCGATTCTGTTCACGCCTGGGATTGTGTATCACTTTGGGCGTGCGGTGCTGGGTTACGATGCAAGCCCCAAATCGAACGAAGCGCTGGCGATTGCGGCGTATCTCGCGCGACGATGGAATCTCGCGTTGACCATCGTGAGCGTGCCTGATAACAGACACGATGCGGGCGAAGCGTTGTATCAAGCCCAAGACTTTGTGCGCGAACGAAAAATTCGAGCAACCTTGATAAATCGTTCTGGTCAGAATGCCAAAGTATTGTTGCAGGTTGCGCAAGAACAACGCGCCGGGTTGATTATCGTCGGCGGGTACGGGCACAACCCGCTCGTCGAGTTGACGCTAGGCAGTACGGTAGACGAAATTTTACGCACGAGTTATTTTCCAACGCTCGTGTGTCCGTGAAAGTACAATGACAGAAATTAAACGAATCGGTTTTGTCGGATTGGGGCGCATGGGCGTGCCCATGTCCAAGAATTTATTGCGCGCGGGATTCGAGTTAAAAGTTTTTGACATTGTGCCCGCTCAGGTCGTCGCGATTGTGGCGAGCGGCGCACAACCCGCGACTTCGCCGGCAGACGCCGCGCGCGACGCCGACCTGGTTATCTCGATGATTCTCGACGACAAGGTGCTCGAACACGTTGCGCTCGCGGACGATGGAATTTTGCGCGGCGCATCGCGTGGCGCGATTTACGCGGACATGAGCACCGTCTCGCCGATGGCATCCGCCAAGGTCGCGCAGGTCGCCGATGAAAAAGGCGTCGCGTACTTGCGCGCCAAAGTATCGGGAAGCATCAAGCCCGCGACTGAAGGCACGTTGACGATTTTTGCATCGGGACCGCAAGACGCGTACGAAAGATGTTTGCCGGCTTTTTCCGCGCTCGGCAAACAAATGTATTACGTCGGCGATGCCGAGCAAGCGATTTATCTCAAACTCGTGCACAGCATCATGGTCGGCATCACCGCCGCGATGGTCGGCGAGGCGTTCACGTTCGGCGAGCGCGGCGGCACAGACTGGGGACAAATCATCGAGGTCATCAATCACAGCGCGCTGAGTTCGCCGTTGATGAATTACAAAGCGCCACTACTGCAGGAACGCAATTACACCGCGCCGCAATCAACAGTGGACGTTGCCGCCAAAGACATTGACCTGGCTTTAGCCGCCGCAAAAGAAATGAATCTGCCGATGCCGATTACCTCGCTCGCGCGCGAATTGTTCCGCGTGATGCAAGCGAACGGCGAGGGCGGTCTCGATTTCATCGGCATCGTGAAATTGTTCGAGGCGATGGCGGGGCTGAATCCAAAGCAATGAGATACGTCAACATTCCCGGCACGACCCTGAGTCCATCGGTCATCGCGCTCGGCACAAATCGCTTTGGCTCGCTGATGAATCGTGATGATTCATTCGCATTGCTCGATGCGTACATCGAGTTGGGTGGCACGTTCATTGACACGGCGCACATTTACGCCGACTGGATTCCGGGTGCGCCGCACAGCGCGAGCGAAAAAACAATCGGCGCGTGGTTACATAAGCAAAACTGCCGTGCGCAAGTTGTGCTCGCCACCAAGGTCGGACATCCGAATCTCAAGACGCCGCACATCTCGCGTCTCTCGGCGCAAGAATTGTTGGACGACCTTGCGGAGAGTCTCGAATTTTTGCAAACCGATTACGTAGATTTGCTCTGGCTTCATCGCGACGACCCAGGATTGCCGGTCGGTGAAATCGTGGACGCGATGAATCAAGTGATTCGTACGAGCAAGGTCAAGCACGTGGGATGCTCGAATTGGCGCGCACCGCGCATCCGCGAGGCGAACGCGTACGCGCACACACACGGCTTGTGCGGCTTTGTCGCGAATCAACCACAGTGGAGTTTGGCAATCCCGAATCGCGAAGCATTGTCCGACCCAGAACGGCTTGTCGTGTTTGGCGCGCAGGATTACACGTGGCATTCCGAAATGGGGATGGCAGTCATCGCGTACTCGGCGCAGGCGCAAGGGTTCTTTGAAAAATTGGATCGGCTGGGCATCGCGGGAATGACGGACAAGGATCGGCGTGGCTATTACAGCGAGGCGAACGCGCGATTGTTGCCTGTCGTCAAATCGCTCGCCGCGAAACACCAGGTCTCGATTAACGCGCTCGCGCTGAGTTATTTGCTGGCGCAACCGTTCGTCACGATTCCAGTCGTCGGTCCGCGCACCGTCGAGCAACTGCGTGATAGCATCGTGGCGGTGGATGTGCTGTTATCGCACGACGAATTGAATCAATTACAAATAAAGTAGAGGTAAAGGCATGGCAGAGAACGAGGTCATCGTTCGACCTGAACAACTAGAAAAATTTCTAACCGATTTGTTTGAGCGAGCCGGCATGACGCATGCTGACGCCGAGTATGCGGCGCACTCGCTCGTGTTGACGAACTTGTGGGGCATTGATTCGCACGGCGTTTTGCGCGCGGCGATTTATCTCGAACGCCTAAGCAAGCGCATCGTCAATCCGCGTCCCAACATCCAAACAATTCGCGGCGGGTTCGCGCTCGAAGTGCTTGATGGCGATGATGGGCTGGGTTACATCGTCGGGCGCACGGCGATGAATCGCGCCATCGAACTCGCGGAAAAATTCAACATCGCGGCAGTCGGCGTCATCAAGAGCAATCACTTTGGCGCGGCGGCATTGTACGCTCGACTTGCGGCAGAACGCGGCATGGTCGGCATTGCGATGACGAACGTCGTGCCGAACGTGGTCGCACCGGGCGGCAAGAAATTGATCACCGGCAACAATCCGCTCGCGATTGCGATTCCGACCTTTGGCGAATTTCCATTCGTGCTCGACATGTCCATGTCTGCGGTGGCGGGCGGCAAACTATTGCTCGCGATCAAAAAAGGGCAAAAGATTCCGCTCGATTGGGCGACGGACAAGGAAGGTCGTCCGACGGATGACCCAACCATCGGTTTCAACGGATTCTTACTGCCGATGGGCGGGCACAAAGGGCTGGGGCTTTCGTACGTCGTGGACATTTTGTCCGGCTTGATCACGGGCGGCGCGTTCGGCGATCAACTGAAAGGCATGTACACGCAACCGAACGATCCCAGTTTGACCGGACACTTTATGATTGCGATCAACATTGCCGCGATCATGGGCAAGGATGAAATGCAAGCGCGCATGAATTCATTTTATCAACGCGTCAAATCCTCGCCAATGCTGGACGACAAGGGCGAAATGTTCCTACCCGGCGAAATTGAATATCGCAGTGCGCGCAAGCGGCAACAAGAAGGCATTCCGCTTTCCTCTAAACTATACGAGGAACTCGTGGCGATTGGCGACAAACTGGGTGCGACAACCAAATTAGTCTGAGGGTACGGGCGCACAGCCGTGCGCCCCTACGGAAAAAATATATCAACCAAATTTCAAAAAGGAGAATAGAAATGAAAGAGCGAAAATTTTTGTGGTGGCAGGAAATGCCGTACACCGAAGTTGTGCGTTGGGCAAAAGAAGAATGCGATTTGGCGATTCTGCCCATCGGCGCGATTGAACAACACGGACCGCACTCGCCGTGCGGCGTGGATGCCTACAACGCCATGGGCATGGCGGAATTGATCGCCAAGAAAACCGGCGCGATGCTGTTGCCCTCGCCGATGTACGGTTCGCATCCGTATCATCACTGGTACATGCCTGGGACGATCCCGCTTTCGTACGATACGCACATCGCATTGCTTGTTGACATTGTCAAAGGCGCGGCGGTGTCCGGTTACAACAAATTCATCATCCTCTCCGCGCACGGTCAAGTTTCGACGACGCTCGTCGCGGTGCACAAACTCGGACTCGAAGGACACTTTACGTTGTCCCTGCACTGGTACGATTTCTTGCGCGACAACAAGGACGTGCTCGACGATTACATGTGGCACGCAGACGAAGCCGAAACTTCAGTCGGTTTGTATCTGTATCCAAAATACGTGGACATGAGCAAAGCCGAAAAAGGCGGCGGCGAAGCGTTGGTGGATCGCAAATGGATTATCGCGCCCGGCATGGCGCCGAAGCCGGGGACGATGTATCACTTTGAAGGCACGTTCGCGCGACCCGAATACAAGGAATTGCCGAACGGCGTCATCGGCGACCCGACCAAGGCGACATACGAAAAAGGCGAAAAACTCGTCACGCGCACCGTGAATCACATTTCCGATTTGATCACGGACATTATGACACGCTGGCCCGTAGGCGTGAAACCGCCGATTAAATAATTGTCGTTAATAGGTAGGGGCGTAGCATGCTACGCCCCTACCGGCACGCAAATTTTTTTGTGAGGCAGAGATGAAACTGAAAGGCAAAGTAGCAATTATCACCGGCGCAACCAAAGGTATTGGCGAAGCGACGGCATACGAGTACGTCAAGGAGGGCGCCAAGGTTGCGCTCGCCGGGCGCTCGACGGATTTGGGCGCGCAAGTTGTCAAGAAATGTCAAGAGATGGGCGGCGAAGCGATTTTTGTCACTTGCGATGTGAGCAAGAAAAAAGATGTGGATAATCTCGTCGCGGAAACCGTGAAAGCATTCGGCACGATTGATATCGTCGTGAATAATGCCGGCGTCAATCACAGCGCCAACTTTTTCGACACGACCGAAGAAGACTGGGACTGGGTGATGGGTGTTGATCTCAAAGGCACGTTCTTGCTCAGCCAATCTGCCGCGCGCGTGATGGTGGATCAGAAAAAGGGCGGCTTTATCGTGAACGTGTCGTCGGTAATGGCGCAACTTGCGCTCGCCGACCAGGTGCCGTACTGCGCGGCAAAGGGCGGCGTCAATCAACTGACCAAAGCGATGGCGCTCGCGCTCGTGGACAAGGGCATTCTCGTCAACTGCGTCGCGCCCGGTCCGGTGCTCACCGAGTTGATGCAACGCGTCGTGCACAGCGAAGAGAAACATAAAATCTTGATGGATCGCTTGCCGATTGGGTATATCGCCTCGTGCGAACAAATCGCGCGCGTGATTGTTTTCATGGGAAGCGAGGACGCGAATTATTTCGTCGGTCAGACGATCTACCCGGATGGCGGACGCTCGATTCAAGGTTTCCCGCGCAAAGCGGAGAAATAGCCGTTGGCGATTGGAGTTTGGGAAACAATCTCCAATCGCCCACTAGCAACTTTTAAAACAGGAGCAAGTTGGTGACGTATCCAAAAGTGGGTCTCATCACGTTTGGCGATGAACGCGCGCACGAATGGGCAAAGGTGTTCAAGAATCTCACCGAGCCGCGCCATCGGCAAGCGATTGATTATTTCAAATCATTGCCGATTGAATTGTGCGCTGATGAAAATGTTGCGCGCACCAAGCAAGACATTGACGGGCAAGTGGATCGTTTACGCGCGGCGGGCGTCGAGTCGTTCATCGCGCACGTGCCGTGCTGGACGGCGCCGAATCTTGTCGTGCGCGGCGTGCAACGCATGAACCTGCCGACGGCGCTCGTCTCGAACGCGAGTCCGGCGACGCACGGCACCGTCGGCTTGCTTGGCGCGGCGGGCGCGCTCGCGCAAATCGGTTATCCGCATCTCCGTGTCCGTCAAGATTTTGAATCGGGCAAGGTCGGCGAAAAAACCTTGCCCATGTTTCGTGCGGCGTCGGCCGTGAAACGATTGCGCGGCGAGGTGTTCGGCTTGTTTGGCGGACGCTCGCTCGGCATTGACACCGGCACATTCGATCCGATGCAGTGGCGCGAACAATTCGGCGTGGATGTTGAGCACATTGATCAACTCGAAATCATTCGCCGCGCCGAAAAAATGACCGAGGATCAATCGGCGGAGATGATGGCGTGGCTGACCCAGAATGTCAAAAGTATCGGCTATAACGATCAAGGTCTCACGCCGGCGAAATTGTCGTTCCAGGTGCGATGCTATCTCGCGACGAAACAAATCATCGAAGAAAAAGGTCTTGACTTTGGCGCGATCAAATGTATGCCCGATCTGACGAACAATTATGTGCCGCAGTGCATCAGCGCCGCATTCATGCCGAGTCCGTACGATGCGTCGGGTACGAAACCGGTTTTCTCGTTTGCGTGCGAAGCGGATGGCGACGGTGCGTTGACGATGGAAATTTTGAAACTCGTCTCCGGCGGAATGCCGCCGTTCTTTGGCGACCTGAGTTACCTTAACGAAGGCACACACACGTTGTATTTGCCGAACTGCGGCGCGGTGTGTTCGTGGTACGCCGGTCGCTCGAATGATCCGGTGGAAAATCTCAAGAACATTGAACTGCGTCCGGCGATGCGACCCGGTGGTGGCTCGATCACTTATTTCAAAGCCGCGCCCGGCGCAATGACGCTCGCGCGATTGTATCGTAAGGGTGGCGCGTACACGATGGCGATCATTCCCGGACAAGCGGTCGAGCCGACCCAGGAAGAGTACGCCGCATTCGTCGCGGCGCGCGGCGTGCATCAACTGCCCACCGCGTTTGTCAAGGTCAACGCCGATTTCGATGACATCATCCAGGAATTCGGCTCGAACCATATCTCGGGTGTGGGCGGCGCGTACGTGGACGAATTGATTCACGTGTGCGAACTGCTCAACATCGAAGCCGTTGTGCTAGATTAATACGATAGGCCGCCGACCGCCGACGGCAGACCGCAGATCTTGGCGGCGGTCGTCGGTCGGTCGTCAGTGGTCGTCTTGAGGAATTATGAATCCACGCGAACGTTTTCACGCGGCGATGAATCATCAACCCACCGACCGCGTGCTGATTGATTACGGCAAACACATCGGCTCGTTCCATCGCAATGCGTACGTAAAATTGCGCGAGTATTTGCCTGATGTGCCGATGCACGATGGCAGTAAAATTTTGGATCGCATGGCGCAGAACGTCGTGCTCGATCAAGCCCTATGCCAGCGACTCGGCATTGATTTTCGTTGGATCGTCCCGCACTGGGTCGGCGTGACCGACGTGACGATTGATGGCGTGCCGGGGTACGTGGACATGTGGCACACGCCGCACAAGTGGACGGACGTTGGAAATTATTTTGCGATTCACGCGCAACCGCTCGGCAAAGAAGATTTGACGATTGCGGATGTGAACGCTTTCGATTGGCCCCCCGCCAACAATCCCGCGATGTTCGCTGGATTGCGTGAGCAAGCCAAGCAGTTGTCCGAGAACACGCAGTACGTCGTTGGCGGCGATGGCATCAAGGTCGGCATTCTGCAAACGTCGTCACAGTTGCGCGGATACGACAAGCTCTTTACCGATTTCGCGCTCAACCCCGACTTGGCACACGCGCTATTGAACAAACTGTCCGCAACGATCAATGAGATGTACTATCACTATTTGAAAACAATCGGCGAGTACATCCAGGTCGTCGTCATCACCGACGATCAAGGCACGCAAAATTCGTTGATGGTCTCGCCGAAAATGTTCCGCGCGTTCATCAAGCCGTACTTGAAATCGCAAATCGAAACGATCAAGAACACGGCGAACGTCAAGGTGTTGATGCACTGCGACGGCGCGATTGCGCCGATCATTCCCGACCTCATTGAAATCGGCGTGGACATTCTCAACCCGATTCAAACCGTCGTCAAAGGTCTCGCAGATACGCGCGCGCTCAAGGAAAAATTCGGCAAGCAAATTTGTTTTCACGGCTCGATTGACGTGCAACAAGTTTTGCCGAACGCGACGGTCGAGGGCGTGCGTAAAGAAGTTCGAAAACGCATCGGCGATTTGGGCACGGACGGCGGATTCATCCTCGCGCCGTGCCACAACATCAACATTGATATTCCGCCCGCGAACGTCGTCGCGTTGTTCGATACGGCGCAGGAAAAAATCTGATCCACACACGTGGAAAAATATTTTTTATCTCATGGAGGGATAAGTGGAACACCCGAAATTAACGAACGAAGAAATGCTCAAGCGCGTCGTGCGTTTCAAGGATGCCAAAAAACGCCCGATTCCGCTGATGTTTATTGATAGTGTTTTGCCGCGCCACCAGCGTGTCAATTATGCCATCATCGGCGACACGGCGAGCGAAAACCCGAACATCAAACCGTCGCTCACGGGCGAGCACAAATTCCAAATTGGCATGTTCACCGCGCAACCCAAGTGCGGTCCGGCGTGGCACACGCACGATTATATCGAATTGTTCATGCCGCTCACCGGCAAGTGGAAGTTTTACTGGGGCGATGATGCAGATGGCACGATCCAGGGCAGTGCCGTGCTCGGTCCCTGGGACATGATTTCGTGCCCGCCGGGCAAATGGCGTTCGTTCGAAAATGTAGGCAAGGAAGAAGCGCTGATGTTTGCGGTGCTTGAGCCGCATGAACAATTTCGGTTCAAAGACCCGTACTGGGGCACCCAGGTTTTGGAACAAGCCGCCGCGCTCGGTTTTCACGCCGATGATTCCGGCAAGATGATCAAACCGGCAAATTTTGCCGAGGTTGAAAAACAATTGTACGATAAACTCGTCCGCAAGAAAAAAGCGCCAGCGAAAAAATCTGCGTCGAAAAAACCGTCCCAGAAAACCGCCAAACGCAATTAGCGATGATCGCGAAGCAATCCCCGAAGAGGATTGCTTCGCTTTGTAAAAGGGCAAATTATGGATCGCATCACATCTCTCCCGGTCGAATGGCAAACGAATCTTTTGCCGGAGATTCAATCCCAGGTTCGCGTAAGCGGTCGCAAAGTCGTCGTGCTCGACGACGATCCAACCGGCACGCAAACCGTGCACAGCATTCCCGTGCTCACCGAGTGGTCGGTCGAAACCTTGCGCGCCGAACTCGCAAACGATTTGCTGTGCTTGTACATTTTGACCAACTCGCGCAGTTTGCCCTTGCCCGGCGCGCAAGCGATGAACGCCGAAATCGCGCGCAACCTGCGCCAAGCATCGCAACAAGCGCAACGTGATTTCGTCGTCGTGAGTCGCAGTGACTCGACTTTGCGCGGACATTTTCCCGGCGAGGTGGATGCACTCGCGAATGCGCTCGACCAAACTTTTGATGGCTGGCTCATCATTCCGTTTTTCCTCGAAGGCGGACGCTACACGATTGGCGATGTGCATTACGTCGCCGAGGGTGACAAGCTTGTGCCCGCCGGCGAGACGCCGTTCGCGCGCGACAGCGCGTTCGGTTATCGCGCGTCGAATTTGCGCGAGTGGGTCGAAGAGAAAACCGGCGGACGTGTGCGCGCCGATCACGTCGCCGCGATTACGATTGACGATTTGCGTGTCGGTGGACCGCATCGCGTCGCCGAAAAATTGATGGCGATTTCGCGCGGGCAAATGTGCGCGGTGAACGCGGCGAGTTATCGCGATATGGAAGTGTTTGTCGCAGGGCTGTTGCTTGCCGAAGCGCAAGGCAAACGATTTTTGTATCGCACCGCCGCATCGTTCGTGCGCGTGCGCGCGGGCATCGAGCCGCGTGCGCTGTTGACGAAAGCCGATTTGCAATTGCCGCAGTCGGGCGGCGGTCTCGTTGTCGTTGGTTCGTACGTGCCGAAAACAACAGCCCAAGTCGAAGCACTGCTCGCGCAAACGAAAATCGCCGGCGTCGAAATCAGCGTGGATGCGTTGCTCGATGCGCGCCGCGCAAATGAAATCGCGCGCGTGGCGGCGAGTGCGGAAAATGCGATGCAACAAAACCAGGATGTGGTGATCTACACGAGTCGTCAACTCGTGACGGTAAGTGACGCCGAAGCATCGCTCACGATTGGTCAGCGCGTGTCCGATGGCTTGATTGAAATTTTGCATCGCCTTACGGTGATGCCGCGTTATCTCATTGCCAAAGGCGGCATCACGTCGAGCGACGTGGCGACGAAAGGGTTGAACGTCAAACGCGCGATGATTCGCGGACAGATTTTACCGGGTGTGCCCGTGTGGCGACTGGGCGACGAAAGCCGCTACCCAGGATTGGATTACATTGTTTTTCCCGGCAATGTGGGCACACCGAATTCTTTAGCAGAAATTGTGAACGGAATGAAATAGGACGCAGACAAACGCAGACGAACGCAGAATTAAAAATCCGCGTCCATCTGCGTCCCATAAAAAACAAATGCTTACTTCAACTCTGGATTTACTGCACGACGCGCAAAAAAATAATTACGCCCTCGGCGCGTTCAACGTCTACAATCTCGAAGGCGCGCTCGCGGTGGTGAACGCCGCGCAAGCCGCGCACAGTCCGGCGATTCTGCAAATGCATCCGAGCGCATTCGAGTATGGCGGCGCGGCACTCGTCGCGTTATCTCTCCAAGCCGCGCGCGATGCGAGTGTGCCGGTGGCGGTGCATCTCGATCACAGCACGTCAGCGGATGCGATTCGTTTCGCGCTGAATGCGGGGATGAATTCGATTATGGCGGACGGTTCGCATCTCGCGTACGCGGCGAACGTGCAATTCACGCGCGCGATGGTCGAACTCACGCACGCGCGACTCGGCTTTGTCGAAGCCGAGTTGGGACGACTCGCGGGCACGGAGGATGGCTTGACGATTGCCGAGTACGAAGCGAAACTCACCGACCCAGGTCAAGCACACGAATTTGTCGCGCAAACGGGGATTGATGCGCTCGCCGTGTGCATCGGCAACATGCACGGCAAGTATCACGGCGAACCCAAACTCGATTTCGCCCGGCTCGCGGCGATTCGCGATGCGGTGAGCGTGCCGCTTGTCTTGCACGGCGCGTCCGGTTTGCCGCGCGAAATGGTGCGCCGTTCGGTTGAACTTGGCGTGCGAAAATTCAACGTCAACACCGAAGTGCGTGGCGCTTACATCGAATCGCTCAAGACAAAATTGCAGTTACCCAAGACGCCCGACTTGATGGATTTGATGCATGAGGCGATTCAGGCGATGCAAATCGTCGTCGCGGAAAAACTCGAATTGTTCGGCTCGGTTGGCAAAGCATAAAAAAACAGAAAAGGAAAAAATTAAAATGGCAACACCGGTTTTTGAAAATCGCGTCAAGCGATTGGTCAAGCAAGGCAAAAAAGTATCGGGCGCATGGTCGCAAATCGCCAGCCCGCTGTCGGCGGAAATCATGGCGCGCGCCGGTTTCGATTTCGTGATGATTGACATGGAGCATGGTCCGAGCGATGTGCTTTCGCTCATCGCCCAGTGCCAGCCCTTGAATGGCACGAATGCGGTGCCGTTTGTGCGCGCACCCTGGAACGATTTCGTTGCCATCAAGCGCATCCTGGATGCCGGTGCGTACGGCTTGCTGATTCCGTACGTCAACACGAAAGCCGAAGCGGAAGCCGCCGTGCGCGCGTGCAAATATCCGCCGCTCGGTATTCGCGGGATCGCCGGCAGTCCGCGCGCGGCAGGGTATGGACAAAATATCATGAATTATTTGACGCGTGCGAACGATGAAATTTTCATCATGACTGCCGTCGAAACGCCGGAAGCAGCGGCGAACCTGGACGAGATTCTCACCGTTGAAGGTCTCGACGGAATTTTTATCGGACCGATGGATTTGTCTACTTCGCTCGGACACTTTGCCAATCCGAATGTCCCCCAAGTGCAGCAAGTCATTGCGGGCATTGAGAAAAAAGTTTTTGCAAGTGGCAAAGCACTGGCAACGATTTCGGGCAGTTGGCAACAAGCGAGCGATCTCTACAAGCGCGGTTATCAACTGGTGTTGTTGATGGCGGATGGTTCGGCGCTAGGAAGCATTGCGGCGGAACGCGTCGCGCAATTCAAAAAAGAATTTCCCGACGGCTAGACCTGAATTGAGACGCAGGTAGATGCGCCTTGCGTGCCGAGTTTTATTGTATTCGACTTTGAGATAGCGATTGATCAACTCACTCAATTGTTTGAGGTTGACCGGCTTGCTCAGGTAGCCGCTCGCGCCTGCCGCCATGGCGCGTTCGCGGTCGCCCGGCATCGCCAGCGCGGTTAGGGCAATCACTGGGATGTCGGCAATCGCGGGATCGGGATTCCGGCGCAAACGGCGAGTCGCTTCCAATCCATCGAGCACGGGCATTTGCAAGTCCATCAAAATGAGCGCGGGGCGTTCGGCTTGGATCATTTCGAGCGCTTGGGCGCCATGCTGGGCGATGGCGAGCCGATAGCCCCGCGATTCAAGATTCATGCTCAGCATCGTGATGTTGGTCTCGTTGTCTTCGACGATCAAAATCAACGGTGACCGGGCATTCGGGACCGACGCAAGCGATTCCGCCACAACGGGCGCCAACTCGGCTTTGCCCGGTTTGATGCCCGAATGAATTTGCATCGCTGGCGACCAAGGTAACTGGATTGTAAAGCAACTCCCTTTGCCCAATTCGCTTTCGACTGCGACACTGCCGCCATGCATTTCTGCCATCCGTGCAACTAGCGCCAAGCCCAATCCCGTGCCTTCTTGCGTACGCGTTAAACTGCTGTCCACTTGGACAAACGGTTTGAACAGATGCTGTAAATCCTCGGGTGCGATCCCGATGCCGGTGTCGCGCACGCAAAACTGGACGATTTTATTTTCCACGTCCCCGGTCACGCGCAATTCAACCTGTCCACCTTCGAGAGTAAACTTGACGGCATTCGTCAGCAGATTCACCAACATTTGTTTAAGCCGGCGTTCATCGGCTGTAATCCATTCCACTTTGGGATCGAGATTTGCGGATACCTGGATGCGTTTCTTGTGCGCCATCTGCTTGATGAAAACTTGGCTGATGTCGCAGATGGATGGAACATTTACCGGCTCAATGTCCAAAGTAACTGCGCCGGCTTCGATCTTGGAGAGATCGAGGATATCGTTGAGCAGCGCGAGCAAATGTCTGCCGCTAGACTCGATGAGTTGGATCGAAGTGAGTTGATGATCGTTGAGCGGACCCAGGATTTGTTCATTCAAGGTTTCGGATAAACCGAGGATGGCGTTGAGCGGGGTGCGTAGTTCATGGCTCATCCCCGCCATAAATTCATCTTTCAAGCGCATGGCGCGTTCCATTTCTTGGTTGGCGCGGCGCATGGTTTCTTCGGCTTTTTTGCGCTCGGTGATGTCAACCACTGTGGTGCGGCTCATCACATAGTTGCCGTCTTGATCTTGAATGGCTGTGGCGCTGACCAGCACTGGAAAGGTCGAGTTATCCTTGCGGATTAATTCAAATTCCAGGTCGCGCACCCAGCCCCGTTGTTTAAAGCCAGGGAAATTGGCTTGGAATGTAGCCAGACTGGCGGGAGTGAACAAGTTGGCAAAGGGCTGACCAATCAACTCGGCGCGGGTATAACCCAACCAGTTCAACTCGGTTTGGTTGATCATGACAATCTTGCCCTGGGCATCCAGCGAGTGATAACCCGTCGGCGCATTGTCGTACAAATCTTGAATCTCTGCCGTTGCTTGTCTGATGCGTTCTTCCAGCGTGCGATTCAGTTCTGCCAAGTCCTGTTGCGCGGTTTTGAGTTCGTGAATATCCGTGGAGTTGAGCAACACATACGTAACCTGTCCGTGTTGATCATGAATCGGTTGCAGTGAATTGCGGAACCAGCGGGGCTTGCCGTGGACGAAGCTGATGGCTTCGCTAACCATGCCTTGGTTTTCTTGAATGACTTGACGCACTTGTTGTAATTGTTGTGACGCTATCGGCGCGGGAAAAAGTTCGTCCATCGTTTTGCCGATCAATGCGTCGGGTGTGCTTCCCAACCATTGGGCGGCAATATCATTCATGTACAGGAATTTGCCGTTTTCATCAATCGTAGCGACGACGCTATCTAAACTTTCCAACAAGCCGCGATATTTTTCTTCGCTCGCACGCAGTTTCTCCTCGGCTTGTTTACGTTCGGTGATATCATAATTCACGCCAACCATGCGTATGGGCACACCATGTTCATCGCGATAGACGTGACCATTTGCTTTTAGCCAACGCACTGAGCCATTAGGCAAGACAACGCGAAATTCCGTATCGTATTCAATTTCGCCGCGCCGTGCGCGCTCGGATACAAGATCGCTTGCGGCACGATCATCGGGATGCACTCCTTTCAACCAAGTTTCATACGCGCCGACAAATTCGTCTTGACGGTGTCCGTACAATTCGTACATTCGCTCATCCCAAACCACGACATTATTTTGAATGTCCCAGTCCCAGATGCCCATTTGCGCCGAACGGGTGGCTAGCTCCAAACGTTCCGCCAGTTTGACCTGTTGGGCTTCGGCTTGCTTGCGTGCGGTGATGTCCACAAAGATGGATAAAAGATATTTCTCGGTACCTTGGTAGAAAACCTCGGTATAATTGATGGCTTGACCACGCACGCCCGTCTTGGTCTGGAACGAAAACTCGAACTCATTGAGCGTGTTCTCGCGGAGAAGAATTTCGAACGCGCGTTGGCGTTCTTGCGGATCAGCCCAATAGTTGAAATTTGTGCTCGGCTTGCCAGCCAGTTCCGTGCGTGAGTAACCGAGTAGGTCTTCCATTGCCGCGTTCACATCCACAATCGTGCGATCCGAGACCCGTGCCAAGGCGATGGGAATTGGACTTGTGAAGAATATTTTTTGAAAGAGCTCACGTGTTTCGCGCAGTTCCTGCTCCGCGCGTTTGCGTTCCGTAATATCGCGCAAGATGACCAGAACGTGCAGTTTTTCGTTCAAGGTGAAATTTGATAACATCACCTCCATATCAAAAGTTGTCCCATCGGCACGCAAGCCGCGGGTGAGGTATGCTGTGGGTGCCTCGGTTCCTTCCATGCGCTGGCGCACATAATCCCGGATGCGCGCGCGTTCATCGGGGGTAATTACATTCACGATGGGCTTGCCCAACAAATCTTTAGGATTCGAAACACCAAAGAGGCGCACCGCCGCTGGGTTGCACATTTCCCAAATCCCATTGACGTGAACACCAATTGCGTCGTGTGAGTTTTCGAGGACTGCTCGCAATCTGGTTTCACTTTCGTGCACCTTTTCTTCCGCGCGTTTGCGTTCGGTGATGTCCTGGGTAGTGCCGTACATCCAAATTGCATTGCCGTGTTCATCGCGCACAATCTCGCCTTCGTCGTGAATGAACACTATCGAACCATCCGGACGAACAATGCGATAATCCATGCTGTACGGTGCCTGATTTTGGATTGCCGCTGTGATGGCGCTTTGAAAACGCGCCAGTTCCTCGGGTGGAAAAACGCTGGCGGCTTGAGCCAGGTTAATCGGCGTATTGGGAGTAAAACCCAGGATGTGGTACATCTCTTCCGACCAATGTAATTCGCCGGTGGGTATATAGTCTTCCCAACTGCCGATGTGCGCAATCCGTTGGGCATGCGCGAGCTTGGTATTCGTTTCCCGAATAATTTGTTCGGTGCGTTTACGTTCGGTGATGTCGAGCAAGTTGGAGAGGATGCACGGTTCTCCGCCAAGGTCGATTGGTTCGGCTGAGATGAGTACTTGGCGTTCTTCGCCCGACTGGGTTACGAGTGAAATCTCGAAATTGTGCATGGCGTTATCGGCTTCCAAGCGTGTGCGAATTTGGCGCAACGTTTCGGGGGTTGCCAATCCAAGCTCGGTGGAGGTGTGACCGATAGCTTGTTCGCGGGTGTACCCGGTCAATTTGCACCAGGCATCATTCACCTCGACAATTTCCAGGTTGGGCTTGCGTGTGATGCCAACCGCGATAGGATTGGAACGGAACAAGGACGCAAAGCGTTGCTCTGATTCGCGGGTGGCGTGCTCGGCGCGTTTGCGGTCCGTGATGTTTGTGTGTGAGATGACAAAGCGCAATGTGTCTTGGACGAGAAAACGCGAGACGCGTCCAATGAACCAGCGTTCCTCCTGTGGAGAAGAGCACGGGTATTCCAAATAAAACTCTTCCAACTCATTCGCTCTGACCGCCCGGATCCCGCGCGCAAATGCGTGGGCAATCTCAGCTTCGGGACCGCTGGTTGCATCACAAATATCCAAGTAATTACAGCCGATGGCATAGTCCGGCGGCACGGGCGGATTAGTATTCGCAAATTCGCGCCACGCTCGATTGACGAAAAGAATTTTACCCTCGGCATCCAAGACACAGATATGTTCTACCAATGCGTCAATGGTGGCGTGGACGAATTGTTCAGATACAATCAATTTTTCTTCGGTATGTTTGCGTTCCGTCACATCGTGCAAGATACAGTGCGTGCGAACAAATCGTCCTTGCTCGTCGCGTTGAATTGTGCCATCCAAAATCACTGCAAGCACAGTGCCATCTTGGCGCATCAATTGCAAATCGGCGTGCGTATGATTTTCTTGTTTGAGTTTATCGAATATTTGAGCAAAGGTGGCACGCGTCGCCGGCGTCCAGAGTTCACCAAAGCTCTTGCCGATCAATTCCTCGGCGTGATAACCGAGCATCTCACAATACGCAGGATTGACATCGAGCAAACATCCCTGCTCGTCCAGAGATTGGTACGCGACGGGGGCGTACTCGAATAAACTGCGAAAACGTTCCTCGCTTTTTTCTTGCCGGTAAGTTGCCAATTGTTTTTCGAGCTTGGCAACGCGGCGGCGCAATGCGGCATTCTCTTTCTCAAATTCAGCTTTCGTCATCATAATTGTTCCCCCAACATTGCCTTTGCTTTTCGGTGCGTTTGCTATTGGTACATATAAATTGTATCTCTTTTCTACAAAGTAGACAAGTATAATTCCTCTCACCTGACGATTGATGCCAATGTGTTTCACTGTCACCAAACCCCATGTTAAGCCGCGCATTTCGTTGCCGGGCAATAGGGGAAGCAAGCCCCCGCATCACAGTCCGCATATTCGAGTTCTACGCGTGCATAGAGCGTTGTGCTTCCTCTTGGGGAAAAAGCGAATAGGTCTTCAAAGATCATGTGCAAGCCATGAGTAAAAACGCAATTGCGTGAGGATGATCAAAAAGATGGACAGGTGAAGCGGCATGGATCAGCAGATTTGGATCATTGCGCCGCAAGGGCGCGTGGACGCGGCAAGTGCGCCGGACTTGAGCGGAACTGAAACGGCAGATCGCCGCCGGCGTGACGTGGATCGTCGTGGATTTTTGGCGACGCGCTACATGAGTTCGAACGGGTTGCGTGCGTTGCCGGCGGCGCTCAAAGAAACCTAGCACCGCGACGGTGCGCTCAATCTGTGCGCGCTGGCGCGGTTTTTCTGCAATAGCGCAAAACTTTTTGACTTGAGGTAGAATTACTTGACCGTGCCAACCACGGCGGCAGTTGAATCGCGCACGATCAGCGATCCCTCGATCTGGGTGTAGCCGCCCGGCGCGGCTTGTTTAGCGCGCACCTGACACAAGGTCTGCACTGCGAGTTTGCCGATCTGATACTTGGGAATTGAGACGGTTGTGAGCGGCGGATTCGTGTACGTTGCCATTGGAATGTCATCGCACCCGATGACTGAAATGTCTTCGGGCACGCGCAAGCCGGCGGCGCGCACTGCGTTCAACGCGCCAATCGCGACGAGATCATTGTACGCGATCACGGCGGTCGGACGTTCGGCTTCGGCAAGGTGTAGCAAGTTGCTCATCGCTTGAAAGCCGCCGGTGACATTCGGCAACGAGGCGGGGCAGAACTCGGGGTGCAAACTCAAACCCTGCGCCGCGAGCGCGAGTTCGATCCCGCGCCGGCGCAACTGCGACGTTTCGACTGCGCTGGGCCCGGCGAGGTACGCGATGCGCGTATGTCCGAGCGAAAGCAAATGCTGGGTCGCGCGTAACAACGCGTTCTCGTAATCAATCACGATGCACGGCACGTTCGCGCGCGCGACGCGGCGATTGATCACGACGAGCGGCACCCGGCTCTGCTCGTAAAAATCAATCAGCGAGTCGCTGGCGAGTTGTCCTGCGCACAGAATCACGCCGCACAGCGGCAGGGCGGATAACGTTTGCACCATGATGTGTTTGTGCTCTTCGTTCGGCGTCGAGTTGACGACGACGGAAAATAAATTCGTGCGTTCGGCTTCGTCTTGCGCGCCCTGAACGATTTCGTGAAAGTACGGGTTGACGGTTTCGGTGATAATCAACGCAATCACGCCGACATTCGCCTCGCGTGCCTCCCGGCGTTTCGGTTCATAACCCAGCGATTCTGCCGCCGCGAGAACTTGCGCACGCACGTGATCGCTCATCGGCATTTTGTTATTCAACACGCGCGATACGGACGAGGCAGAAACGCCGGCGCGTTCCGCAATATCCGCCAGTGTCGCGCGTTGACTCGGTTTGTTCATAGCGATTCCTTGGGGCTGTCTTTGAAATGACTTGTGCGTGTTTGGATTATACTACAATCTCATAGTTAATGCAATATATTGACAATAAAATGATAATTAAGTATAATCTTGCGTGAAATTTCAGTTATTTTGCAAATTATTGCAGAAAAAATAAAGGAGGTGTCCTGAACGCGAATTCTATGAAAATGCTTTCTTTACCCGGATTCGATTCTGCCCACAAACCAAGGGAGGTTGATGATGTCAGAAAAAAATCTTACTCGTCGTGAATTTCTCAAGGCGTCCGCCGGTGCGGTTGGCTTGGCGATGCTCGCCGGATGTGCCGCGCCCACGCCGCAAACGGTCGAGAAGGTCGTCGAAAAAGTTGTGACGGCGACGCCCGCCGCCAAGCAAACCACGCTCACGTTTTTCAACTGGGCTTCTGCCGAAGAAGTGACGCGCAAGAATGTCGAAAAAATTATCGCCAAGTTCCAATCCGAAAATCCCGGCGTGACGATCAAGAACGTGCCGTACGGTTTCGGTGAAATTCAAAATCAAATCATCATCGCCACAACCGGCGGCAATCCGCCCGATGTGATGCAACTGTCGTCGAATATGCCGTTCGAGCTGGCGGGGATGAGCGCGCTCGAGCCGCTCGATTCGTACGTGACGAAAGAGTACTTGGCGGACAACACGCCCGCGAACTTGCAAGCCGCGACGTACCAAGACAAACTGTACGCGATTCCCTGGTCGATTACCCCGCACGCGTTTTGGTACAGCAAAAAGATGATGAAGAAATTCGGTCTCGATCCGAACAAGCCGCCGCAAACGATTGACGAACTCAACGCCGCGTTCAAGGCGATCAAAGACCAAAGCAAGGGCGAAGTGTACGGCATGGGTTTGGACACGACCAAGCGCCAGTACGCGCTCGTGCATCAATGGCCCTGGATGTTGACGTTCGGCGCGCAACCGTACAAAGATGGCAAGCCGAATTTTGATGCGCCGGAAATGGTCGCGTACTTTACGTGGTTGCGCGAAATCACGAATCAAAAGTACAATCCGCCCGGCTTGATCCTCCGCGATTTCCGCCAATTCAGCGCCGGTGAAAAAGAAGTCTTTGCCTGGGACGGACCGTATTTCAAAGGCACACTCGCGAGCATCAACAAGGATTTGTTGGACGACAAAGTGTTCCACGAAACCTGGGCGGTCACGAGTATTCCGAAAGGCAAACTCGGCAAAGCCGTCACCGTCACCGACAACCACGAATTGGCAATTTCCAAGGCGTGCCAGAACAAGGCGATGGCATTCAAGTTCATCCAAGCGTTGGTGTCGAGCGATCTCGCGGTGACCGATTACTATATCCCGCTCGGATCCATCCCGCCGCTCAAGACGTTGACGGACAAGTTCAAAGACAAGTTCGCCGATCCCGTGAGCCAAGCGTACCTCAAGGATGTCATTCCCTCGTCGCAATCTCTGCCATTCGGTCCCAAGTTCGCCGCCGCTTCCGAGTTCATGCTCGTCGCGATGCAACAAGCGGTCACGACGAACGACTCGATTGAAAAGATTCTCAAGGACGCGCAAGCGAACCTCAAGATCGTCTACGGTTTGTAAGTTGCAATGGACAACGCGCGCCAATACACTCTTCCGTATTGGCGCGCGTTTACGCGAAAGCGACCTCAATGAAGATCAGTCTCTCCATTTCTCCCGATAATCCACGCGGCGCGCCGATCATTTTCAAAAACGGTTTGGCGCACGGCATCACGCAAGCCGCCGCGCTGGGTTACGATGCCGTCGAATTGCACATTCACGATTTGTGGACGATTGATGCGGATGCGTTGCGCGCACAATTGCACGCGCATCATTTGCCGGTCAGTTCGATTGGACCTGGGTTGGTGTACGGCGGCGACACGTTCAGTTTCGCCGATGCGGATGCGCGTGTGCGCCAACAAGCGTTGGAACGCATCCACCTCCACATTGACCTTTGCCAAAAATTCGGTACGATGGCGATGGTCGGTGTGGTGCACGGCAACGTGAGCCACGATGCGGAAACGCGCCGCATCCAAATGGCGCGCATCGCGGAGCATATGCGCGAGATTGACGCGTATGCCGGCGCGCACGGGGTGACGCTCGCGCTCGAAGCGATCAATCGGTACGAAACGAATTGCTTTAATCGCGCCGAAGAAATGGTCGCGCTCATCCAGGAAAATGATTTACGTTCGTCGGGCATCTTGCTAGACAATTTTCATATGAACATCGAAGAAGTTTCCATTCAAGACGCGATTCGCACCGCCGGCAAACATTTGGCGCTCGTCCATTTTTCGGACAGCAATCGTTGGTATCCCGGCGCGGGCCACCTGGACTTGCCGGCAATTGTTCGTACTCTGCGCGAGATAGGTTACGCCGGCTACCTCGCGCTCGAAGCGTTGCCCCTACCCGATCCCGACACTGCCGCGCGCAAGGGCTTGGAAAATACGCGGCGTTGGCTGGCGACGTAGACAAAAGGAGTGATGCAGTGAGTTTCAAAGTTGAAACCATCGCGTGGCGCAAATGGCTTGCGCGCTGGCATAGTCCCTGGAACGAAACCGGTTTGGCGATGCTTCTCATCGCGCCGGCGGTCGCGATTATGGGTTTCGTCATTCTCTACCCGCTCGTGCGCGGCGCGTACTTGTCCACGCTCAACTATAGTCTGCTCGACCCGGCAGGACCGACGCCGGCATACCTGAACAACTATGGCAAGATTTTGCAAGACAAGGTATTTTGGGAATCGCTCTGGAACACGTTTTTCTTTAGCGGCGCATCAGTGTTGTTTAGTTTTATCGGCGGGCTATTGCTCGCAATTTTGTTAGATCAAAATCTGCCGTTCAGTCGCGTCTTGCGCGGCATCTGTTTGATTCCCTGGATCGTGCCGTTCATCGTCGTCGGTTTCCTGTTCACGTACATTTTCAATTTCGACGTGGGTGTGGTCAATTATATTTTGCGCGCGTTCGGCGTGATTGATTCAAACCAGCCCTGGCTCGCGCGTCCCAATCTGGCAATGACTGCGGTCATCACCGCGAATGTGTGGAATCAAACACCGTTTTATATGCTGATGTTTCTCGCCGGCTTGCAAAGCATTCCCAGCGAATTAAAAGACGCGGCGAGCATTGATGGCGCGAATCCGCTCCAGGTGTTTTGGAACATTACGATTCCGCATCTCCAAAACATTATGGTCATCACAACGATCCTGATGCTCATTCGCAACTTTAACAACTTTCCGCTCATCTGGGTAATGACCCAGGGCGGACCGATCTATTCGACGACGACACTCGTCATCTACATTTTCCGGCTTGCGTTCAGCGATTTCAACTTTGGCTATGCGGCGACCGTCGCGGTGATCTGGCTCGTGATGTTGATGGTAATGACCGCCTTGTACGTACGGCGCTTTGAACGGGAGATTGCGTTATGACCCCCAAACGAATGCGGCGCATCATCAAGACCACCGTGTTGTACATCATCACGTTGGTGATTATGATGCCTTTGCTTTTTCCGGCATATTGGCTGTTCAGTTCATCGTTCAAAACGAATCTCGCCGCGTATATGACGCCGCCGCAATGGTTTCCCTCGCCGGCGACCTTGGAAAACTATGCCAACCTCACGGTCGGCTACACTGACTTTATCACCTACGTCCGCAAC
Organism: uncultured Anaerolineales bacterium; assembly: GCA_903825565.1. GTDB lineage: Bacteria > Chloroflexota > Anaerolineae > UBA4142 > UBA4142 > CAIKBD01. Next base: position 1,644 of record CAIKBD010000237.1, on the reverse strand, counting down.
AGCGTCATCACGTGCACCGCGACGGCAATCCTGGCAATGGTCGTCGCCTCGCTCGCGGGGTACGCGATTTCGCGTTTGCGTTTTAGCGGCAAGCGTCCGCTCTTGCTCGCGATTCTTTCGACGCAAATGTTTCCGCACGTGCTCATTCTAATTTCGCTCTATGTGATGTACCGTCAGTTGGGTCTCATCAACACATACCTGGGCCTGATCATTTCGTTCACGACCTTTGCCGTGCCGTTCTCGGTGTGGATGATGAAGGGCTTTTTCGATGGCATCCCGTCCGAAATCGAAGAAGCCGCGCTGATTGATGGTTGCACGCGGCTCGGCGCACTGCGCCACGTCATCCTGCCCCTGGTCGCGCCGGGCTTGCTCGCGGTCAGTCTCTTTTCGTTTCTCGATGGCTGGAACAATTTGCTCTACCCGCTCACGCTCGCAACGAGCGTCGAAGTCCGCACAATTCCGCCGGGCTTGCTCTTGTCGTTCCTGGGTCAATTCAAACACGATTGGGCAGGGATGATGGCGGCGTCTGTCGTCGTCACCGTGCCGGTGATGATTATTTTCGTGTTCCTGCAACGTTTTCTCGTGCGCGGCTTGACTGCCGGCGCGGTCAAGGGATAATCAATCAACTTTTTTTGCAACTATTTTACCTCACCCTTCACCCCCTTGCCCCCTCTCCCCTCTCCTGAAAATTTCAGGAGAGGGGAGAGGGGGTTGGGGGAATGGGGTGAGGTTATTCAAGGAGTCAATTGAAATGCCAACCTTTCCTGTTTTGCGACTCGGCTTGGCGTGTCTCGCGCGCAGTCGTTTCGATTATCAAGCGGCGCGCGAATTGTATCAACGTTCGGTCGCCGCGCTCAAACAATTTCCCAACGTCGAACTGATTGCGCCGGATGATATTATTCTCGACAACCCGGACAATCCCACGCCTGGCTTGATCGCGCGTGCGGCGACATTTTTTCATCAAGCGCAAATTGACGCGCTGATTATTCAGAGCGGCACGTTCACGATGGGCGACCTCGCGCTCGACCTGGTCGAGAGTTTCAGCGTGCCGATCATTTTGTGGGGCTTGCCGGAACCGGCGGAAGCGACCGGCCGTTTGCGACTCAACTCGCTCGTCGGGCTGAATGTCAATTCGAGTCATTTCTATAAAATCGGTCGCCCGTTCCGTTACCTGCTCGCCAATCCCGGCGACGTGATTTTTCAAGACGAGATGGGGCGAATGTTGCGCGTGTTGAGTTTGGTGCGCGGTCTCCGCAAAACCAAGGTCGTGTTGCTGGGCACGCGTGCACAAGGTTTTTACGATTTATCCTTCAACGAAATGGAACTGCGCGCGAAACTCGGCGTCGAAGTGGTGACGGTCGGGCTGGGTCACGTGTTTGATCGCGCGCGCGCGATGCCGGCTACGCAAGTCGAAGCGACCAAGGCGCACATTCGCACCTTGATTGACGATCAATCCGAAGTGCCGCCGGAAAAAGAAGATCAACAGGCACGCGCGTACCTCGCCGTGAAAGAGATCGCCGAGCAGTACAATGCCGGCGCGATGGCAGTGCGCTGTTGGCCCGAGTTTCCTTTCGATTACGGCGTCGCCGCGTGCTCGACGGTCGCGCTGATGAACGACGATATGATTCCCGGCGGTTGCGAAGG
>CAIKBD010000236.1 GCA_903825565.1 uncultured Anaerolineales bacterium | reverse complement strand
TGCCGCCCGGACATTTGGAAAAGGTGTGTTGCGGATTTCGTTCCGCGCTCGTACCGCCGTCACCGAAATTCCACAACCGCGTGGCAATTTCACCGGCAGACAGATCGGTGAAGCGGAACGGCGCGGGCGGCACGCCTTCTAGACGACTCGCACCGCCAACCGACTCCACCGAGAAATCGGCGACCGGGCGCGCCGCTTGGCTGGCTTGCCACACGCGCGTCGGTTGCGTCGCCGGAGCCGCCTCAGTCGGCGCAGGCAGAATGTTCGTGCGCGAGATGGCGCGATCAAAGCGCGCGGGCGGCGTTGGATCGGGCGGGTGAATCGCCCAAACGATGAGCACGGCAAACGCAACGACCAGCAACGCGCCCAAAACGCCGGACACGATCAGCGCGCCCCACGACCGGGCGGGATGTCCGCGCAACATCGCATCGGGCACGACCTCGCCCGTTTCCCGTTCGTACTCCAACGGGTGTTCTGCCATCATTTCGTTTTTGGAAACGCGCCCGGTAAAGATGGACAGGTTGATTGGAAAGACACGCGGGTTGAAGTGCGTGTTGTACAAATGCCACAGGACGATAGCGGCAACGGCGAGCAACGCCTCTCCGCCATGCGCCGATTTTGCCGCGGGCACAAACACGCCGGGCAGAAAACTGGTAAAGAGGGTGGGGAACCAGAGCATCAAGCCGGTGATTGCCATCACGCCCATACCCCACACCACTGCCCAGTATTCGAATTTTTCCATATAGTTGAAGCGATCAAAACGCGGGCGCGCTTTGGCAAGCCCCACAAAGTAGGCGAGGTTGCCGGCAATGTCGCGCGCGTCCTTGATCTGCGGCAGCATGGCAAACGGCACGCGTTTGATCGCGATCTGGTACACGCCGCGCACCACGTGATACACGCACAAGCCGAGCAGGACCAGCGCGTTGAGGTGATGGATCGTTCGCACATTGTCAATGCCGCCGAGCGCGTTGACAAGCGTCTTTGCCCAATCCAGGTTGCTATACTTTTGCGGCACGCCGGTCAAGCCCAACAGCGAAAAGGTGACGATGATGAGAATGTGCTGGATGCGGTCATTCAGCGAAAAGCGGACAAACGTTTCGGCGGCTCTAGTCATGGGCTTGGTTGCCTCCGCGCAGGGTATTCAAAAAGACGCGGCGGATGTCTAACGCAATGTGCCCCACCAACACCAAAATCGTGCCGGTGATCAGCACATTGTAAATTCCGCGAATCCAAAACACGAGCGGCAAATTATCCGGCGTCGGATCGTGATGCCCGACCCAGGCGGCGGGGAAATTCACGCTTGCGTCCGCGTGACACTTTTGGCACGCGGCAAGCAAGTTCGCTTGGAGCAACCCATCCGCGCTTACAGTGCTCTTGATGTTGTGATTGCTATGACAGTCGTAGCACATCGCTTGTTCGGGTGCTTGCCCCAAACGCGAGGGGTACAGTTGCGCGGTCGCGCCGTGAAAGTCGGCAACGTAGGTGCTGAGAATTCGCGTGGACAAGCCATACTTGGTCATAAGTTGGGCGTCGGCGTGGCACGACACGCAAATCGCCAGCGACTGCCGCCGAAAGTCGGGATTGTTTTTTGCCTGCGTCATACTGTGTGGGTTGTGGCAATCTACGCACGCCGGCACATTCGGATCGCCCTTGCCGAGCAAATCCTTGCCGTGCACGCTCGCGCGATAATCCTCAAACTCTTGCTGGTGGCACTTGGCGCAACTATACACGGCGGGCACTAATGCCAAGCCCACTTGCGCTGGGTTCGCTTGCGTCATGTCATGCGCGCCGTGACAATCGCTGCAAATCGCCGCGTCGGGCTTGCCGGCGCCGAGCGCCTGGGCGTGCGCGCTACCGAGGTACTGATCGTACTCCGGGCGATGGCAGGTTCCGCACGCGGTGTACGCACGCATCAGAAACGGCACGTCGCGCACACTGGGCCGCGCCAACGCGCGCGCGGGATGCGGATAGCCGGTGATCTCGGCGTGGCAAGCCGTGCATTGCAACACATTGCCATGCACCGATTGCTTGTAGGTCTGCGGCTCGACGGTGACGGATAAAAATTCGCCGCTCGCCAGTTGCATCTTGAGGTTGGGGGTGGCATGGCAAACCGGACACATGTACGAATCGAGCGCCTCACCGCTCGGCGCATCCGCTCGCACAATCGCCCCGTTCGCGCCAAGCCAGCCCGCCGCCAAAATCAAAACGGCGAGGACAAACACCGTTCGATAGCGCACCCTGAAAAGGGTCGGCATGATTAGCACCCCGTACAACTTTCTGACACCCAGAGATAATCCGGCTTGGTCGCCGTCGTGCACCCATCGGCACCGCAAACGGTGAGTTTCACCGTACACAGGTTCTTTTCGCCGGGACAAGTGCGATACAAGTGCTCTGGGTTCTTCTCCGAACTGGTTTCACCGTCGCCGAATTCCCATTTCCAACTGGTGATGTTACCGGTGGAAAGATCGGTAAAGCGCACGAGGAGCGGCGGCGCGCCTTCCAGCGGACCTGTACCGTCAATCGCCAGCGCCTTAAACTCCGCCTTCGGCTTGCTCGCGGCAGGCGCGGCAGTCGGCGGAACAGTTGCTTTGACAGCGGGCGTCGCTACCGGCTTGGTGGCGGTAGGCGGCGTCTTGACATCTGCCGGCGCGGTGGTAACTTTGGGCGCAGCGGGGGACGCGACCACTGGCGCAACAGGCGCGGCAGGCGCGGGCGCGCCGGAATTGCTGGCGACCGGCGCGCGCAGGGTAAACAACTTGTTATACTCGCGCGCCAACGTCAAGTAATTGTCATTTGCCGTTTGAAAACGATTTTGCAGCTCGGTCACTTTTTGTTCGAGTTGCGCGTTGTAGGAATTGCTGCCATAGAGATTGCCCATACCGAAACCGGCAAGCATCCCCAGGAAGAAAATACCGACGAACCACAGAATGTTTTTCCAACTCATCATAGAATCCTTTCCTATCGAGTCTGTTGGCGGCGCGCGAACACACCGAGCACAACCGCGCCGACCATGCCGACGGCGAACAAAACGCCGGCGGGCATCCACTGATTTTGAATCAACTGCGCTTGCACGCCCTGCTGCACGGTACCGAGCAGGACTTGGCTATTCTTCCCCACGTCTTGCATCGCGGCGAGCGCCTGACCGGGATTGGCATGAAAGTCGTTTGAGACTTGGAGGTATTTCAACTTTAACGCGGTATAATCGCGCTCCCAGTTGCTCACGCCGGCGCCAGCCACCTTGGCACGCGTCAACCATTCAGCGGTCTGCTTCAATCTTTCCTGCGCGGCAAGGTAACTTTGCCGCGACCAATCCCCATTCGCCGGCAAAACGGTCTTGCCGGTTTTTTGCGTCTTGGTGTGACACTCGGCGCACACGGCATCGGTCAGCGTCGCATGGCAATCCTCGCACTTTTGATCCTTGTGCGCGCTTGCTTTGATCTTGTTTAGATCGAGCACGAGGGCTTGCGCGAGTTTTTCATCCACAAACGACGCGTTCGCGCGTTTGGCAGTCCAGTACCCGACGAAGGGCGCTTGACGTTCCGCGTTGAGAATGTACACGGCGGGATCGGTGTGACACGCTTCGCAGGATTGCGACGCGCCCCAACTATGCCGCGACTTGATCGCCCAGCCGCCGCCCATGCTCGTGGGGATGGGCCCGCTCGCGCCGCTCGTTGCCGGCGAGTGCGCCGTCGGTTGAATTTTTTTCGTCAGCGGACTGACGGCGAGGTACAGCGCTTCTATCGTCTTGTCGGTGCGCCCATTGTGACAATTCCAGCAACTGGGGTACCACTGCGTATGGCACGCCTCGCACGCCAGCGCCTCCTCGGAGTGAATCGTATGGGCGACGGTTTCGTGCGAATACTGCGGCGCGACAAGGGTATTTTTCGCGGAGGTGATGCGCTTGGCTGGCTGGTTGTGACATTCCATGCACGTGGGCTTGGGCGTTTCCATGCTGAACGAAGTCTTGACGCCGGTGCCGTGCACGTCTTTATCGCCGTGACAATCTACGCACTGCATCCCGGCTTGTGCCATCAAACTGGGCGCGTGTTTCGTGCCGGTCGTGGTGCCGAAAAACGTGTCGCCCATGCCGGCATGACACGCGACGCAGGTTTTGGAATTGGAACGCGTCTCAAAGTGGTGATTGGTCACGCGGGGCCACAGCATGTTGCGGCGATCCGGCTCGTTCATGTGGCAACTGGAGCAGGTAGTGTGGCAGTCGTTGCAGGTCGCCTCGAATTTAAAGTTGCCTTCTTTTTCGCCGAGGAGATCAACGAGCGAAAGCCGGATGCCTTCCAAACTAGCGTGGATGGATTTTAGGTGACGCGTCGTAATTTCGGGATGACAACTGCCGCATGTCTTGTCCACGACTGGCTTGGCGGCGGGGTCGGCATATGCTTTTTTGTTCAAGCACGCTTCTTCCGGCGTATCTTTGGTGGGATCGCCGCTGTGACAGGTCGTACATGCCAAGCCGCCGTGCGCTTCTTGAGCAAACAATGCCGGGTCAACGTAATAGCGTTCCGGTTTTTCGCTGAGTTGCTGCAACCGCTCCTGATCGCCGTGACATTTTTGGCAATTGGACACAGCCGCGGCGGGGCGCGTCCAGTTGCTTGCAAAAAAGAACCAGAACCCGAACAGACCGGCTAGCAGGAAAACGAGAATCGCAACACTAATCCAAATGACTTGTCTTTTCATTTCACACTCGCGGCGCGCGGCTGGAGAGCGCGTGCAATACGGCGGGAACGAGATCAGTCGCAATGAGGTCTTTGCGGACGCACACGGCGGCTCCCAACTTGAGCGCGGCTTTGGAATAACGGCTATCTTCTTGATCGCGCAAGAGAATAATCCGTGCGTCGGGCAAATTTGCCAGAACGAACGGAATCACATTCAACCCACAAGCATCCGGCGTATCTAAATCCAGGATCACGACATCGGACTGGGTATGCGGCAATTGCGCTGTCAGCGCGGCGTAACTATCGAACGCGCCGACAATTTGCAAACTCGGTTCACGCTGGAGAATTTCAGCCGCTAAATCTGCCAGAGGGGTTGTGTGTTCCAAGATCAGGACGCGCACAGAATGGGTCGTCAATTCTTCCTCACTCGCCTGACAGGGCTATAGTTCGGCGCTTGGGTCTATTCTAGCGGGTAGCGATTTTTCCAACAATCGGTAAAACTACCTAGATTGAAGCGCAAGCCCGCCCAGCCGGCGAGGAAAATCTTTGCCGGCTGGGCGGGCTTGCGGTTAAAAAAGTGTGCGCGTGCGTGTGTCTGTGAACGGGGTAAATGGGTACGGGGCTTGCGCTCGACTAGGTGATCGCTTCGACCAAACCGGAGCGCATGGCGTACTTGATCAGTTCGGCGCGGTTATGCGTGCCCAATTTTTTGTAGATGTTGCCGCGATGGCACATGACTGTCTTTTTGCTCACGCAGAGCAACCCGGCGATTTCTTGGCTTGTGCGGCCCTCGGCAACCAATTTCAAAACTTCTCTCTCGCGCTCGGTCAGCCCCACATCGTCTTGCGTGGATTCAACCGGGGCAGGTTGATAATCCTGTTCCGCCATTTTGGCAATCGGCAAATGGAGGTACGCTTCGCCGCGATGCACGTTGCGGATCGCCGTGACGAGTTCCTCGCCGATAGCGCGTTTCAACACATAGCCCATCGCCCCGGCGCGCAACACTGGGAAAATGTATCTGCCATTGTCGTGTTGGCTGAGGATAAGAATTTTGGTTTGCGGATATTCCTTCACAATCCGCCGCGTGGCTTCCAAGCCATCCATCCCGGGCATGGCAATATCCATCACAACCACATCGGGCGCGTAATGCTGCAGACTAGATAGTGCGCCGCCGCCGTCGCTGGCTTCGCCCACGACTTCGATATCGTCGTGCAACGCCAACAGGGCTTTCAAGCCCTCGCGCAGAATCGCGTGATCGTCAACGAGCATAACGCGAATCTTGCTCATAGAACCATTCCTTTATCCAATCAATACCTGTGCCAATTTGAAAATGCCTGCCGAAACCGTAAGCGCATTTTGCGAAATTGCCCAACTCGAATTTAGTGGTAATTTGATACCACCCTCGCCGCAATTTGTCAAATGCTATTTCCATGCCGCCGTACAACAATTGCGCCCGATAAAAAACGTCGGCGGCGTTAGGATTTCGATTTTGCTCGAAACGCCAACGCCACCGGCGCAAATTTGTCTTGCTCGAATGATCCAACCGCGTTACTTGACTCGAAAATGGCGCACCGTGTCCAAGACTCCATTCACATAAATTTCGATTCGGTATCTACCCACTGCCCAGCCCTTGGAAGGGGTCAAGGAAAATTCCGCGTTGCGCGTGCCAAAGGTAGTAATTGCGGCTTCCCCAATTTTGGCATCCGGCACATCGGCTTTGCCGACATCAGTCACACACCACAATGCTTTGAAGCGCGTGTTTGCCGGCGCATTTTGAATATTCGCCACCGCAAAAATTTTGCTGTTCGGCTTAAATTCTTCCGTCGGGTTTTCGGGTTCTCCATCCGAACTGCGAACCTTTTCTGCCATCGTCAAATTTTTGATATAGCCCGACGGCTTGGGTTGCCCCGCCCCTTGACACCGTTCTGCCATTAGCGGCGGCGGCTTGACCACCTCGGTCGGCACGCTGGGGGGATTGCTCGGCGCGGTAGCCGCGGGTGGTTTGCCCGGCACAGGCGTCGCCACACCTGGTTTGCCTACCGTAGTGGGGGCAACACCCGGCGACGCCCCAGTAGACGGGATCGGCACGACAAAGGTATTGGATGGCGCCGGGCGCGGCACAGTTGGGGTTATTGCCAACTTGGTCACGACCAAAGGTGTCGGCGTGCGTTGCCCGGTCAGGACGGGCGTACTCAACACGCGCAACGCAACGGAAATCGCCGAACCGGAAGTGGCAATCGCATGTTGCAACGCCGGTTTGATTTCGTCGGGCACGCTTTGGCTCAACGTAGTCAACGTCTCTACATGGTGCGACAGATTCTGATTCAGCGCTTGCGCCAACTGTTTGGCTTGATCCAAGTCGCGCTGAAACACGCTGTTCAAAAAACCGGATGCGCCCTCCACGTGCGTTTCGTACGTCGCGGCAGTCTCTGGAATTTTCTGAAATTCTTGGCGTTCGACTTGCGTGCGGATTTCTTCCACGCGCTTGCCCGCCAGCGCCAGATGCAATTGGGCTTTGCCGCCATCGCTCCGCGTCGTTTTCAAATCCAACTCTTCCATCGTCGTTTTGAGCGGGTACAGCCAATCGCCGGGTGTGGCGTTTTGTGCAAGAACCGAACTAAAGCCGACATATACGATCAGGTTGATGAGCAACAAAACGAGGATCGCCGTGACAGGAGAGAAATTCCGAGATGAAAACAGTTGCATCCACCCAGTTTCGAGCCAACTGGGCTGGCGCATCCGTGGGCGTTGCGCGTATAATTTTTGCGCGCGCAGAATGGCACGCGGCGACGGAACTTGGGTGTCGTCGGTTCGCAGAATTTCGCCAATGGCTTGGAAGCGCAGAATGGTCGAGGTACATTCGGCGCAAATGTCGAGGTGGCTGGCGACAACCGCAGATGCCTGCGCGTCTAGTGTGCCAGCCGCGTAGGCGATCAAATCTTCAAATAAAATTGGATGAGAACCCATGATGCACTAACCTTGCCTGTTGAAAAGAGGCATTTTTCGCCTAGAAAAATACACTGCCCGCTTTGCCCGCGCCGCGCGGGGTTTAATCGGGATCAAAGCCGAGCGCAACTAAAATCGTCTCCAATTTTTTGAAACACCGCGCCCGCGTGGGTCCAATACTGCCAAGCGGAATCCCCAACTGGCGGGCAATTTGCTCGTAACTTGCCGGGTCTGGTTCGAGGAATAAAGCCATCAAAAGTTCGCGGCAGGTCTTTTCCAACCGTTCGAGGGCAAGGTGGACAATGTGTTGGCGTTCCCATTGTTGGACTTGGGTTTGGGGTGTGGCTTGTTCGTCTTCCAGCCACTCGTCGAGTTCTTCCGTGGTGATGCGCCGCGCGCCGACACGTTCCGTTTCGTGACGCGTCACCGTGATCAGCCAAGCCGCCAAAGATTGCTGATTCCGCAAACTCTCCAGCCGTTTGAGCGCAATCGCAAAGACGTTCTGAAACACGTCTTCGGCGTCAACGGCGGACAAGCCATAGCGGCGCGGAATCGAGTAGACGAGTCGCCCGTAACGCGTGACCAACTCTTTCCAAGCCGCTTGGTCGCCGCGTAAGCACGCTTGGATGAGTTCGGGATCGCTGGGGAAAGATTTAGGATTTGCCATGCTCAGCAAGATTACACATTCGAGGTACAGGTTTGGCACTCAAACCTTGCCCATCTGAAAAAAAGCGGAGCGCGCTTTCAACAATCAGTCTATCACAAAAAGGTGCCCGCCGCAACCAAACCGCCGCTGGAAAATGGGCGTCCAAATTTTGGATCGGGCTATTTTGCCAAACCGGATGTTTGGCAAACAGGATGGTTTTACAAACATCCCTACAGACACGCGTAGGGGCGTTTGTAAAAACGCCCGCCGCTGTGGTTTTACAAACGCCCGCCGCTGTGTTTGGCAAAAAACTTTTTGACTTTTGGACGTGACAAGAGTATCATAGAATCAAATGACGATGCAGAAAAATGCGCCTGGAACTAAATCGCCGCCGGCGAGCACGGGCAAAGGCGTGCCGCCGCCCTTACCGAGTAGCGCGATCCCCGGCTTGGTGCCGCCATCCGCGCCATCCCCGATCAAACTGTCGCGCACCGCGATCATCTTGTGGCTGATCGCCGCTGGCATGGCGCTTTTTTTCATTCCGCTCTACTTGATTGCCACTACCGTCGCCACCGACAATAAAAACATTGACGCCGATCTCAAATCCATTCGGACATCGTTGACCAACGTGCCCACGCCGTTGCCCGAAGTGCAAAAGCAACTGACTCCACTCGCCCAAGTGCAATCGCAGATCAATCAGATCAATGCCGTGTTGCCCACCATCGTCGCCACCCGCACCAATTGGTCGGATGTGATGGCGGCGCTTGGCACGTACAACCCCGACCAAATCTTACTCGTCTCGCTCGCACGGAACGGCGCGCAACTCACCCTCAACGGTCGCGCAACCCAGGAAGATGTCATCGTGACGTACGCGCGCGTGATGGAACAATCGGGTTTATTCTCGCGCGTGATCGTGCAGTCCATCACGGCAGTCGCCACGCCGGTGATCACACCGACACTCACGCTCACACCAACGCTCACGCTCACGCCGACGATCACGCCGCTCATTTCCACCACACCCCTGCCGACGAACACGCCGACCAACACCCCATTGCCGGCAACCGGCACACTCGTACCGCCCACAACAACCGGCACCGCGACCGTCACGCCCAGCTTCACGCCGGACTTGCGCGATGCGTACGAGCCGGACGATGTGACCGCCAAGCCCATTTCGCCGGGACAATCCCAGCAACACAATTTTTATCCGCTGTTCGACGTAGACAACGCAACGTTTATCGCCAAAGCCGGGCGTTGGTATCGCATTTATACGGCTGACCTGGCAACCGGCGTAGATACGATCATGACGATGTTGATCGGCTCGACTTCGTACGTCAACGACGATGTGACGCCGGGCGTGTTGCGTTCCGAAATTTCATTCCAAGCGCCCGCCGCCGATACGATTGTATTTGTCACCGTGTCCAATCGGGGGCAAGACGGTTTCGACAAAACGTACCGCCTCGTCGTCGAAGAATATATTCCAACGCCGACGATCACCAGCACGCCAACGCTAACGGCAACCCCAACCGGCACGAACACGCCGACGTTGACGGCAACCCCAACGCTCAGCCCGACGCCGAGCGCCACGCGCACGTCCACGCCAACGACTGCGCCGACGAACACCGCAACGGCAACGCCGACGCTCACGCCCACGCCTGCCACGACGCGTACGGCGACACCGACCGCGACGCGCACAATCACTCAAACTGGGTCGCTCGGCGCGCCTGCGCGCATCCTGGCGCGCCCCGCCGCGCGCCCGCCATTCGGTCCCGAAGCCATGCCTTTTCGCTTTGTGATCCTGCTGGAAATCAAGTGATGCTATGAGTCTGCGTGATCGGTTCCGTGATTGGGGCGACGCTTTGCGCGCCAATTTATTTACCCTGTTAGCCGCGCTGGTGATCATCGGGGTGTTGTTGGGGTACGTCGTGTTCGTCTCCGCGAACATCACGCCCGAATTAGCCAAGCGCGACAAATTGAGCGTGCAACTCAACGATGCGCGCCGCGCCTTGATCGAAGCGCGCAAAATTCCCGAATCCAAACCGTCGGATATGCAAACGCGGATCGCCGAATCCAAAGCCACGCTCTCCGCCGCCGTCAACGTGTTCCTCACCGATCCCCAAGCGAAAGAAGTTATCGCCGCGTTGTATCAGTACGCCAGTGCCAGTAGCGTCGCGATCACCAGTTTGCAAACCCAGCCCCCCAGCACGCCCGGACCCAAAGACATTTTCCGCGTGACCGCGCTCAAACTCCAAGTGCAAGGTCCATCGCGGAACTTGGTGGATTTCGTTTCGCGCATCAAAGAAGCCGCGTTGCGAAGCGTCGTCATCACCAATCTCAATTTGGTCGGCGGCGAAGCGCAAAACGCCACCTTGACGATGGAACTGTCGCTCTATACCTTTTCGCCGACCTTTGCCGAAGCGGTGTTCGCCTCGCCCACACTCACCGCCACCGTGCCCGCCACACAAACGCGCCCATCGCCGTTCCCAGTTTTCACGCCGATTCCGTTCGCCTCGTCCACGCCGTTGCCGGCGGCAACCTTCACACCGCTGATTATTTTCTTGCCCACGCTCACATTCACGCCGCCGCCGGCGTTATCGCCGACCGCGACTCCCAGCCCCACGCCGTTTTCGAGTTATCGGTACACGCACACGGTTGTTGCCGGCGACACGTTGTTTGCGATTGCGCGCCGCTACGGCACTTCGGTCGAAGCGATCATGCAAGCCAACAATTTGCCCAACACGAACATTCGCGTCGGACAGCAATTGCTGATCCCGTAAAACACGCCGGTCGCCAAAACACAACCCCCCGCTCTGTTCGAAAGCGGGGGGCGTCGTTTCATTTCGGCAAACTAGATTGATGCGAGCGTAGCGTTGATGGCGAACTGCGGCGGATGCTCAAAATGTTTTTTCACGGCGCATTGTTCCGCCGCGCGCACCACCGCCTCCTTGTATTTTTCGGGAAAGCCGGGCGGCAGTTGCAGATCGAGCAAAACCTTGCTCACCATCCCCGTCGCGCGATCCACTTCGAGCCGCTGCACGAGTTGCATTCCCTCGGTCGCAATGCCGCGTTGCTTGCAAAAGCCCAGCACGTAAATACCGGCACACGCGCCAATTGAAGCGAGGAACGTCGCAAACGGCGTGGGCGCAGAATTGTCGCCACCGCCCTGCGGCGGCTGATCCGTCTTGATCGTGAATTGTCCAAAATGCACATCCACTCGCGCCCCGCCCGGAAAATCAATCAGCATTTCCATTGTTCGAATCACCTCGTCTAAATTTTACTGCCGCTTGCTGTTGAATTAGATGCGCGCGCCACGCAAAAGTTACAGCTCGGCAATTTGGTTTTTGGCGCGGCTTGCGTAAAATAGCAACACTTGCTGAACACTGTGCTATGGAGATACGATGCCAAAAATTTTTGCTCTTGACTTTGATCTGCGCGCGCTCGTCCTATGCCTCGGCGCGGGGCTAACCCTGTGCGGAGTAACTGCTTGCGGCATAACGCCGACGCCCGCGCCGCCCACGCCGACGCCCACCGTCACGCCAAGCGCCACATGGACGGCAACACTCGCGCCGACAGCCACGGCGACGCTAACGCCGACGAGCGCGCCCACGAGCACACGCACGAACACACCCCGCGCCGCCACGCCGACGCGCTCGCGTACGCCGGCGGCAACCGCCACTGCCAAGCCCACCGCGGGTCCCAGCCCCACGCCGAGCGCGGCGCAGATTTGCACCGACCTGATCGCCAGAAAGCAAACCGGAATTTTCGTGGTGTCTTTACGCCCGGAACCCGGACTCGTGTGGGACAAGACCCCGCGCCAATTTCAAACCGGCATCTGCAACGCGTTGCCGCCGGCAAACGTCCCGCAGGGCAAATACAAAATCGTGCTCAGTTTTCCCGGTAGTAATCACGGCTTGACGCAAAGCGCGGACGTGCGCGCCGAGTTAAAACCTGGGTTGAATCAAGTTTCGATTGGACCCTGGATTCCCGGCTTGGAAAATCATTTGGCAAGTTGCGCAACGCGCGCCGTCGCCGAAACCCAGGTGATGTACAACGACACGCCCGATCCGTTTTACCGCGCGCTCCCTTGGCCCGATGGAAGTGATCGAGTTTCGCTCGCCATTCAATGCGGCGGCAACTATCCCTAACTCGGACAAGCCGAAACCAAACAAGAAAATTCCAGATGGGACGCCGACGAGCGCCGACGAGCGCAGATGAAAATGATCCGCGTTTCCCGCGTTAGTCCGCGTCCCGAAATTTTTGCTTTTGGGGCAATGATCTCACTCGCAAGGTACTAACGCGCCATGTTCAAACCAGCACGCCGCATGTTTCGATGGGCTGATACTCCCAATCGAAACCGAAATGGCGCGGACCCAACGTCGCGATTCCAACCGACGTGCGAAACGCCGGATCGCCCGGCGCGCCGATGACCGCAACGCGCATCCCTTCTGCCAAGTACGTATTCGTGATCGGCTCGCCGGTGTCGGCGGCGACGACTGCGATCAGATCGGGACTCGTCACGAACGGCGCGCCGTCGCGCCAGGTGATGTGGTGCTCGTTCTTGAACCAGATGCGAAACGCGTGCCCGGCAAATTCGTCCGTCCCCGCGAGGTCGGTCGTGCCGATTTGATAGCCGCCCTTACTTTCCCACTCGCGTTTGCTGATCGTCCCCTTGAAAAGCACCGCGCCGTTCAAGAATTTCGCGGACGCCGCCACCGGATTATCGCCGCGTTCGCGCGCTTCGCGGATCAGTTTGCCAACCGCGAACGAGCGACTGATCGTGCCGAGGATCACCGCGCGTTTCATCTCCGCGACCGGCATCAGGTACGCGGCAACCGCACAAATCGCATAGGTGTCCGGCGTTTTGGTGACAACCGACATCGCTTTGGCAATCGCCTCCGCAACGTCCAAGCCAGTTGCGTGTTTTAACACAAGAACATTGCCCCACTCGTCCGCAATCGCGGCAGGGCAAAACGCTTGCTGTTGCATTGCCGGCGTAACCTGGCTCGCTTCCGGCACCGCGCGCCCGGACGCGTCGCCGTCAATCAATTGCAAGCCGAGTGCGGCAGCGGCAGACATCGGCGTAGCGGTATTGTTCGCGCCCAACTCGATGGGAAAAATCGTTGTAATTTTTTTGCCGGTGTACGCTTCGAGTTCGTGAACCGCGCGCGGCATCGCCGTGCCTTGCGCGCGCGTGCCATAGCCCGGAACATTTTGCCCTTCGATAAAATCGGCGGCGCGCGGCGCAGTCGAACCGACGGAAAACACGGCGCAGGCATAACCCTCGTCCGGCAATTCGCTCGCATCCGTCCAGCCCAGCGATTTGTTTTGCTCAAACATTCGGGCAAGCGACTCACGCCCGGCTTCAGGGCGACCACCGCCGCCGGTGCCGAGCAAGGTCAGCCCGCGAATCAAATCCTCGGCTTCATTGCGATTTTGCAGTTGATGCGTTGGCATTTCATTCACTCCAGAGAAAGATTGGACAAGTTGTACTACAAACGCGTGCGCGTGTCAACGAATCTACGCCGGTGACCAGGGCTTTTCAAAAGTCAGGCGACCCTCATCCCAACCTTCTCCCTCACAGGGAGAAGGAGTAAATTCCCTCGCCCCTATTGGGGAGAGGCGATAGCGCGTCCGTAACGCAGCGGGACGCCGCACGGATGTCGCGCGCGCGGGTTGAAGTGCTGGAGGCTGAAGGACGCGTTCGAGATCGAGAAGTTCGTCTGCCACGGGACTTCCGGCAGAGCGAGGTGGGAAACCTTGCGCGGCGCGATCGACGCGGACAGCGT
>CAIKBD010000235.1 GCA_903825565.1 uncultured Anaerolineales bacterium | reverse complement strand
CGCGTAAGCGACGATGCGAACCAGGCATCTATCCAGCGGTTGGCGGAAACGCAGATTGCCATCCGTCGCTTTGATGCGCCCGCAACCGGTCGTGCATTGATCTTTTAAGGTTCAGTTAGGCGATTTTCGCCAGACTACAGTTAATAGGTTGACGAGCATCTGCTTGAACCGGCGTGCGTCTGCGGAGATCCATTGCACTTGGATGTCGTGGGTCATGGTGACCTGGATTCGTTTCTTGAGCGCGCTCTCGCGGATAAAGGCCAGACTCGCGTCGCAAGTGGATTTGACGGGCATGAGCATTCGATCCAACCGAACGGCACCTGCCTCAATCTTTGCCAAATCCAAAATATCATTGATCAATGCCAGCAAATGTCGTCCACTGGCTTCAATCGTGATGAGAGCCTGTATCTGTTTTTCATTGAGCGGTCCCAGCAGTTGATCCTCCAAACTTTCGGCAAGACCCAGGACGGCATTGAGCGGTGTGCGCAGTTCGTGGCTCATCATTGCCAGAAACTCGTCTTTCATCCGCGCGGCTTGAATCAATTTTAGGTTTGCGATACCCAATTCGTCGCGGCTGACGCGCAATGCCGCTTCGCTGGCGCGCAGGGCTTGCTCGGTGCGGTGGCGCTCGGTGTGGTCGAACATGGATGAGCGCGTCATCACAAAATTTCCCTCGGTGTCATAAACGGCGGTGGCGTCAATGATGACGGGCAAAAGGGAACCGTCTTTGCGTGTCATTGTGACTTCGGTATTCTTGCTCCAACCGCGTTTTTTAAATTCCGGATAAGCCGTTTCAAAAATAGGCACCGAGTCGGGTGCCAGCAAGCCGCGTATGTTCAATCCAAGGATTTCTTCACGCGCATAACCGAGCCAGTTCAGTTCGGTCTGATTGATCAAAACAAAATTGCCGTTGGGGTCTAACGAATGATAACCGCACGGCGCATTATCGTACAAATCTTGTACCTGCGCCGTGCGCTCTTGCACCCGTTGTTCCAGCGTGCGATTCAGTTCCACCAATTCGGCTTGAACAGTTTTGAGCGGAGTAATATCCACCGCGTTGAATAACGCCATCACGGCTTGCCCCGCTGAATCGCGGATCGGTTGGATGCGGTTATGGAGCCAGCCATCCCCGGTATGATTTTTTATTTCGGTGATGACCGGCGCGTTAGTCTCAAACACCTGTTGAACAAGTTTCAAACGTTCTTCCGCAACTTGGGCTGTGAATATTTCGCGTAAAGTTTTGCCAATCAATTCCGCCGGGGCGAGTCCAACCGAGTGTGCCGCTTGATCATTCGCAAATTGAAAACGCCCTTCCGCATCCACCAACGCAATCAGGGCATCCGAACTTTCGATGAGCACCCGATATTTTTCTTCGCTTGCGCGCAACGCTTCTTCCGCGCGTTTACGCTCGGTGATGTCCTGGACCGCGCCGAGAATATGCAGGGGGTCCGAGTCGCTCTTTCTTGCAATCGGTTGCATGTAATCGTGGAGCCAGTGGATTTGCCCATCCTTGGTAAAGATGCGATAGTCTTGCACCAGCGATTGATTTGCAAATAGGCGTGATTGATTTGCAATGATCTTGCTCAGATCGTCAGGATGGACTAGAGAAGCAAATCCACCTTGGCGATTCTGAATTTCTTGAACGGTATATCCAGTAATCTGCTCAAAAGCGCCAGTGATCCATTCGGTTTGAGCGGTTCCATCGGCGTAAAGCATACCCGAGTAAACATAGTCCGAGATGAGGTTCGAGATCGTGAGATATCTTTCTTTGCTCGCGCGCAACGCTTCTTCGGTGCGCTTGCGTTCGGTGATGTTTTGCATCGTCATTCGCAAAACTGGCATCGGTTCATCGGCACGTTGAACCGCCACGGTGGTAAGTTGAACGGGCATGCGCGGGAGACCTTTGGGCGCCAGCGTGAGTTCGAAGGTCATCTGGTTCGTGAATTTTTTGCACTGCCAAAGATAGGTGTGAAAATTTCCAATCTCTTCTCTGGCGACATAGAGACTGAATGGTATGCCGATCAACGACGTCCGCTCTATGCCGAGCATGGTTGCGCCGGTCAGATTGATCTCTTGGATGATGGCTTGGGCATTCAACGTGACATAGCCCACCGGCGAAAAATCGTAGAGATTGGCATAGCGGTCACGCGATTCTTCCAACAACCGATGCGCGAGGCGCAGTTCGTCGTTCTGGGTCTCCAATTCAGTTTGATGTACTTGAAGTTCATGCACCAGGCGGTCGCGTTCCGTTGGAGGAAAGACCGACTTGGGCGCACTTGGTTGGGCTTGGAGTTTTTTGATCTGCTTGATTAACTCGGCTTTGGTCATTTTGTCGTAACTAGTCATCGCGCCTACTTTCAAGCATAGGGCAAATTTGTAAATTTGCCCTACATATCGTGTTAATCTGACATTGCCAAAATATTTGTCCTACGCTTGCTCTTGCATCGCCAATAAAATCAATGGGGTGTGATCGGCTGTCTGATGCACGCGGCGCGCACTGAGTAGAAACCGACGCAGTCCAACGCCGGGAAATTCCGCTTCGAGTTGGAAATTTTCAAACTGGGTGTTGCTGGGCAAAATTTGTTCGAGCAATTCGCGCAACTGCGGTTGATTCCATGCGCCGTCATCGAGCGCGTAGATTGGCTTGTCTTCGGTTTCTGCCGCCGAGGTGGCGAACGTTTGATAAAAGGCGCGGTTCGCGGTTTGGACGCGCAATTCGCCATCGAGCACCAAAAGCGGCTCGCGCACCGTCGCCACAATCGCCTCGGCGTACTCGCGCGCGGCTTGGATTTGAAACGCGTTCGTTTTTAATTCCGTCACGTCGAGCCACGCGATCAAGACGCCGTCAATTTTATTTTCGACGGTGCGGTACGGACGAATCCGCATCGAGTACCAATGCCCTTGCTGATCCGCCATTTCTAATTCGTGCGTTTCCAGCGAGTCCATCACTTGGCGCACCAAATTTTCCAGATCGGGCACGATGACATTGGGTCGCAGGTCGCTGAGCGGACGCCCGACATCGGTGGGAATGACGTTCAGCAACTTTTCCGTGACCGGCGTAAAGCGGCGAATATGCAAATCGCTTCCCAGGATGATGATGGGGATTTGCACACTGTTCAACAAATTCACCAGGTCGTTGTTGAGCTGACCCAGTTCGAGATTGCGATTTTGCATCTCTTCGTTGACGGTCGTCAATTCTTCATTTGTGGATTGCAGTTCCTCTTTCGCCGTTTCCATTTCCTCGTTCGTGCTTTGCAGTTCCTCGTTCGACGATTGGATTTCTTCCAATGCCGAGCGCAATTCTTCGTTCGTCGTTTCGCGTTGCGCGATGATGGCTTGCAAGTACTCGTTCGTCGTCGTGAGTTCCTGACGCAAATGTTCGATCTCGCGTTCCGCCGCGCTTTTTGTCAAATTGATTTTGGGCGGGGAGGCAGGCACGCGCGCTTGGGCGGTATCTTCGAACAAAACGAGAAAATGGTGCTTGGGCGCGTTGGCGCTGGGCGTGATGGGAATCACTTCGAGATTGATCCGACGGGATTTGACGCGCAAACGCTCACGGCGCACCGGGCTGTTGGTCTTGCGCGCTTCGGTCAACGCACTGCGTAATTCGGGTCCCAGTCCTTCGCGCGCCATCTTGAGCAAATTGAAATTCGCCGCGCCCGATGCCGGTTCGAGGTAATCGCCGGTGTGTCCGCGAAATTGCAACACCTCGAGTGCGTCGTTGACGAGCACGCTTGCCGGCGCATAACGCGCGAGCAAAAGGTGATCGGCTTCTTTCGACGCATCAAAGTCGCTGGCTAGCTCGAGTGGTGCATGCCGCGCTTTTTCGACGGTGCGCGCGGAAAGGGCGAAATCAAAATTCACGTGGCGTCCATTTGATTTTTTGGTATAGATTTTTTGTTTCTTGTCGCTGAGCGCAAACAGGTCGGCGTGGGCGCCAATCGTTTCCGAATTGCCCAACACGAGCACGCCATCGGGATTGAGCGCATAGTGAAACGTGGGGATGAT
>CAIKBD010000234.1 GCA_903825565.1 uncultured Anaerolineales bacterium | reverse complement strand
TCTTGAACAATGCTTGATGGAGTTTCAGACATTCTACAATCGCACCGCACGACCCTTTCACTGGAAATTTACGCGCGCGGATCTGGAAGAGCGTCTGCGAATGCTCTGCTAACCCCACACGAACTTAATGAAAGAACCACTTAGCGACACCTTTTCAATCTTCTCATTCCTCTTGCGTGGACTCTTGTTCCAAGTAGATCATCGCCAACAAGTTATGACGGGAGACTCTCGAAGGAGCCTCCCGATCATGTTTATTCGTGTTTGTAAATGTGGCGACTTGCAAGTCCCCAGGTTGACTATCTTGCCTTTCTGAATCTGATCAACTCTCACCTGCGAAGCTCCCTCGATTTTGCCCGGACCATATTCCGATCAGTTTCCAGAGAGCTAGTACAAAAACTCGATCCTATTTACAGTGGCTTGAAGCAGACTTTTGCGGATCGCGTTCGCATTGCTAACGGTCTGCCACCAATCGTCATCATGTAGGTCCAGCGGTTTAACAACGCTACCCAATTGTCCCGACGAAAACGGATCTTGCCAAGACGAGGGATCATTGCTGGTCAGAAGGTTGCAGATCCCGTAATTTTTCGAGTCCGCAGTTGCCGGATACATTCATCGAAAAATTGTGCCTGAATGCGCCATTCCATCGAAGCGTATCCTGAGAGTTTGGAGGTCCTTCTCCCACAACATTGTGGCGACCAGGAACGATAACAAGTAGAGGAAATTTGCTACTCATTATCGTTCGAAAGAGCGATGAAAACAAGGGAAGAAAGTGCCATTTTCCTGTCCTAAAAGGGACAATCCTGCCCTAACTCACAACTCGATCCGCATTGAATCATAATCGCCCCGCCGTAAAGAGGTGGCGCGTGAACTCTTAAAAGCAGAAAAGACTGCGGCTCAACTTGTCTCCGCACGGCACATGCATCCAAACTACATCTAGGCACGCCTACGCCGAGAAACAAAGACACGCCCTAGTTGCATTACAACAAACCGCCTTTGTTCAGATGTGAGTTTTGACATCGCGATCATTTTATGGTATGGTTTCGCAAAATTATATCTAATATCTAATTTTGTTCTGATTGAAAACAAAGACACCATGTCATTGTCCCAAACCTTTTCCCAACACAAACCCGTCCGCCACATTGTCGCCGATCAACTCCGCGCAGCAATTCAGCAAGGTCAACTCAAACCAGGCGAATGGTTGCGCCAAGAACGCCTTGCCCAGGAATTGGGCGTGAGCCAGATGCCGATCCGCGAGGCACTGAAAGAACTTGCCGCGGATGGAATGATCGAATATTTACCCTTTCGTGGTGTCCGCGTGATGGAATATTCGGCGGACGATGTAGAAGACCTGTACGCGCACCGCAGTTTTCTCGAAGGGCATGCCGCTTTTAACGCGGCGCAACAAATTACCCCCGAAGAAATCTCCACGCTCAAAGATTTACAAGCCCAGATGAAAAAGCGATTGCGACCGCGCCACATTGCAGAATACCGCGAACTGAATCGCCAATTCCACGAGACCATTTCTACGGCGAGTCGCCGAGCTTATTTGATTCGCGCGCTCAATCAAATGTGGATTGTTTTTCCCACGATGCTCCTGAGCAATTTCGCGGATACGATGGGACAACCGCTACCCAATCGCGACAGGCGCGATCCGGCTGAGCACGATGCGATCATTGCCGCGCTCGAAAATCGCAACTCGGCTCAAGCCGAACAATTGGTGCGCCAGCACATCGAGTCGGCGGGCAAGCAATTGATTAATGCGATCAAAGCGCGGCGGCTTGCGCCAAAACCAATTTTCAGGAGAAACCCAAATGCCTCAAGTACGCGTTTTGATTATGGGCGCCGCCGGACGTGACTTTCATAACTTTAACGTCTATTTCCGTGACAACGCCGATTACAACGTCGTTGCCTTTACCGCCACACAAATCCCCAACATCGAAGGGCGACGCTATCCATCTGAGCTCGCAGGCAAGTTGTACCCGCAGGGCATTCCGATTTTCCCCGAAACCGATCTGGTGAAACTGATTCGCGAACTCCAAGTAGACCAGGTCGTGTTTGCGTACAGCGATGTCTCGCACGAGTACGTGATGCACAAGGCGTCCGCCGTGCTTGCCGCCGGCGCCGACTTTCGTTTGATGGGCGGCAAGGCGACGATGCTCAAATCTGTCAAGCCCATCGTGGCGATTTGCGCGGTACGCACCGGGTCGGGCAAAAGCCAGACCACGCGCCGCGTCGTGAGCATTTTGCGAAACCTGGGGCACCAAGTCGTCAGCATTCGCCATCCGATGCCGTACGGCGATCTGGTCAAGCAAGCGGTGCAACGCTACGCTACTTTTGCCGATCTCGACAAATACGAATGCACCATCGAGGAGCGCGAAGAGTACGAACCGCACATTGACCTGGGTGCGGTGATTTATGCGGGCGTGGATTACGAGCGTATTTTGCGGCAAGCGGAACAAGAAGCGGACATGATCGTCTGGGATGGCGGCAACAATGATTTGCCATTCTATCAACCCGATTTGCACATTGTCGTGGACGACCCGCATCGCCCCGGTCACGATTTGACGTATCACCCCGGCGAAGCAAATTTGCGTAGCGCGAATTTGATTGTCATCAACAAAATTGACACCGCCAATCGCGATGATATTGCCATCGTGCGACGCAATATCAAGACAGTTAATCCGCAAGCCATCGTCGTCGAAGCCGCGTCGCCGATTTTCGTTGACGACCCAGCGGCGATTGCCGGCAAGAATGTGTTGATCATCGAAGATGGACCCACACTCACGCATGGCGAAATGAAATACGGCGCGGGTGTCATCGCGGCGCAACGTTTTGGCGCGGCGAACATCATTGACCCGCGACCATACGCGGTGGGCACGCTTGCCGAAGCGTACCAAAAATATCCCAACACGGGCGCGGTGTTGCCGGCAATGGGTTATGGCGGGCAACAGGTTGCCGATTTGGAAGCGACGATTGAGCGCACGCCGTGCGACCTGGTGTTGAGCGCCACGCCGATTGACCTCACGCGCGTCCTCAAAGTGAATCGCCCGATGCAACGCGTGCGGTACGAGTTGCAGGAAATCGGTCAGCCCTCGCTCGCCGATGTGCTCAAGCAAAAATATCCGAGCTAAACCATTCGCAAGTCAAAACAAAAAACGCAGTCGCTCTTGATCTGAGAGCGACTGCGTTTGATTTTAGATGATTGCAAGCCCCATGCAATTTTAGTGACTAGCCGGGTCGCATCAATTCTAGAAACGCCGTGACTACTTGGGGATCAAAGTGTGTGCCGCTGTGCGTGCGCAAGTAATCGATCACGCGCTCTTCGAGCCACGCCGCACGGTACACCCGATTCGAAGTCATCGCATCCCATACATCTACCACCGCAAACAACCGTGCCGCCAATGGAATCTCTTCGCCTTTGAGTTGCCGTGGGTAGCCGGTGCCATCCCATTTTTCGTGATGACAGTACGGAATATCCAGCGCGGGCATCAAATAATGAATGGGGGAGAGCACGAGTTTGGCATAGTCTGGATGCCGCCGCATGATTTCCCACTCCTGCTCATTCAACGTCCCGGGCTTGAGCAAGATCGCATCAGGCACGCCCATCTTGCCAATATCATGCAACAACGCACCACGTCGAACATGAACAAGTTGCTCGTCGGTAAAGCCAAACACCCGCGCGAGTTCAACCGTCAATTCCGCAACGCGTTGGGTGTGCCCTTCGGTTTCATGATCCCGCAAGTCGAGCGTGCGTGACCAGCCCTCAATCGTCACCTCGTACGCGTTTTCCAACTCCAGGGCATCGTCTTGGGTTTGCTTGTGTAGCCAGGCGCGCCGAATCGCACTCGCGGCTTGATCGCCAATGGCGCGCGCCAATTGACGTTTCTCCACATTGAACGGCTCCCGTTCGGGCGCACGCGTTTCAGCCAAGATCAACATTCCAATAATCTGGTCTCGCGTATGCAATGGGACGAGACAAACCGTTCGCTCGATTCCCAGGAATAAATGCTGGCGGTTTTTGGGCAAGAGCGTGGCGTCGGCGACATCTATGACGACGGGTTCCATCTGCGCGAAAACCTGGGGACAAAAATCGTCTAGCGGAAGAGGGAAAGGACAATCCGTAAACAGGTCGGTGTTCAGAATCCGAACGGGATGCGCGGCGCGGAAGACGAAGCGCCCGTTTTCAAACAGAGCAAGCCGGGCAAAGGTAACGTGGGTAGTTGCCACCGCCGTCCGCACAATCAAGTCTAGCGTTTGGTCGAGCGAATCCGTTTCCACGAGCGCATTCGCCAAGTCGTAGAGCGCGCCCAGTTCCTTGCGCCGCGCTTGCTCCGCGGCGAACAGCCGCGCGGTTTCTGCTTCGTGCTGTTTCCGTTCCGTAATGTCTTGCATCACGGCGGCAAGCGCCATCGGTTGGTGAGTTTGCGGATGTTGGATCAGAAACACTTGCGCTTGGACGGGGTTGGAAGCATGGGTTTGGAAATTCATCAATTCGCCTTCCCCCTGCCATTGGCCCGTCTGTTGGATGGCTTGCATCGCGGTGGCAAGGGAAGACGCACCGGGCGGCACCAAGTCCCCAATCTTCATCCGCGTCACATCCGCATCCTGCAGTCCAACGAGCATACGCCCCGTGCGATTGACGTATTGGACTTGCCCATCCAGCGATGCCAGCCCGGTAAAATTGGGACTTGATTCAACCAGCGTGGCAAGCGTTTCGCGCTCTTCCTCCGCCCGTTTGCGCGCGGTGATATCGCGGACGAATGCCGTGTGCAAATGCTGTGTGCCTTGCACAAAATAACCGCCGACAATCTCTACCGGAAATGTAAAGCCATCTTTGCGACGATGTAACCTTTCCGGAACATAAGCGACATTTTTGCGAATCGCTTCGCTGGTCTTGTGCGGTTCGGCAGAGACATCCGCGCTGGTCATCTGCATGAATTCTGCATAAGCGTACCCATATTGTCGCGAAGCGGCGGGGTTGGCGGAAATAAAGCGGTTCGTCTCTTGGTCCACAATGAAAATAGCATCCGGGCAGGTTTCGAACAAATTCCGCAAGCGCGCTTCGCTCTCGTGCAGATTCGCCTCCGCCCGCTTGCGCGCAGTAAGGTCCTGGACTGTCCAGAGCGTGTATTTCTCGCCATCAATTTCCACCAAATCTATGTTGATCAGCGCGGTGATGGCTTTGCCTGATTTCGTAAACATGGTGACTTGGGCGTTGCTCACCGAACCGCGCGCCTGAAGTTCCGCCACGAGGCGCGCGCGGATCTCGCTGTCGGTAAGTATCCCTAATTCGAACGATGTCTTGCCGATAATCTCCTCTCTGGTGTATTCGGTTGACTGGAAGGCTTCGTTGCAATCCACGATGACGCCGTCGGATAATCTGGAAAGCGCAGCGGGAAAAGGGGACTTGGAAAACAGTGTAGCGAACCGGCGCTCGCTCTCGTGCAATTTCTCTTCCGCCTGTTTGCGCTCGATGGCATAGCGAATGGCGCGGGGAACCGCATCGAAAGCCGGTTGGCTCTTGACCAGGTAATCCTGCGCGCCGGTACGCACCGCTTGAATCGCTTGCGCCTCATCCGTATTCCCCGAAAAAACGATCACGGGCAAATCGCGCGCCGCGCGCTGAAAAGTCGTAAAGGTTGACAGCCCCTGGCTATCGGGTAGACCCAGGTCGAGTAAGGCAATGTCAAAGCGTTCCTGACCCAGTCGAGCCAGCCCATCTTTGATCCGCTCGACGCAAGTAAGCGCAAAGGTGTTTAGGTGGTCGGCGGCAAGGGCGGTACGCAACATTAGCACATCAGCCGGGTTGTCTTCGACGAGTAAAACCTTGATGGTGGAATCAGGCATGTCACGCCTCCGTGGGCGGCAGAGCCACTACGCTGAACCAGAAATGGCGAATGGATCGCACCGCTTTGATGAATCTATCAAACTTGACTGGCTGGACGACGTAGTTGGCGTGCAGGTTGTAGGATTTGGGGATGTCTTCTTCCGCGCTAGAAGTGGTCAGCACTGTTACAGGAATCTGCTTCAAGTCAGCGTCTGCTTTGATTTCAGCCAGCACCTTGCGCCCGTTCTTGCGCGGCAGGTTCAGATCGAGCAGAACCAGGTCCGGGCGCGGAGCGACGGCGAATTTGTCGCGCTTGTACAAAAAATCCATCGCCTCCACACCGTCTTCCACCACGTGGATCGTGTTGACGATTCTGGCTTCGCTCAACGCTTCGCGCGTGATCAGCACATCGGATGGACTGTCTTCGACCAGCAGAATTTCGATATGTTTGAGGGAATGATAGTTGAGCATAACATCTCCTGAAAAGGTGGGGCAAATTTCCAATTTGCTCGGCTAGCGCTTTGGATCGGGCAGGGTGAAATGGAGTTTCGTTCCCTGCCCTAATTCGGCGGTTGCATCCAACTGACCCTGATATTTTTTTCTGGAACAACTGCACCATTCCCGCCACGGCGCGCAGGGGTTCTTGCAAGTCGTGCGAAGAGACGTAAGCGAATTGTTCCAACTCGGAGTTGGAATGTTCCAATTCCGCAATGGTGCGGTGCAGTTCTGCCTCGGCGCGTTTGCGCGCAGTGATGTCGCGAACTTGCCGGTGGCATCCTTCAAACCGGTCAACGCTTCGAATCGCTCGTTGACCGCGAGGCAGACAAAGTCGGACGGCGCGCCACTTTTGTAAAGCATCTGGCAATGGGCGAGTCCCTCCAGCATATTCTCGGACAATCCGCGATAGCGTTCTTCGCTTTCGCGCATTGCTAATTGTTTTTTCAATTTGGCAACGCGGC
This sequence comes from uncultured Anaerolineales bacterium, assembly GCA_903825565.1. Taxonomy (GTDB): domain Bacteria; phylum Chloroflexota; class Anaerolineae; order UBA4142; family UBA4142; genus CAIKBD01. The sequence continues at coordinate 495 of CAIKBD010000234.1, read as the reverse complement.
GGCGCAATACGGTATTTTTTTTTCGAGCAGGGTTTGGGTCGTCCTAGTCATACGCTTTGATTGGAACGTAGGATTGCGCATCGGGCGAATGAGTCAACAAAAAACCCGTCGCCATATAAATGGGACAGGTAATAATACATGAAAAAATATTTTCCCCTCTTCGGCAACTCGGTGAACGTACTCGCAACGAGTCGTCTCGAAGCTTAGGGCTTTCACCTTGCGATTTGCCAGTGACGGTGAAATGTTCACATATATTGTATACTGAGAATGCCGGTGCGTCAATCGCGCCGCATTAGGGGGCAGGGCTTTTCAAAAGTCAGGCGACCCTCATCCTAACCTTCTCCCTCAAAGGGAGAAGGGGTAAATTCCCTCGCCCCTATTGGGGAGAGGCGATAGCGCGTCGTCTGTGCGGCATTCTGCCGCGTTATGGACGCGCTATCGGGGTGAGGGGTGATGTCAAGCAACTTTTGAAAAGCCGTGCATTAGGGGGTGCCT
>CAIKBD010000233.1 GCA_903825565.1 uncultured Anaerolineales bacterium | reverse complement strand
TGGACAAAAACCAAGATGCCCAGCATTGCCACGAACGTGATCAGATTGATCGCGCCGCTAACAAAAATTTCCACTCGAATTTCCTTTCCAGTTTCAACGTGCGGAGAGAACGCGATTATTATACACACACGCGGGGCGGGTGACAAGTGGTCGCCGGTGCCGCCGAATTAAAAAAGATGTTCGGCGATTAGGCGCGCGCCCGTGCCGGGCGCATTGACGATCACGTTTTGCACATCGGCGATTTCGCGCGCGCGCGCCGCGACTTGGTCGGCATCTTTTGCTTCGCAGATCAGGTGCACATTGGGTCCCGCGTCGAGCGTGAAATACACGGCGAGTCCATCGGCACGTGCGCGCCGCATTGTTTCGATTACGCGCACCATTGCGGGCGACCAATAAAAGATCGGCGGGTTGGAAGTCATCGCAATCAGGTGCAGTTCGACCGCATCTTCCTCAATTGCGGGACCCAGCATCGCTAAATTCTTTGCGAACAACGCGCGGCGCACGCGTTGCAAGCGCAGGGGCAAGGCGCGCACACGTTCGTCAATGAAATGACTTGTCTGCGCTAAACCGTGTCCGTCGCTCGATCCCACTTTTTTCTCTGTCGTGCTGACAATCGCGATCACGTCACGCAAGTCCCAAAAATCATGCGGCAACAAACTGACGGCGTACGAATTCCCACTCTCGGTGCCCGCCATCCACTCGACAAATCCATCGGGGATGGAACGCGATGCTGATCCCGACCCTTGGCGGGCGAGAATGGACAATGCGCGTTCATCAAGATTCAACCCAGCCGCGCGGGTCGTGGCAAGCGATAGTGCCGCGAATGCGCTCGCGCTCGATGCCATGCCGGTGCCGGTGGGGAAATTGTTGGACGAGGCGACGCGTGCGCGCGTTTCAATTTTCGCCAACGCGCGTACGCGATCCAAGTGAGTGATTACGCGTGTGCGGGTTGCGTCGTTTGCCGGCAGATCGCCGACGCGGATCATATCGGTGTTCAGTCTGGCATCGAATTCAACCGTCGTCGTCGTGAATGCGTGATCGAGATTCATCGAGATGGAATTGTTGAGTGGCACGCGATACTGGGCGTCGCGATTGCCCCAGTACTTGATGAATGCGATGTTGCTTTTTGCTTCAGCAGTGGCTTTTTGTGGCATTTGTTTGGGATCACCTTGTTAAGAAATTCTTGGGCTAGTATACCACGCCCGCCTGCCGTTGCAAAACAGAACGGCAACGAGGGTGTAGTTCAATTGAGGGGCGAACCCGCGAAGCGGGTTTCGAGAGCAATAGCCGTCGGCTTTTAGCCGATGGCGTCAGTCCCGCGCACGACAGCATCGGTTGAAAACCGATGCCGCTCAATCACGAAACCTGCTTCGCAGGTTGGACTTGCCCCAATGTGAACTACACCTGGCAACGAATTGGGCTGGCGAGCCGCTTGGTTCGCAATTTCTTTGACGGACGTTGTATGCAATGTTATAATTGATTGCGTGATAATTCAGACGCCTCTCGATTTTAATCCGAGTGTCATCCTGTTTGGCTTGTATGCCAGTGACAGGGTCGGCGCTTTGATGCAGAGACAAGTCAACCACCGTCTGACACGTTATTACGTGTGCGGTGGTTTTTGTTTGTGTACGAATGGACTAGACGTTATTCAGAATAATTTTCTTCCACCAAGGATACGCAGGAACACCAAAAATAAAACTGATTTTTTCGTGTTTCTTCGTGCGCTTGGTGGACAATTTTTTAATTCGGATAACGTCTACTGGTTTGAAAACCAATGATCCTGTTCTATCAATTCACTCCCTACATTTTGCCTATACTGGCTACGGCAATTCTGTCTGCCGCGCTAGCAGTCTATGCCTGGCGACACCGCACGGTGCCAGGGGCGTGCACGTTTGCGGCATTGGAATTATGTACTACTCTATTGGCGTTATTCGCCGCGGCTGGAATAGCGGCGACAACAGGGGCAGGCAAGATTCTTTGGTATAAACTCGAAGCGCACGTGACTGCCCTTGCCGCACCTGCAGTGCTCTATTTCGCAATCGATTATACCGTTCCGAATAAATGGCTAACCCGTCGTAATATATTGTTGATTGCCATCCTTCCGATCCTTGCCGCCAGTATAATGGCGACAAATGACCTCCATCATCTTTTCTGGATTCGTCTCTGGTTTGATGAATCTGTGCGAATTGAGCGAGGAATCTGGGGCAATATCCTCTCCAGTGGTCTATTCCTATTTCCGCTCTCAGCCGTCCTGGTGACGTTCCGCTATTTTCTGCAAACGAGCAGACCTTATCGCATGCAAGCTCTTTTACTCTTGATCGCTATGGCACTGCCCCCAAGCGCATTTTCTTTTCAGCAGATGGAGCTCAACCTGGTTGCGTCATTTGATCCATTTGTTCTTGCCGCGGGCATCAATGGGTTGCTGTGTGCGATTGCCATTTATCGTTTTGGCATGTTGAGCATCATTCCGATTGGACGCGACATGGCAATGGAACGTATGACCAGTGGCATGGTCACCCTGGATCAAGACAATCGGATTGTCGATCTGAATCCAGCCGCGCGACAGTTGCTTGCGCTATCACAAGCGAGCATCGGTCAATCGGCGCGTGGCGCGTTGGCGCATCGTCCCGATTTGATTCGGCTAATCGATCAGGCAACCAACGCCAGCGCCGAAATCACGGTTCGCCAAGCCAATCAAGCCCAATTCTATCAGGTGCTATGTTCCGCGCTGGTTGATCCGCGCGGGTTCAACCTGGGTCGCTTGCTCTTGTTCCATGATGTGACCGAGCAAAAACAAGCCCAGGCGAATCTGGTTGAACAGCAACGGGTGATGGCGATGCTGGAAGAACGGGAACGCCTCGCGCGTGAATTGCACGATACCCTGGTTCAATCGACCGCGTCAATTCGAATGCAAGCCGAGACCGCCGCGGCGTTATTGGATCGGGCTGAGACGGTCGCCGTGCATACCGCTCTCGCGCGCATCGCGGACGCCGCGCAGGACATGCACCTCGATCTCCGCGAGTATCTTTTCGGCGCGCCGTCGAGTCTAACCCAGGAAAATTTTTTCGATGCCCTGCGCGGTTATCTCGCCCAGTTTGCCCAGCGCTGGTCGCTTGCGGTTCAATTGCATGTTTCCCCGGAATTGGAAAAACAAGGGTTGGGCGCAAATAGACAAGCGCAATTGACGCGCATTATTCAAGAAGCGCTCATCAATGTTCGCAAACATGCTCTGGCGCGTAATGTAGAAATTTACTTGGAGCGAATCGCCGAGTCCCAAGTTCAAATGGTGGTGCAGGATGATGGACGTGGATTCGATCCCAGCGCACTTGCGGCCATGGAAACTGGCGGCTTTGGCACACGGGCAATGCGTGGACGCGCACAAGCCATTGGCGGCACATTCGAGATTCAATCTGCGCCGAACAAGGGGACGCGCATCATCATTCAATTCCCCTGGGAGAAATAAAATGCGGGTCTTACTCGTCGACGATCACAGTTTGTTTTTAGAATCATTGCGCCATTTGCTGAGCGCAAACGGATTTCAAGTTGTTGGCACAGCAAGCGATGGGCTGATTGCGTTGGAACAAACCCGCAAATTACATCCCGATCTCATTCTGATGGATATTGCGATGCCGAATTGCAATGGACTAGCCGCGACGCGCTTGATCAAATCGGAAATACCCAAAGTGCAAATTGTAATGCTGACCGCTTCCGATCAAGACGATGATTTATTTCAAGCCATCAAGAGCGGCGCGGCGGGATATTTGCTCAAGAGTCTCCGCGCGCCAGAATTTATCTACCAATTAAAGCAAATCGAACTGGGCGAACCGCCGCTTTCGCCAGGTTTAGCCAGCAAGATTATGAACGAGTGGGCGCGCCAAGCGAATACGCCGAATAATGATGCATTGAATCCACCGAGAGAATCGGCGGGTGATGAATCTCTATCGGCACGGCAAACCCAGGTTCTAACACTCGTTGCCCAAGGACTGACCTATAAACAAGTTGCCGAAACATTGCACCTTGCCGAAGCCACTGTGCGCTATCATATGGCAGAAATCCTTGACTGTCTGCATTTGGAAAACCGTGCCCAAGTTATTGCGTATGCCGCGCGAATGGGATTGGATCACTCCAACGTCTAGCAAGTTTTCGGGAATTGGAATGGGATCGCTAGTCTTAACATATCAAGACTAGCGATTTTTATTTTGACGACTAGCGGTTCCGCTAGTGCCTTTTCGGTGACTTGATTTGATAATGCAAATACGTGTATCAAAATCACTCAAAGAGGAAACCACAGTGAAATCCCAAAAATTCAAGTTCGCAATCGTTTTTAGCGTGATGCTGACATTGTTCAGTGTTAGTTTGGCGATGGCGCAAGGCGGTGCGCCGAGTGTCGTCAGTTACCAGGGCTATGTGACCGTGAGCGGCATAGCATACAACGGCACGGGTTATTTCAAGTTCGCGGTGGTGGATGCGGCAGGCACGACTTCGTACTGGTCGAACAATGGCACATCAACGAACGGTGGTGCACCGACAAGTGCAGTGGCGTTGACGGTGAGCAGTGGCTTGTTCAATGTCTTGTTGGGCGATACGACGCTGACGAATATGACGCAACCATTGACCGCAACGGTGTTTAGCGCAACCAACCGATACTTGCGTGTGTGGTTTAGCACGAGCGCGGGCGGAACGTATACGCTATTGTCACCCGACCGAGCGTTTGCGTCCGTGCCGTATGCGTTGCAGGCGGAGAAGGTAAAGGACGTTGCCAACACCATCGTTGTGGCGAAGAGCGGCGGCGATTTCACGACCATTAGCGCCGCGCTCGCCAGCATCACCACCAATAGCGCGACGAATCGCTATTTGATTTGGGTTGCGCCAGGGACGTACATCGAGACGGTGACGATGAAACAGTACGTAGACATTGAAGGCGCAGGCGAGTTGGCAACCAAGATCACTTACACTGGCAATGGAATTGGCTACACCGGGACAGTCGTGGGCGCGAGCAATGCCGAATTGCGCTTCCTGACGGTGGAGAATACGGGCGGGAGTACATATGCCACTGCCATCTCCAACAATTCTGCATCGCCCCGTCTCACACATATTACGGCAACCACATCAGGAGGATCGAGTAATATCGGCGTTTATAACGTCTCTTCCGCACCCACGATGACGAACGTCACCGTGACAGCATCGGGAGGATCGAGTAGTGTCGGCGTTTACAACGTCTCTTCCGCACCCACGATGATGAACGTCACTGTGACAGCATCGGGGGGATCGTTCATTAACACGGGCGTGGACAATGACTCTTCCTCACCGACAATGACGAACGTGACCGTGACAGCATCGGGGGGACTTGCCAGTTACGGTGTGTCCAACGCCTCTTCCTCACTGACGATTCAAAACAGCACAATCAGCGCTAGTGGTGGGAGTAGTAATAACTATGGCATCAACAATACTGCAACAAGCGGCACGCACACTGTGACCGTCAACAACTCGCAAGTTACAGGCAACACCAACACGATTCGCAATGATACTGAATTCACCACCCGTGTCGGCTCGTCCAAGTTGGACGGTGGCGCGGTGAATGCAGTTGGCACCTTCACTTGCGTCTTTTCCTACAATGCCAGTTACGTCGCGCTGAACGCGACTTGTCAGTAGGAGCAATCAAAATGAAACACAAAACTTATGAGCGCAATCGAAGGATCATTTTCGCGCTCATCGTTCTCGCGCTCGTTATTGTGGTGGTGGCAAGCCAAGCTGCGCCTGTTGCGCTTGCCGCCGGCGAAGCCATTACCAGGTCAGTGACTGCCAGCGGCGGCGGCACATCCGGCGGCGGCAACATCGTCATTCAAGATACCATCGGGCAACCAGTGATTGGAATGTCTAGCAATGCTGGGACTGGGTGGTCTGCCGGTTATTGGTACTCGATTGCGACTAGTGCGCTGAACAAATTGTTCCTGCCGTTCGTGAGCAGATAATCGAAGGGTCGAGACGTAATGTAGAGACACAATATTTTGCCTCTCTACCAAAGAGGCTAGCGGTTTTTATTTACGCGACTAGCGGAACGGATAATGTTAAACAGAGCGCCTAGTGATACTGTGAGAGCAGGAGAAGACTATGCCACCTCGTCGAATCGCCATCTATGGAAATACTATTGCCTTGGCTGGAATTGCTCTTGCGCTTGAACATCATCCCAATTGGTCGTTGGTCACGTTGCAAGTGGATGATCTGAACTTGGCGCACCAACTGGCAAAACTCTCGCCTGACATTATCATCTTTGATGCGGCTCTGACGGACGCGCAAACGATCCTGGCTTGTTCGGAAGAACGCCACAACTTGCTTGCGATTGGGGTCGAAGAGAACAGCAATCGCATGGTTTTATGGTCGGGACGTTCGGCGCGCGCGCTGACGACTCGGGACTTGTGCCAAGCGATTGACACGTTGCCCGCCTTATCGTATCGTTTATCTCTCTCCGATCAAGCGCGGCAGTGGATTACGAGTTGGCAGAGCGCATGGCACGGTTTGCGTTGGACGCGCCGGAGAAAATTGGAAATGAGTATGGTTCTTATCGTCCTGGGGTTGGTGATTGTGCTAACCCAGGCGTTGGATAATCCAAATGAGCCGGTGCCGTTAGTGGGAACAGCGATTGGTGGAGTGATAAGTGTCGAAGTGGTCATTGCTTTTCTAGTCGGCATCTTGGTAGGCAGTGCTGTATTAGGGCTAGGGTTGTGGCTGAGCAAACGTGCCCCAGTGAGGAGGTTTTTCAATAAGGAAGAAAAACAAGCCAGTTAATTCGCTTCCCATTTTATAGGATACACCTAGTATTACAATGAGACTTTGCGACCTGGAAGACGGATTGAGATAGGTGATGAAAACCGATTAACTCATCCGCACTGGTTTGGACATCGCGCTGTGCCAAGCGCAAGGATGGCGGACGCTCACTGGCGGGCGGTTCCTGGGGTGATTCTAATTTGAAAAAACCAAGAGCGGCAGCGAATCCATCCTTGGTTTTGTTATGACGCGCACTTGATTTGACCAGACGACTCGTTGGCTTTCGGACTGCCTTCTTGTTGCCGTGTCTCTGTACGCGCCTGTTCTCGCAAAAATGCGAACAGCATTTCCAGCGCCGCAAAACCGCGCCGCTCGCCGGTGTGCGGATCTTCGAGCGAAGCGCGCCAAATCATTTCTTCGTTGTCACGCACTTGCCACAAACGCAACAGGTAGGCGAGATAACGCGGTTCCTGGGTGGTCATCGCAGTTGCCAATTCAAGACCCTTTGGATTTCTAAAACCCAAAGGGTCTCTGAAAACTTAGCGTGCGGTACTGAGTAGGGTGATAAATTTTAGAGTCAACTCAGTAGTTCCATCCGGTGTTCCTCCCGCTTTCGCCATGAAGGGACACATCCCAGAAGTCACGATGTTCCCATCTTGAACGACGCCTTCGCCTTTGTAAATGCCGTCGGGAACGGACTTTTCAAAACCGTAACCGGAAATCATCGCGAATTGTTTGCCACTCAGGACGCCGGCTTTCATTAATGTCCCAACCCCGTTAATTTGAGCGGCAACCGGCTTTCCGAGCGCTACCGCTTTTTTTACAATCTCGGGACCGTCAGGGGGAACTTGAGGCGTGCTAGGCGCCAAACAGGGCAGGATGAGACCAGCATAGTCTTCTACTTTGACATCTGCCAATTTCAAATCCGGTTTCAGGGTTGTGGCGTTCCCCACAAGCGGCTGACCCGAAGCCGAAGCCACGACGACTTTATAGCCCGCCTTTTCAATCAGACTCACCATCACGCCGACTTCTTTGGTTAGCATCAGTTCCATGTCCCGTGAAGTTTCTGCTGCGAGGAGTAGCAGGACTTTTTTCGCGGGCGCGGACTTGGCTTGCGCCGCCATCGCGGCTTGGATCTTTGCCAGCGATTCGGGCGACACGGTGATCGCGTGAGACTTGATCTTGCCCCCTGCAATCACGGCTTCCTCTGCCACGACCACCGGAGCAATGCCCATTTTCCGATAGGTGTCCGTGGAGAATGTGGCAGTGTAGGTGACTTTGTCACCTGCCACTTTGAGATTGCTCACCTCGCCGCTAAATTTGTCGGCGATCATCCCCGCGAAGAAACCACGGATCTGCTCTTTGCTGGTTCGCACGCCTGATGTACCTGCCGGCGGGGGCGTTTGCGTCTGCGTCGCGTCATCGGCAAAAAAAGCGAGCGCCGCATCTACATTACCAGCGTTGAGCGCGGCTGATAGCGACTTGATCGTGGACGTAAGGTCGGGCGTCGGCACTGGTGTTGGTGGAATTGCGGTCGGTGTCGGCACGGCGCACGCGGCGAGCGCGATGACGCCAAGCGCGAACGCGCCAATCAAAAACATTTTCATTTTTTCCTCCTGAATTGGAAATTGGATGTTGGAAATTAGACGATAGATGCCGGAGATTTGTTGGTCGCCTCCCTCGAGATAATTCGCGCCGAACTTGGCGCAGGTTGCCCACTTCACTTTCGGCTCGACCATACTACCCAAACGTAGGGAGATCGTAGGGCATTGAGAAATCTCCAATGTCGTCGTATAATTCGGGTGCTCGTCAAGCCAGTTTGCGATCAACTTTGGAGAAGGTATGTCGCATCTTGCGCTTTCACTGCTGGGAGTGTTCCGAGCAACCTTGGATGGCGCGCCGATTACAAATTTTGAATCGGCTAAAGTGCGTGCGCTCCTCGCGTACCTGGTCGTCGAACGGGATCGTCCGCACGCGCGCGAAACTCTCGCGGGCTTGCTCTGGTCCGATTTTCCCAATTCCGATGCGTTACGCAACTTGCGCCTCGCGCTCTCCAATCTCCGCCAAGCCATCGGCGATCACCGCGCCGATCCACCTTTCCTACTCATCACGCGCGACACGATTCAATTCAACGCGGCAAGCGACTGCTCCCTAGACCTGACAGACCTCCAAGACCTGTCAGGTCTGGGTGCGCCGCACGGCAAATTCCTCGATGGCTTTGTCTGCGACAGCGCGCCGTTCGAGGAGTGGCTGTTGCTCCAACGCGAACGAATCGGACAACAGATCTTGCGCGCGCTGCGCGAGCTGACCGCGCGCGCGGAAGAACGCGGCGACTATGACCGCGCGCAAACCTACGCGCGCCAGCAACTCGAACTCGAACCGTGGGACGAACACGCGCATCAGCAATTGATGCGCGCACTCGCGTTCGGTCGTCAACGCAACGCCGCGCTCGCGCAGTACGCAACCTGCCGGCAATTGTTGAAGCAGGAATTGGGTGTCGAGCCATCATGCGAAACGACCACGCTGTACGAAAGCATCCGCGATGGAAAACTCAAAGCGCGCGTGCCGACGAACGTGCCGTTGCCAATGACGAATTTTGTCGGGAGGGAGCGCGAGATCGCAGAGGTGAAACAGTTGTTGGGTGGCGCAGACCTGACAGGTTTGCAAAACTTGTCAGGTCTCCCCACGCGCCTTCTGACATTAACTGGCGCAGGCGGTTGCGGCAAGACGCGACTCGCGCTTCAGATCGCGACCGATTTGGCGCGTCAAGACGACCCAGCGGGTCGCCTCTACCCAAACGGCATTTGGTGGGTTGACCTTGCCGCGCTAAACGATCCCGCGCTCGTGACGCAAGCGGTCGCCACTGTGTTCGATCTGAGCGAATCGCCGGGGATGTCGTTGCTTGCCGTTCTCACGAATTATTTACGCGCGAAAAATTGTCTGCTCTTGCTCGACAACTGTGAGCATTTGCTTGGCGCGTGCGCGCATCTGATCGGGACGTTATTGAGCGCGTGCCCCAAGTTGCACATCGTGGCGACCAGTCGTGCGGTGCTGAATATCAGCGGCGAAACGGTTTGGCGCGTGCCGTCGCTCGCGTCACCTCCGCTTGATGCGGAGCGTTTGCCGCCGCTCGCGCAACTCCGCCAGTACGATGCCATTCAACTTTTCGTTGAGCGCGCGACGGCGGTGGCGGCAAATTGGCAACTCGTCGAAAACGCCGCGCCTGCCGCGCAAGTGTGTGCGCGCTTGGACGGCATCCCGCTCGCCATCGAACTAGCGGCGGCGCGCTTGAAAGTATTGTCAACGCAAGAAATTGCGGCACGGCTCGACGATCGCTTCAATTTGCTGACCGGCGGCAGTCGGACGGAATTGCCGCGTCATCAAACGCTGCGCGCGACGATGGATTGGAGTTACGATCTCCTGTCCGACGCGGAGCGGTCTTTGCTTCGCCGGTTATCGGTTTTTGCCGGCGGTTTTTCGCTCCAAGCCGTCGAAACCGTGTGCGCCCATTTTCAGTTTGCGATTGCCGATTTGCGATTGAATCACTCCACGGCAACACTTGCACCGCACGCAAGTGCAGGTGTCGAAAATCAAAACCAGGTCCTGCGCCAAGCCGAAGGATCGAAAATCGAAAATAGAACCATGCTCGATTTGCTCACCTCCCTCATTGACCGATCCCTCGTCGTCGTGGAGCAAAAGGGAAACGACACGCGCTATCGTTTGCTGGAAACCGTTCGGCAGTACGCGCGCGAAAAATTCGCGCAAGCGGAGCAAAACGAATCTGAAATTTTTGCTCGGCGGCATCGTGATTGGTTTCTTCAATTGGCGGAACAAGCCGAGCCGCACATTCTCGCGCGCGAGCAACTGGAGTGGTGCGAACGGCTGGAGCGCGATCTGGAAAATTTCCGCGCCGCGCTGACGTGGTCGCTCGCGCAAACCGATCGTGCTGACGCTGACAAGTCGTTGCGCCTTGCCCGAGCGCTGGCGTGGTTCTGGGTAAATCGCGGCTATTGGAATGAAGCGAAAACTTGGTTTGAACGCTCTCTGGAGAATCCCATCATCGTATATGCAAGGACTGGCGTGCTCGTGGGATTGGGCGCGTTGGAACTGTTTATGGGCAACCCGGCGAAAAGCGCGGAGTTGTTTGAAGAGTCGCTCGCGCTATACCGACAATTTGGGGACAAGGAGGGCATCGCCTTCGCGGCAAGCACAGTGGCAGGATTCGCCCCGTGCGACCCGGTCAGAGCCAGCGCGTTGTTTGAAGAAGCGCACGCGCTCGCGCAGGAATTGAACGAGGAGTTCCTCTCGGCGAAGGTTTACATCGGGCACGGTATGCTTCTCCATCGCCAGGGCGATCTGGCGCGCGCCGCCGCGCTGTATGCGTCCGCGCTCGATCACGCGCGGCGATCCGGCAACCGGTTTTTTATCGGCAACGCGCTGAGATACTGGGGCGATGTTGCGCTCACGCAAGGCGATTACGATCACGCCGCAACGCTTTTCGCTGAAAGTCTGGAGGTTCGCCGTGAACTGGGCAACAAGAACGACATGGCGGTTGATCTTTGCAGTCTGGGGACAATCGCGCTCCGTCGCCAGAATTGTCGTCGGGCAGAAACGTTCTATGCGCAAGCGCTGGCGCTTCGCCGCGAGATGGGAAATACGCGCGGCATCCTTGAATGTCTCCGCGCGTTCGGTCAAGTAGCGGCAACAGAACAACACTACGAACACGCCGCGCGACTGCTTGGCGCGGTCACGCCGCTGTGGGAGATGATGGAGGAACGAGATCGCCACTTGTTGGAGGACGAAGTGAACGCGGGGCGCGTGTACCTGGGTGATGCGGCTTTTGAAACCGCTTGGGCAGAAGGATGTGCGATGTCGCTGGAGCAAGCCGCCGAGTACGCGCTGGAGAATGTAGAAACAACTGCTTAAAAGTTTCAAACGACGCTGTTGTATCAAACTATACTGGTCGTTACAGCAGGCGCCGTGTACGGGGGCACGGTTTGGGTGTGCGTCAAATTTTTGGGTGCTACCGCCGTCGTTTGAAAACGGCGGCTCAATAGGTGAAAACTCGGTGAACCGAGTTGCGTGAATCGGTTTCCAACCGATTTCTACCTCGCTGGCACGACCATCGCGCGGCGCTTT
>CAIKBD010000232.1 GCA_903825565.1 uncultured Anaerolineales bacterium | reverse complement strand
GGAACCGAGTTGGTGGCGTGGGAAAAGCCGCGCAATGACGCGAGGGTGACAATTCGTTGGAAGTTCACCAAGGAAGATGCTCGCCGCGTCTTCGCCAAGTATTACCCAACCCCGCAAGATTAAATTGTTAAAGCACTAGCGAAAGAGAATTCCGCGAATCACGCGTGGATTTGGAATTCATTGAAGCAGGAACATTGGCTAGAAGAATACGCCTTGGAATGTTTTCGCCAAGTCGGTTTGCGTTTGCCGCTCGCCGCTTTGGGAAGTAGCCTCGAATATGACGAGCAAAACCCCAAGCCCGGTAGCCGTGCAGATAGCTTTGAGTTGGATGTTGCCGCGATGTACGGCTATCAACTTTTTGGGGTTTCTTGTTTTGTGTCTCAACAGGAAAAGGAGAAAAAAAGCCACCTCTTTGAAGTGGTCGTTCGCGTGCGACAGTTGGGCGGCGATGAGGCGCGCGCGGCTCTCGTTTGTTGTGCGGACGACCCCAGACATTTGGAAGAGGACATTGCGCGCAAGTGGGACGCGCGCGATAAATTCCGCGTTTTCGGGCAAGACCATTTGCCTAACCTGAAGCAAGAATTGGAAAACTGGATCACGTATGCACGCTGACTCATCGGAGGTATCGAATGAGACCTGTAACACTAACGCACATCGAAACCGTAGGAATTCAAGAGTACATCTTTGGCAGTAACAACTTGCGACAGAATGTTGGCGCATCCGAATCAGTGACGCGCGCAACGACTGAATGGCTAGCCCGCGCTTTGCACGCGCAAGGAATTGCCACGAATGTGGTCTGGAACAAGAATGCATTCGAGTTAAAGTTTGGCGCGCAAACCATCGCCGACGATACCGCCCAAGCCGAAGTTATCTACGCCGGCGGCGGCAATGCGCTGGCGCTTTTCGCCGGCGATAGCACGCAACTCGCCAAAGATTTCACGCGGCAACTGACACGCCAGGTGTTGGGTGATGCGCGCGGATTGTCGCTCGTGATCGAATCGGCAACGTTCGACTGGGATGACCCAAGGGCATCGCTTGCCCAAATCCACCAGCAATTGCGCCGCGACCTAGTCCGGCGTAAACATGCGCGCGCGACCGACACCCCTTTGACCGGGGTGAGTGTGACCGCCGCCTGTGAATTTACCGGTTTGCCCGTCGTCGGACGTGATTTCGATGGACGGCTGGTTTCTCAAGTGGTCAAACACAAACTGCGTCACTTTGAGCCGGTGGTTGAAGGCGAGCAAAAATTCATTCCGGCGGATCGGCATCATCGTGTCCTGTGCGGCATCCCGGACGACAAGGAATTTGTTTACGATTTCGATCAGTTCGGTGAAAAGGGCAAAGCCAGCTACATTGCGGTTGTGCATACCGATGGCAATTGCATGGGCAAACGCTTTCAAGCCATCGCGGAACAATATCCGGCGCAACCCAACAACGCCGATTACATCAAGCATCTGCGCGCATTGAGCGATGCGGTCAATCAAAAAGGCAAAGCGGCGGTGCAAGCCACAACCCAGCGATTACTTGCCAGTTATCAAAACGGCAAATACGCCGGCATCACGGCAACCCCGGACGAAGATCGCTTTCCTTTTCGGCTGATTGTTTTTGGCGGAGATGATACGACCTTTGTGACGGATGGTCGCTTGGGGTTGTCGCTCGCCGCGTTCTTCCTCCAAAAACTTGGGGAAGGCAATCTGCCGAAACCGACTGACGATCCCCAGCAACCGACCGGCGATCCGCTTTATGCGCGGGCAGGCATCGCCATCGTCAAATCTCATTTCCCGTTTTCGCGCGCATACCAACTCGCCGCCAGTCTTGCACATCAGGCGAAATTGCGAATTCAGGAATTGAATCAGGACGCGCATCTCTCGGCATTCGACTGGCACGTTTCGACGAGCGGCGTGATGGAGTCGTTGGCGGACATTCGCGCACGCGAGTACGTGTCGCAGAAAGGCAATTCACTGCTTCAACGTCCGCTGGTTCTGGGTCAGCCGGCGCACTGGCAATCGTGGGAAACGTTCGCCAAGGTGATGCAGGAATTCACCAAGCCGCGACCGGAGGGCAAATGGGCGGGACGCCGCAACAAGATCAAGGCGTTGCAAGACGCCTTGCGTCTGGACGAGGACGGGGTCAAACAATTCATTGCTAACTATCGCATCGGCGCTTTACCTCCGATTGATGCCTATCCCCAAATGGCAACTCAAGGTTGGAGCAGTGAGCATTGCGGGTACTTTGACGCGCTGGAAGCATGCGATTTTTTCGCCGCGCTTTAATCGGCAGGAGCAATCAATATGACAACTCGTTTATGGCTTAAAATCCAGTTGCAAAGCGACACGACGTTTGGCAGAGGGGATGGGTCGGCGGGTGTCGTGGATGACGAAGTGCAACACGACCGGTACGGTTTGCCATTCATCAGTGGCAAAACGCTCAAGGGTTTGCTGGGAGCAGAGTGCGCCGAAGTAATGTTCGCGCTTGCTCAAACTTGGCAGAGCGACGCGCACAAACTCGAACACTGGCGAGATGCCGCGCAATTTCTCTTTGGCGAAGCCGGGAGCGGGCACAGCGAAGCCAGCCAGATGCGTGTGGGCGACGCGCGCCTTCCCCAGGATTTGCGCGCCAAGCTTGTCGAAGAATTTCGCGCGGCGGAAAACGCGCCGAATGAAAAGGAGCGAGCGCGTCAATGGGGAATCTTGCGCGCGGCGAATCTCAACGCGCTCACGGCGTTGCGCCGCCAAACGGCGATGGATGCCGCAACCGGCGCGCCATTGGACGACACGCTCCGCTCGATGCGTGTGATTCTGCGTGACACGGTGTTTTTTGCCGCGCTTGATTTTACGACGACGCTGGAGAACGTGCCGGCGCAAGTTAAACCACTGCTTGCGGCATCCGTCGCTTCGTTTCGGCGCGCCGGCACCGGACGAAATCGCGGGCGTGGCAAACTGACTGCCGAATTGTACGACCAGGATCCCGTTGCGCCAGACGCGTCAACCGGTCTTGAGCCGGTTTCCAAATTGTGGATGCAGACATTTGCCGAGGAGGTGCGTGGTGCAAGCGCTCACATTTGAAATTCGACTCAGCGAACCTCTGCTCGCCGCGCAAACCCAGAGTGGCGAGCCAAACAGCGCGACCAGTTATCCCTTTATTCCGGGGAGCGTCATTCGCGGCGCGTTGATTCGGCGTTATCTGCGCGATCACGCGGCGAATGTTGCTGGCTCGGAAATGCAGACCCTGTTTTTCAATGGCACCGTTTGTTATTTGAATGCTTATCCCGCGTATCCCCTGAATCGCACACGCTTGCTTCCCAAACCGCTCTCCTGGTTTGTAACCAAAGACAAGGAAGAGAACGCGGATGCGTCCATTCAAGATTTCGCGATTCAAGCGCCGGGTGAAAACGAAAACGGCTCATTCAAATCACCGCGCGGCGATTTTTACTGGCGCGGCACAGCCACCGCGCAACTCGGATCGCCGGCGATGCGGACTATGGTTCACAACGCCAGTAGCGAGCGCAGTCGCAAGAGTGTTGGTCTGTCCCAGGTTTATCGTTATGACACGATTGACGCAGGGGAAATTTTCGCCGGGGCGATTTGCTCCGCTGACGCGAGTCAACTTGAAAAGCTACAGCCGCTTCTCGCTGGCATATTCCATTTTGGCGGCTCGCACACGGCGGGCTATGGCACAGTCGAAATCTGCCAAGCGAGCGATCCCGACGGGTGGACGGAATACTCACCGGATCCAGGCGCTGCAACCGATAGCCAGTTCGTTACGCTGACTTGCTTGAGCGATGTGATTTTGCGCGGCAAGCATGGTCAAGCGGATAACGATCTCGCGGCGCTGGTCGGCGCGTCGCCCAGCGAGGTCTTTCATCGGATGCGCCTGGTCGGCGGATTCAATCGCACCTGGGGCTTGCCGTTACCCCAGGCGTGGGCAATTGAAATGGGTAGCGTGTTCGTATTCGAGTCCACCCATCGCTCTGTCTTGGAACAACTCGCCGCGCGCGGGATCGGTGAGCGCCGCGCGGAAGGGTTCGGGCGTGTGGCGGTGAACTTGAATTTGCAAACTACGCTTGAACAAAGCAAAATGCCGCGACGTCCCATCAAACCAGCCGATTCAGGCGAGTTATCACCTATCAGTCGCCCACTCGCTGAAACGATGGCGGAACGTAAATTGCAAGCGCAACTCGAACGGCATTTAATCGCGCGCGTCAACGCCTTGACCGCCGACGGTGAATTGAAAAATTTACCCAGCCCGGCGCAACTGGCGCGGGTGCAACTTGTCGCGCGGCAAGCATGGCAAACCGGCAACCTGGGGTTGATCGCGGAGCATTTCCGGGATTTGTCCAAGTTATCGCAACGGCAATGGGAAACCGCGCGCATCGGCGTTCTGCCTTTGCGCGAATGGCTCGAAGGTCAAGCGCAACACCCCACCGAGTTTGATCCAGATAAATTCCAAGTTACGGTAGCAGGAGTCAGTGTTTCGACGCAAGACGTGCGTGCCAAGATGGTGGCACGTTTGCTGGAGGGTGTGTTGAAGCAAGCCGTCAAAACCGCCAAACGTCAACGCGAAGGAGGCCGTAAATGAGTGACCAACCACAGTGGAACAATAGTCGGCGAATCCGCGAACGAATTTACATTACCGGCACGTTGACGTTGAAAACCCCGGCGTCATTTGGAAACGGCGACGCGGAAGGGCTGACCGACATTCCATTGCTGTACGATCCATTCGATAGCCAACGCCCACTTCTCACCGGCGCGTCCATTGCCGGCGCGCTCCGCAACTATTTGCGCGAACACGACAAGGGATTCCGTTGGAAAGAAGATCGCAAAAAGGGACCGCAATCGCACGCCGAAAAACTCTTTGGTCATCTCGACGACTCCGACCCAGAGAAAAAGGCGACCGTGCATAGTTGGTTGATCGTTGATGATGCGCTGGGCACTCCGCCGGCGCAAGGCGCGCGGGTCGAATTGCGCGATGGTGTGGCGATTGCTCCCAAGACGCGCACGGTAGAGCAAGACGAGCATGGTGGCAAGAAATTCGATTACGAATTGCTGTCTGCCGGTACAACCTTCACGCTCTCGTTTGAGTTTTTGTGCGCCGACGAGGGCGACGATCTCTTGCCCGCATTTATCATTGCCTTGCAAGGTTTGGAAGAAGGCAAGATTGGGCTGGGGCTACGCAAGCGTCGCGGCTTGGGCGAGTGCATTGTGAGTGAATGGCGCGTGCGGCACTATAAAATGGCGGACGCGGACGGAGTCGTTGGTTGGCTGACGCACAATCCTAAAATTGAGGGCGAACCGAAAGCCAAGATTGCCGAGTGGTTTACGGAGCTTGCGCTGGATGCCCCCGATGCGCGTAAAACGTTTACGATTGACGCGCGCTTTGAATTGGATGGTTCGTTGCTCATTCGCTCGGACAGCGGGACGAAAAATTCGCCGGATTTTGTGCACCTGCGTTCGTGGCGCGACGGAACCGAGATACCCATCTTGCCCGGCACAAGTATCGCCGGCGCACTGCGCGGACGCGCATTGCGGATTGCCAACACGATTCACCAAGCCAATGGTCATTTGTTAGTTGACGCGCTCTTCGGCACACGGATTCAATCAAGCAAGGACAAACCAAGTGGGAGCCGCGTGATCGTCAAAGAAAAACCGATCAAGGGAATTCCCACGCTGGTGCAGAGCCGCGTGGCGATTGATCGTTTTACCGGCGGTGCATTTCCTCAAGCCCTGTTCAGCGAACAGCCGGTCTGGGGTGATGGCGCGGCGGATGCGATTGCGATTCATCTCACCTTGCAACAGGCGTGGGATGCGAACGATGACGATGACGAGTTTCGCGCGCAAGTCGGTTTGCTTTTGCTCTTGCTCAAGGATTTGTGGACGGGTGATCTGCCTTTGGGCGGGGAAAGTAGTGTGGGGCGCGGACGGCTAAAAGGCGCGCGCGCGGATATTACCTACAAAGACAAGCATTGGACGATCTTACCGGAAGGAAAAACTGGTATACAGGTTGAGGACGCGGCGGGCTTGGAAAAGTTTGTGGAGACATTCCGCGATTGGAAACCGCAGACACGGGGAGGTAACGACGATGGATAACACGCAACGCTGGCAAGAGATCGTAGTGGAATTTACAGATGGTCCGCGAGCTTGGCTCGCCGCGCGAGCCAAGCAATATGGCTTGACCTTCTTGCTGGCTCACGTCGAGACCGGGGTCATTTGGGGCAAGTACGACGGCACCACGCTCGCTCTCTCTTCGGATCAGGGAGTGTTTCAGCGGGATGGTTTGGAACTTGACGCGCAAATTTTGCACGATGCGCGCTTGTTTGGTCTCGCCGGCGAATTGTTCGTTTGGCAAGTTGCCCCAGACAAGTTTGCGGCGCGCCTGATCGCCGACGGCGCGGTGAAACAGCCGGATGATATCGAAGAAGTGCAATGGCTCTGGGGTGCCGGCGCAGAGACCCGTGGTGATTTTACGCAGATGCAAGAAGGGCAACAAGGTCTACGCCATGCTCCGCCAATGGGTGCGGATGCCAAAACGCGGCTCGGTTTGCGCGTGCGCCATTACGTCGAATACGATTCCGCCGGTCGCGCGCGGATTGCTTTGAGCCGATTGGTCAACCTGGAAATTGCGGAAAGGGGTAAGGCATGAATCCGAAACATGTAAATCCAACAGAATATCGAACGGATAAGAAAAATCGGTTCCAGTATTGGGCCTCTGCGCCGTACAATTTTGTGCCGCTACCGGAAAAAGTGGTAACCGTAGATAACGTACCGCGCCAGGATATTTATACCAATTATACTGGTACTATCCATTGTACGCTGACGACCAAAACGCCGCTCTATGTACGTGCCATGATGACCCAAAAGAATTATGCGATGTATGGACAAACCGGTATCGGCGATTTGATGGACGAGATTGAACGGATGAAACGGAATCCGCCCTCCGCCGAACGTGACACGCATATAAAAGAGCTTGAGCGAACTATCAATGAACGCGCCCAATTTTTTGCTGTCCAGAATATCGCCTATCCTGTGATTCCAGGTAGCAGTTTGCGGGGGATGATTCGTTCGCTGGTGGAAATTTCAAGTTACAGCAAGATCCAACCGGTCACTAACTCGCCATTGATTTTCCGTGCCGTAGGCGATACCTCGAAACTGGGCGCTTTCTACCGCGACCAGTTGATGCGGGATGACGGAGAAAATCATTTTACGCCCAAAATGCAAGCCGGTTATCTTTACAAGCACGGCAATCGGTGGGAGATCAAGCCGGCACAAATGATAGATGGTGTGACCTTCGCGCGCATCCATCACGATGTTCTCCGTGCGCTGGTTCGTGAGCCGGATCAAGTCGAACGATCAAAAGAGCAGGAGGCAGAGGAACTCGCTCAGGCAGTCGCACAATTGCAATTGGTGCCGCATTGCAAAAATGCGCGACGGATTTGGATCAAACTGGGCAAATATGATTACCAACCGGTGCGCGATGGTGTGTATCAAATAAAATATACACCCGTCACTGAAGCGCGAGCAAAAAAGACCGCCGGTTATCAAGAAGCTTGCTTGGCGCTATCGGGACCAATGAACAAGAAACAACGCGAGGCGGTTATTTTTCCCGAGCAGGAATCCGCCGAACCGATTGTTGTGGATGATGTTCTCGTGCAAGCGTATCGCGATCAAATTAGCCCGGAACAAGAAAAGTTGCTGGGCGCGTCTGGCGTCTTGCAAAATGGTCAGCCGGTCTTTTACTTGCTTGAAAATGATCGGCTGGTGTTCTTTGGGCATGTGATGCTGTTCCGTTTGCCCTATCACGCTTCGCCCAAACAATTTGTCCCGTCACAGCTCCAGCCAGAAAATCAAACCGATCTCGCCGAAGCCATTTTCGGTTTCGTGCCGCGCGAGGAAAAAGATAAACGCCAAGCGCATGCGGGCAGAGTATTTTTCAGCGATGCGACCACGACGGCAAGAGGAGATGCGGTATGGCTCACCCCATCGCCCATCACTCCTAAAATTCTTGCCGCGCCAAAGCCAACAACGTTTCAGCATTATCTAACGCAACAAGAGCCGGACGCCGTAGACACCGGGCGCAGGACCAAAGATGGCAGACCTGTTACCGAGCTAAAGTTGGATTACTATGCCAGTCCACCGCCCCATGAAACTATCATTCGGGGACACAAGTTGTATTGGCATCGCGGCGAGATTGGTTTGTCCGACATTGCCGAATCCGACACACGGAACATTCGCGAGCATCCGAAACAGTACACGCGCATCCAGCCAGTCAAGGACAATGTGAGCTTTGAATTTGACATCCATTTTGAAAATCTCACACCGGTTGAATTGGGCGCGTTACTCTGGGTGTTACGTTTGCCGCCCAACCACTTGCACAAACTTGGCATGGGTAAACCGCTTGGCATGGGCGCAGTGGAAATTGTTCCAACCGTACACCTATACAATCGGAAATCACGCTACAAGACGCTATGCGGAACCGGCGGATGGCATGTTGGGGATGTTCAGACCACAGACGAAAAAAGTTGGCGCGCGGCATTTGAGGATTTCGTCCTGGAGCGAATGGATCAAACCGAAAGAGGACAAGCCCAGCGCCTCGCCGATTTGGAACGAATCCAGATGATGCTCAAGATGCTCGAATGGAAAGGCCCAGATAGTCAGATCACGCGCTACATGAAAATCAAACCAAACGAATTCAAAGAGCGTCCCGTCTTGCCTGATCCTTTGCACTTGACGATTGAACAGGCGCGTGCCGATCAACCTGTCCCGACGCGCTTACGCGGTCGCCCGAGCCAAGCACGCCCAGCCCAGCAATCAGAACCGATGCCAGTCAATGTATCCGCACCACCAAGAGATGCCCCCAAAAACTATGTGGCGGGCGATACTTTCACCGGCAAGATACATCAAAAATACAGCGATGGCAGTCTCAAGATTTTGGTTCCTTCTTGGGTGATGGCAGAGGGATACGCGTATATTCCTGTCGCCGACCTGGGGCGTAAACCATATACCGAGAATGCACAAATCCGTTGCCAGGTGATTCGAGTGACGAATGATAAAACTGGTGTTCGTTTGCTGGTGTGCAAACCTGATCCCAAGCAAACCAACAACCCGAAATAAACCATGCCCACCTCCCTCACCTTCACCCTCGCCGCGCGCGCGCAAAACCTGCCGGAGAACTGCGTCCCCGCGCTTCACGCCACCTTTTTCCAGTGGCTGGAATGCGGGGACGCGGCGCTTGCCAAGCGCGTCCACGATGAGCACGACCCCAAACCGTACACCGTCTCGCCGCTGACACGCGCGGGCGAGGTTGCGCATTTTCGCATCACCCTGCTCGACGACGCGTTGTTGCCCGCACTGCAAACCGGCATCGCGCAACAACCCCAGGTGCGCATCGCGTGGGCGACGCTTGAATTTGCTGACGCACCGCGCCTCACGCAAAAATCGTACGCGCACATTGCCAACGCGGCAGACGAAACGCCGGACATTATTCTGCGCTTTGACTCGCCGACGAGTTTTCGCTCGCACGACATGCACTATTCTCTGCCGGATCCGGTGATGGTGTTCGCCAGTTACCTCGCGCGCTGGAACGCGTTCGCGCCGGCGCCGGTGCAAATCGCAGACGCGTGGCTCGCATGGTTGCAAGCATCGGTCGCCGTCACCCGATTCAATCTCGAATCGCGCATCGTCAAGTTCAAGGATTTCATCCAAGTCGGCTGTGTCGGCACGGCGCAGTACAGTGTAATGCGCCAGCAGACAGATCGCGGCGGCATCGCGCCGCTGAATGCGCTGGCATCGTACGCGGAATTTTGCGGCACGGGGCACAAGACGACGCAGGGGATGGGGCAGACGCGGCGAGTAAAGGACTGGATCGAAATATTGGAGTAGTGGATGCAGTAGTCGCAAGCCTGGATACAATTTTAGGGACGCTTGAAGGCAGTGGAATGAATAGTCAACAAATGGTTGTACTATTCCAAACCTCTGCCTTTATCTTTCTAACCGGAAGTGTAAGACCTAAATCCCGCCCGAAAATCGGCACATCGACAAGATGTCAGTAGTGCGTTTTTCACCCGAAATTCTGGGCATCGGCAAATTTTTTCGCACACCCGTTCGCAAAAAGACCATCAAAACGGCTCAATGATATCTTCAGCAAATCTGCACCCTTTGAGAGTCGTTTCGTCTCGTAATTTTGCAGTGATTTGTGAGAAAACGCGTTTTGTCGATATGCCAAATTTCGAGCGAAAACCAGGTAAGAAAGAATTAGGAATGGTCCGTCTCGAGGATGAGACGGGAATCACCCGCCCAGCGGATATACATTTCCTCCCAATTGGATTAGGATACCCATAAAAAGCAAGAAAGAAGAGGTGAGCAATATGATGAATACACGGTCGCGTTCTCGATTTAAAGCATTGGTTGAGGAAGCTGGCATAGGCTCGTTGATTTAGAGTCGCTCGGCGTAGGATGCCGTGACGTTTGTCGAGGCGCAACGCGACAGCGGACGGCGTTGGGTCGTAGACGGCGATATCAAGGATTGTTTCGAGCGCATTGATCATCGCTTGTTGCTCAACATGCTGGCGCGCGATCTGCACGATGAACGGCTCTTGCGCTTGATCGCGCAATGGCCCACCGCGCGCGTGTTTAACGAAATGCCACAACAGAAAAAAAAGTGGGCACGTTTCAAGGCGGAGTGATCTCGCCGCTGTTGGCGAATATCTATTTGCACGCGTTTGACGTGGAACTGACACGGCAAAATCTGGCATTGGCTCGTTATGCCGACGACTGGGTTATCTTGAGCGCGAAAAAAGCGGACGCCGAAATTGCGTTGGAACGCGCTACCCAAGCTTTGGATAAACTTAAACTCTTGGTCAATCCGACCAAGACGCGCATCACGCATTTCGACGAAGGATTTGCGTTTCTGGGGATTTTTTTTGTGGGAAACAAACACTATGCCATTTCGCCCGGCGCGCGCAAGCCAACGCGGGACGAGTAAAGTGGTATGTTCAGCAATTCGCCCAACCGGACGATAGGGGCGCGCTGACGTTCGGTGCGCCTTGCCGGGGTGGACGCGGATTCGCGCCGGAGGGCAAAGCATGACGACGATTTACATTCGAGAACAAGGCACGGTCGTGCGCAAACAAGGCGAGCGGTTGCTCGTAACGAAGGAGCACGCGATTGTTAGCCAAGTGCCCCTGCACGATTTGGAACACTTGGTCGTGATGGGCAATATTCAACTCACCCAACCGGCGACCGCGCTCTTGTTGCGCGCCGGCATCGGCGTGACCTTTGCGACGATGCGGGGCACGGCTCTGGGCTCGCTCCAGCCGCCCACCAGCCCCCACGCGGATTTGCGCGTCAAGCAATTGCAACTGATGAGTAGTGATGCCGCCAATTTGACGCTCGCCCGGCAGATTGTGCTCGGCAAGTTGGCGAACCAACGGACGCTACTCGTCAATGCGCGGACGGCTCACGCCAATATCGAGCGGGGCATTGCCGGCATTGCCGAAACGATCCGTGGCGCGCAGACGACAGACAATGCCGATTCGTTACGTGGGTTTGAGGGACACGCGGGGGCGTGGTACTGGCCCGCGTTCAAAGTATTGCTCAAGAACGATTATGGCTTCAACGCGCGGGAGTATCGCCCTTCACGCGATCCCGTGAATGCCTTGCTCAGTTTCGTGTACGCGTTTCTCCAACGCGATCTGAATACGATGGCGCAAATCGTCGGTCTTGATCCATACCTGGGTTTCTTTCACACGATTCAGTACCTAAATTTTGCCCAAATTAGCGGTCATGATTGGGCTACTCAAATGTAAGCGGTGATGCCCCAACTGTGATAGAACTAGGATGTCCAACTCCATCTATCCCAGGAGGGCACATCACCATGAAGCACTTTAACACGAAACCGAATCTCCGTCCATTCAGTCAGCGGGCGGCTCTGGTTGTGGTTGATTTGAAATTACAAACCATTCATTTATTCGATCCGATTGCGACGGGCGTACATATTGCTCAGAAGGTCGTTCACTACACGCCGGCGCAGAAATTGCAGGATGCCTTCATCTCGATGTTGGCAGGTTCGCATGGACTAGTCGAAACAAACAAGCGCGTCCGCCCCGATCGTGCGCTCCAACGGGCGTGGGGTCGCGCCGCCTGTGCTGAACAATCAACCATTAGCGAAACCATCAATTGTGCCACCGAACAGAATGTCACCGAACTGCAAGTGGCTGCCAAAACGATCTATCAACGGTTTAGTCACGGCTACCAACACGATTACGCCAAACACTGGCAAATCCTGGATGCCGATATGAGCGGCTTACCGGCGGGCAAGAAAGCCGAACTCTGCACCAAGGGCTACTTTGCCCGACAGCGCAATCGGCGTGGGCGACAACTCGCGCGTGTGACCGCCGCACGCTACGATGAGGTCGTCGTCGATCAAGTCTATGCCGGCAAATTCGACTGACCATGGCGTTGCAACCCTTGATTCAGGCGGCGGAAGACGTTCTGGGTCTGGATGCGCCGAAACGCCAACGCACTCTGTGGCGCATTGATGCGGGTGGAGGAAGTGCAGATGATGTCAACTGGATCCGCGAACGAGACTGCCAGTTGCTGACCAAAGATTATTCCGCGATCCGAGCCGCACGCTTGGCGCAGAGCGTCCAAGTGTGGTATCCCGATCCACAAGTGAAAGGGCGCGAAGTTGGATTAGTGCTCCAACCGCAGGCATATGTGCGTGCGACCACGCAGATTGCGGTGCGCGCCCGTAAGAAAAATGGGGGCTGGGGCTACGCCGTGTTGATCACCACACTGTCCGCCGCGGACGTGCTGGAGTTGCTGGATCGCCCCAGGCTCCTGGCGGAAGATGCCGCCACCGCACTCCTGGCTTACGTGTATTGCTACGACCAGCGTGCCGGTGGGGTCGAGATTCAAATCAAAGGCGACAAACAAGATCTCGGACTGACCAAACGCAACAAGCGTCAATTTACCGCCCAACAAGTCGTCGTGTTGTTGGCGAGCGTCGCACACAACGTGGTCATCTGGGCGCGGCAATGGCTGTCGGAAACGAGTGACCGCTTCGCTGGGTATGGCATTGTGCGGATGGTGCGCGATGTATTTCAAACACGTGGTCGTGTCACCTTATCTCCCGATGGCAAGGTAACCGACATCGTTCTGGATCGAAACGAACCCATGATTCTGGATATTGTTAAAGGACTTCGGATATTACTCACGGACAAAACCGTGACCATCAATTTGGGCGAAATTTAGGTATTGACAAATAATTCAACTAGTGTTATTCTCTAACAGGTCTGACAGGCAGACCAAAAGGACTATATGGAAGCTATTTCTGCACAAAAATTGACTTTAACTCAATCAGTAATTGATCAAATTTTGGCGCAAATCAAAAATGGATCGATCAAGGAAGGAGATACGCTACCTTCTGAGCGCCAGTTGACTGTAATGTTTAATGTAAGCCGTTCTTGCATCCGTGAAGCACTCCAAGCTCTAGCGACGTTGGGTTACATTGATGTCCGTTCTGGTAGAAGGTCCATCCTCAAATCGGCAAGCATTAATACGGTGGTGGATTATGCGGCTTTAACCGTCTTGGTCGAGAAAGAATCTCTTGAAGAATTGTTCGAAGTACGGCAAATCTTTGAAGTCGAAGTTGCTGGATTGGCTTGTTTACGCGCAACCGCGGAAGATTTGCATTATATCGAACGTATGCTTAAACAGTACGAAATAGCAGCACTCGAACAAAAACAAACAAGTGAACTTGATTTGGCGTTTCATCAAGCCTTGGCCAAAGCGGCCCATAACGCTGTGATGTTAAAAATGCTTTCTTCCATCAAACATCAGCTGCGCACTAGTCGCGAACGAAGTGAAGATGTCGCTCATGGGGGAAACGTCAGAAGCATAGAATATCACAAACATATTTTTGAATGTATCAAGCAACGTGATGCTGATAGGGCACGCGCAGCAATGCGTCAACATCTCGAAGATGTGGAAGAGCGGACTCTGGCAAATTTGCGCACAGAATCCTAGTGTCTTTTTATTGGAAAATTCGGCAGGAGGATAGTGATGAGCGATACAGCTGATGTGGTCGTGATTGGCGGTGGCGTAGTCGGTTCCGCCTGTGCTTACTTTCTTTCCAAAGCGGGACTGCATGTCCATCTGATCGAACGAGATTATTTTGCATCTGGCACTTCGCGTGCTTCGCATGGTGGTTTGGCACTCATGCACAATACTCCTCTTGAACTCCGTCTTGGCCTTGCCAGCCTTCAACTATGGGAAAATCTAAGCAAAGAATTACCATTTGATATCGAATACGAAGTGCCGGGACAACTCACGGTGGCAATGACCGAGGATGAATTGCCAGCTGTCTATCATCAAGTTGAGGCAATGCAAGCTGAAGGTATCGAATGTCATTTTCTAGATAGACAAGCTTTACTTGATTTTGAACCGAATGTTTCACCAGAAGCGTTCGGGGCATCGTTCAGCCCATTGGAAGCCGCAGTCCAAGCTATTTATGTTGCGCCGGCGATGGCAGAAGTTGCCCGTCGCGGTGGTGCCACATTAGATTGTGGTGCTATTGTGCTCCGCATCGATCGCGAACAAGATGGGCGCGTAAGTGGCGTGATGACCAGCCGTGGTTTTATTTCAACTCGGTTCGTTGTGAATGCAGCGGGCTTGTATTCGCCCCAGATCGGCGCCATGGTCGGCTTGCGCATTCCGGTCATCCCGAGAAAGGGGCATGTCATTGTGACTGAAGCGCTACCCTATCGCCTCTATCGCCACAAGATTCAAGAAGCTGGGTTGCACAAGACACATGGGAGTGCCTTTGGAGCAGTAACGGATCGCCGACAATTTGGTTGTGCTGTGACATCAGAACAAAAACGTGAGGGCAATATCATTATGGGTGCCACGCGCGAATTCGTCGGTTTTGACAAAACCACGCGTATCGATGTTGTAGCAACCTTAGCTGCACGAGCGAAGCGACTGGTTCCGAAACTCGCAAATGTGAGAGTGCTCCGTGTGTGGGCAGGTCTGCGTCCGCATACTCCGGATCATCTGCCTATTATCGGTCCAGTTCAGGAGGTTGGAGGATTTTTCGTCGCCACCGGACATGAGGGACTCGGAACCACCTTGGCTCCAATCACCGGCAAACTCATAACCGAATGTGTTCTTGGACAGCAAACATCGCTTTCCCTAGAGCCTCTTTTATTGTCGCGGTTTCCAAGTGACAATCTCCCGGATCAATTTATGGAAGTAGTAAACGAGATGAGTAGTCCGCCTGTCCCTACAGTGGGATAGTAACCGAAATGCGTGATTAAGAAAGGAACCCTATGGAGAATACTTCCATAAACAGAACAGGGAAAGTGCAAACAGTCTGCGGACTAGTTGAGCCGAGTGCCTTGGGGATGACCTTGGCACATGAACATCTTCTTGTAGATCAATCCTTTGCCGTTCGCCAGATCGCGGCCACTCCCAGTGAACGGGCAAAATGGGATCAACCGATCACCCTTCAGAATCGCTACGATGTCATGGCGAACGGGCATTTGTACCGGACCAATCTCATTATTGACAATATTGATGAAGCGATTGAAGAAGTGGGACTCTTTCGTCGAGCAGGTGGTGGAACAATTGTAGATGCCACTTCGGTTGGGGTGGGATACGATCCGGCCGGTCTACTCGCGATTTCAGCTGGCAGTTATACCCATGTTGTTATGGGCGGGGGATATTATACCCAGGTTACACATCCGCCTGAGATTGCGCGTCAATCGGTAGAAGAAATCGCCGAGACGATAGCCAAGCAAGTCTTGGATGGTAGTAACGGAGTGCGTGCGGGAATCATCGGCGAGATTGGTTTGTCATGGCCTGTGCACCCAGATGAAGCCAAAGTGCTTCGCGCGGCAGTCCATGCCCAGAAGGTGACGGGAGTCGCACTGACAGTTCACCCAGGTCGCAATTCGTCTGCACCATTGGAAGCGATGCGTCTAATCGAACAAGCTGGCGGTGATCCGGCGCGCACTATTATGGACCATGTAGACAACCGTATCTTTGACCGTGAGACTATGCGCGAATTAGCCCAAACAGGTTGTTGTTTGGAATTTGATCTCTTTGGCAAAGAAGACTCACATAGTTGGTATCCACCCACCTGGCCCAATGATGCTACGCGAGTTGATCGAATGCTTTGGATGATGGAAGATGGATATCTTGATCGGCTACTCATGGCACATGACTGTTGCACCAAGTCACGTCTGTCCAAGTATGGTGGGCCAGGCTTACACCATATTCCCTTGCGAGTGATTCCATTGATGCGGGCTATGGGTTTCCGCCAAGCTGAGATCGAAAAGATTCTCACACATAATCCGGCACGTGCATTAACGATTATCTAGTTACTCACCTTACGCGGCAAGCTGAACCGGTTGCAATTCGCGCAAGGTCGAAAAAGCGACCACAGGAAAATCAACGCCTTCCAGATACACGATGGTCGTGGCATTCAGTTTAAGTTCCAGCGTCCCGACTTGGACATAACGACCCTGGCGTTTGTTATCCAGACTCAGTACTACCTTGCGATTACTTTTGAGAGGCATCACAAACTCCTTGTGCAAGGCGTGCTTGATAAACATCATATTTTCAGCAGAGGCATACCAGACATCGTTCACAACATACCGAAAGGGAATCTGGTTCTGCACGGCATGTTCCAGTAACGTGCGGTAATGCTCATTCTTGCTCACGGGGGAACGGCGTTTGTCTTTGCCGTCCTTGGGGGCAACATAGCGTTCGGTTTTGGCAATTAGTGCAAACCCTACTGGCAACGAGACTGCTTGGCTATGGTAGAGCAAGGAGACAAAGTTGATGCCTTTCACGGCACGATTCTGGGCATGATCCCAGCGCCAACAGATAATGTCGTTTTCATCGGTGTAGGGTTTCTCAGCAATACTATCATCCACAATCATCACCCCGTTATCACATTGCATCTGACGGACACGGTTTGACGATCTTCCAAAGATCAGCCGAACCATAGGGCTTGTGCGCCAGCATGCGTGTGATTTGATCGTGGCTAATCTGCCCTTTCATCAAGGTGGCTAATCCGGTCGCTGTCGTTTGCCCAAAAGAACTGAGCAAGTAATCGCTGTACAAATCAAGTAAATTATCCATACACGTATTTTACACCCAACGCCAACTCAAGGCGCGTGAGGTGAGCTGGTTATCTATCTGTGGAATCAATTTTCAAAGTTAGTGCGGATATTCACCAGATTAATGTCCGATGTCTATTTGAGTATTGATTTTCAGGTTTTACGACGTTAGCGTTGTTGCGGATACAGAGAGACGCGAAATGTTCGGTTGCTCTCTGCTCGAGGTATAGGGCGTGGGTGTGCGTCAAATTTTTGGGTGCTACCGCCGTCGTTTGAAAACGGCGGCTCAATAGGTGAAAACTCGGTGAACCGAGTTGCGTGAATCGGTTTCCAACCGATTTCTACCTCGCTGGCACGACCATCGCGCGGCGCTTT
>CAIKBD010000231.1 GCA_903825565.1 uncultured Anaerolineales bacterium | reverse complement strand
GCGCAACTTGCCCAGATCGGGGGTCAGGACGGTCAACAGCCGATCGGCTTCGCCGGCATCTGTGCGCTTGAGAATGATCGCTTGAACGCGATAGAGTCGTTCTCTCATTTCAGATTTCAGATTTCAGATTTTCAATTTGCGATCTGCAATCTGAAATCTGAAATTCCGCCAACCTCCGCGCACCGTGTTGTACTTGTACGGGCGCTCCCAGTTCTTTTTCATCTTGGCGTTGAACAACGCTTTGGCATCCACGGCGAGCGCAGAGCAGAGATGCAAAATGCGAATGGCGGCAAATTGGAAATTTGCTACCCTATGCGGCTATTATACCACAACGCCGCCGAACACAAAAAAAGCCGCGCGCCAGCTGGAAAGCACAACTCAAAGGATTCTCGGGCATCCTTCGGGTTGTGCTTAATGGTGCGCGTTTGGGCGCGGTAACAGATGCAAACTTGCTTCGTGAAAAGTGATGCCGATGGATGTGCCTTCGCTGAACACGTGTCCTGCCCACGGTTCGTGATCGATCACCGTCAAGGTGCGCTCGCCGGTTTCCACGTCGTATTCGACCTGCGAACCCAAATAGGTGGCTTGGCGAATTTCGCCGCGCGCGTCGCCGGTGGTTTGGCTCAACTGCACTGCCTCCGGGCGGAGAATCGCGTACGCTTCGTCGCCCGCACGCAATTCGCCGGCATAAGGCACATTCAACGTGCGCCCGAACACGGTTACGCGCGCGGTTCCGTTGTGGGTGCTCTCGACGCGCGTCTCGATAAAGTTCGCGCGCCCGATAAAATCCGCGACAAAGACTGACGCCGGCTTTTGATAGATTTCCGCCGGCGTGCCGACTTGCTCGACGCGTCCCTGGTGCATCACGACGATCCGATCCGACAAGGTCATCGCTTCCGCTTGATCGTGCGTAACGTACACGGCGGTGACGCCCAGCCGCTGTTGGAGTCGCCGAATCTCGATGCGCATTTGCACACGCAGTTTGGCATCGAGATTCGAAAGCGGTTCGTCGAATAAGAGCACTTGGGGTTTCATCACTAGCGCGCGCGCGAGCGCGACGCGTTGTTGTTGTCCGCCGGATAGTTGGCTCGGCAATCGTTTCTCGACGCCGACCAGGTTCATCAAATGCAAAACCATCTCGACGCTGTTTTTGATCACAGCGGTGGGCGTGTGGCGCACGCGTAAACCGTACGCGACATTATCATACACCGTCATATGCGGCCAGAGCGCGAATGTTTGAAACACCATCGCCATTTCGCGCTTGTCCGGCGGCATAGCGTTTAGTTTGCGCGCGCCCAAAAAAACATTGCCGCGCGACGGCTTTTCAAACCCGGCGATCATTCGCAGAGTGGTCGTCTTGCCGCACCCGGAGGGTCCGAGCACGGTAACAAATTCACCCGGTTGGATCGTCAGCGAAACGTGATTCACCGCGACGACGCCTTCTTGCTCGGTCCCTTCAAATTCTTTGCACAAGTCATCTAGAATTAGTGCTTCGGCACGCGCGTGCGCCAACCCAGGTTGTTCCAACAGTGCCTCCTAAAGCGCGACCTTGCCTTTGGTCGCCCATTGCATCAATAGACTACTGCCGAGCACGAGAATCAAAATGAGCGCGGATAACACGGCGGACGATTGCGGATCCGCGTACGATTCGAGATCGTACAGATACACGCCTGCGGTCATCGTTGTCGTGCTGTAAAGCAAAACTGACATTGTCAGTTCGTAGAGCGCGCGAATGAATACGAGAAACCACGCGCTGATCAGCGCGGGCCCCAACAACGGAAGCGTCACATCGCGCGTCGCGCGCGCCCAATCCGCGCCGCACGAAATCGCGGCTTCTTCGAGCGAGGGATGAATCTGTTCCAGCGCGGCGTTGAGCGTGCGAACGGCATACGCGAGCATCCGCGCGAGATACGCGACGATCAAAATCGCGAGCGTGCCGTACAGATTCAACCCGAACGCGCCGGAAAACGCGACGATCGCGCCGAGCGCGATGACGATTCCCGGCGTGCCGTACGTGAACGTGATGATCCAATCGGGAACTTGCCGCAAAGGATGATGCGTGCGCACTTTAAAGTACGAAATCAGAAAACCGATAATCAAACCGAGCGTGGCAGTCGTGATTGCCAGGAGGAAACTGACGCGCAGCGTGTTCCACGTTTTATCCGCGCTGAGGATCGCTTGCCAATTTTTCAATGTCCAGTTGTCCAAGCCCGGCGGTTCTGCCATTGTGCGGACAAAGGTCGTCAATAGCATACTGCCCAATGGCACCAGCGTGAAAATTGCGAGCGCGCTGAATGCGAGGATAGCAACCGGATTTTGCCATTTACCCAACGCGACGGTTTGCAAACGCGCGGCGCGGCCGGTAATGGTCGTGTATTGGCGTTTCGAAGTGAACCAGTTTGCCCACGCCAAAATCGCGAGCGCCATTCCCATCAGCACGACAGCCATCGCGGTGGATTGGCGCAGGGCTTCAGGCGTGCCCACGTACACCGAACGCACGATGCGCGTCGTAACAACCTGGACGCCGGCGGGCAAGCCGATGATCGCCGGCACGCCGAACGTCGCGCTGACCGCGACGAACACGAGCAAGCCGCCCGCGATAATGCTCGGCGCCATCAACGGCAGCGTGACATCGCGCAACGTGCGCCACCAACTCGCGCCACACATGCGCGCGGCTTCTTCGAGCGACGGGTCCATCTTTTTGAGCGCGTGCGACACCGCGAGAAATGACAGCGGCAAATAAAAAATCGCTTGCACCCAAATAATGCCGCCGACGCCGTAAATGTCCACCGTCAACGCGTCTTCGCCGAATAGCGCGCGCAGAATGCGATTGAGGTACCCGACGCGCGGATTCGCCAGATAGGTCCACGCAATCGCGCCGACGAACGGCGGCACCATATACGGCGCGACGACGAGCGTCCGCAATAATCCTTTTGCCGGCAAATTCGTGCGCGCGACCAACCATGCGAGCGGAATACTCGCGAGCAAACTCGCGAGCATCGTGAGCAACGCGATTTGAATCGTGACGCCAATCGCGCGCAAATTGCTGGCGTCGGCGTACATCGCGACAAAATTATCCAAGCCCCAGCCCTGCTTGACCTGGAACGCTTTGAGCACGAGCAAACCGATCGGAAACACGCCGAACCAGATCAGCAACACGATCCCCGCGGCGATCAACATGGATTTCGGGTCGCGCAAAAATGCGAGCAGACGTTTCATAAATGATTCCGAGGTAAACCCTCAAGGTCACGGCGACCTTGAGGGTTTTGAATTACGGTTGCATCACTTTGGTAAAGGCGTCTTTGAGCGGACCGATCTCGAACGCGAGTTTTTGCCAATCCACCGGCAATTGCCGTTTGCTAAACTCGGCGAGCGAGAGCGCGCCTTTCGGCGGTTGCAAATCGGAACGCACCGAGTGCATCCATCCTTTGACGATGGTCTCTTGCCCTTCTTGGGTGAACCAGAAATCCACCATCGCTTTCGCGGCATTCGGATTCGCCGTAGTTTTGATGATGCCGATCGGGCTGGGCAACACGACGACACCATCTTCGGGATAGATGAGTTCAACCGGGTCGCCGCGATCTTTCGCGATCAAAATATTCGTTTCGAGAATGATCGCGACCGCGACCTCGCCAGAGACCAATTTCTTTTCGAGCGTGCCTTGACCGTCGGCGATAAAAATTTTATTGTCTTTCATCGCCTTGAAATAATCCCAGCCGTACTTGTTCGCGAGCGCAGCGACCGTGCCGAACGCGCTACCCGACAAGGTCGGATCGGGCATGCCCAGTTTATTTTTCCATTTGGGATCTTTGAGATCGCTGAACTTGGTCGGCGCGTCCGCGGCTTTGACCAACTTGGTGTTGTACCCGATCACGCCGTTGATGATCCGCACGGAGGAAAAATATCCGTCGAGGTCTTGAAAGCCCAACAGTCCTGCCGTGTTCGCCGGTTTGTGTGGCAGAAGCATCTCTTTGGATTTTAGAAACAGATAGTACGCCGGGTCAGCGACCATCAACACATCCGCGCCAACTTTGCCGGCTTCCATTTCGGCGGCAAGTTTGGCGACGAGTTTCTCCGTGCCGGCTTGAAAGAACGTTACTTCGACGCCCGGCATTTTTTGCTTTACGACCGGCTCGATTTCCTTGAGCATGTCCGGCTGAATCGAAGTGTACACCGTCAACTTGCCGCTGGGTGCGGCGGATGCGGTCGTGGCTGATGCCGGCGCGGTCGTCGGCGCGGCGCACGCGCTCACCATCAGCACAACGAGTGTCAGCCCGATGCCAAGTGCCGCGCGAATTTTCAAAAACATGGTTGCCTCCTCATCACGATACGAAAAACACCTCGAAGGGTACCGAGTCGCCGCTGATACCAGCGAGCCTTTTGGGTGATGATTTGTGTGTGCGGAGAAATTTGTCAATGCCCAAAATTTCGAGCGAAAATGGCGATAGTGACAATTTGCCGATTTCGCGTGGATGTGCGCGAGCACTTGGGGATAATCTAACCGGAGGGTTTGATTTTGGCGCGCGAGGGTCGGTTGGAGTTCGCGCGCAACTTGCCCAGATCGGGGGTCAGGACGGTCAACAGCCGATCGGCTTCGCCGGCATCTGTGCGCTTGAGAATGATCGCTTGAACGCGATAGAGTCGTTCTCTCATTTCAGATTTCAGATTTCAGATTTTCAATTTGC
>CAIKBD010000230.1 GCA_903825565.1 uncultured Anaerolineales bacterium | reverse complement strand
GCAAAACCTCAATCAGGGCTTGCGAAAACACATCCATTGTAACTCCGTTGACAAATTACCGGGTCTCGCTTAGAATGTTCGCGTGAGGTGAACGATGGTCATGCCGCAAACCGTCACGGCGATTTATGAAAACGGCGTGCTTACGCCGCTCGAAAAAGTGAAACTGCGAAAACGGCAAAAGGTTCAGATCAAGATTATGCCAGCGCCGTTGTCCAAATCGAATCTCAAACTTCGCGCCCGCCGCCACCCGCCCGCTAAACCCACCCGCGCCGAGTTAGTCCGACTTGCGCGCGCGTCGTTCGGGATGTGGGCGGAGCGTAAAGATATTGGCGATGCCGTCGAATGGCTCGACGAAATTCGCACGGGCTGGGAAGAACGCTGGGAGCGAATCCACGCCGATGCGTGAATACCTTTTCGATACGACTGTGCTCATTGACAATTTTCGTGGCAAGGCGGTTGTTGCGCCTTTTGTGCAACCCGTCCTCGCCGGCACAGTCGTCGCATGGTTTTCCGTGATCACAGAAGCCGAGCTTTGGGCAGGCATCAAAAACGCCAGCGAACAAGCGCGCTACGAAGCGCTGTTCGCACTCATGCAACGCGCCCCGATCAACAAAAGAATCGCACGTCTTGCCGGGCAGTATTACGGCCGCCACAAAACGCAGGGACTTGGTTTGCCCGATGCGTTTATCGCGGCAACGGCGAAAATTTACCGCAAGCCGCTGGTCACGCGCAACGCCAAACACTTTGAACTGTTGCGCGACCAAATCGCCTGCGAGTTCTACACTCTCTAATTCCTCTCTCGTTTTTACATCCACTTGCTACGGCGAAACCACAGCGCCATCGCGCTGGGCACGAGCATCAACAGCGCGATCATCACGCCGAACGCCACGCCGCTATCGAACGGAATCCACTGGGTAAAATTCATCCCGCCGAACCCGACCAGAAACGAGATCGGCATAAAGATCGTTGTGAGCAACGTCAACCGTTTCATAATCTCGCTCAACCGATTCGACACGCTCGACAGGTACGCGTCGAGCGCGTTGCCGAGCAGATCGCGCGACGTTTCGATCAAATCATGGATGCGAACGAGGTGATCATACGCGTCGCGGAAATACAGCGCCGTGCGCGGATCGATAATTTCGTAGCGCACGTCGGCGAGCGAGTCCAATGCGTCGCGCATGGGGCCCACGATTTTGCGTAACTCGACGAGTTGCCGCTTGAGCGTGAAAATGTGCTGTAGCATTTCCTGGCTCGGTTGCGCGAGGACTTGGTCTTCGAGATCGTCAATCTCATCTTCGACGGCGTCGAGCAGGGGAAAGATCGCATCCACGATTTGATCGGCGATCTGGTAGAACATAAAGTCGGCGCGAAAATTGCCGGTGCGATGATCGGACACACAGCGCGCGCGCATCGTGTCGAGCGCGGCGAGCGGCTCGCGGTGCAACGTGATTACATAGTCTACGCCGAGAAACGCTTCCAACTCTTGCGCGTGCAGATCGCCGGCGCGCCGCACCACGGCGTTAAGCGACAGGAACAAGTAGCCGTCGTACTCTTCGACTTTGGCGCGTTGCTCGAAATGCCGGCAGTCTTCCAGCGCGAGCGGATGAAACGCGTACTCGCGCGCGAGCCATTGCAGATCGTCTTCGCCCGGCGCAAACACATCGAGCCAAACGATGCTCCCCGCCGGTGCAACGGGCTTGGGCGCGGCGAACGCCAATTCGCGGCTCGCGCCGGTTTCGAGATTGATTTGCGTGATCGCCATTTTCGTCCCGTGTCTATCTGCCGAGCAGGATCAACACGCCGGCGACGATGGCGAGGACTGCCAGCACAACGCCCATGTACGGAAAACTCAATCCAAAGATTGTCAGCCCCGACAAGATGAGCCACAACCCTAACGCAATCGAACTCCACCTGCTCGTGATTCGCATCGTGTCTCTCCTCTGAAAATAGGACGCGGATTAACGCGGATGAACGCAGATAAAAACAAATAGTCCGTGCTCGTCCGCGTCCCAGCAATTTTCATTCGACCGTTGGTGCGCTTGCCGCGCATGGACAACTCCTTCGATAATGTTTGCGGCGATTCGCGCCGTTGCTTCCGCGCCGCCAAGCCGGTTCAATAAAAGGTCGTCCTCCGCACGGGCTGGAACAATTCGGTGCGATGTGCGCACACCGCGTCGGCGGCGCAACACGCACATTCGGGCGCAGTCATTTCGGGGCAACGTCGGCGCGCGCCGAAAAAGAACCAATCCAC
The DNA here is from genome assembly GCA_903825565.1 of uncultured Anaerolineales bacterium. Taxonomy (GTDB): domain Bacteria; phylum Chloroflexota; class Anaerolineae; order UBA4142; family UBA4142; genus CAIKBD01. The sequence goes on along the minus strand of CAIKBD010000230.1, from coordinate 6,612 downwards.
CGCGCCCATGCTTTTGCCGCTTGCCTGTTGCACGCGTGCGATTGCCGCGAATGCCGCGCGCCGAATCGCCCACTCGTCGTCCGCCGTCAGCAACGCGCGCGCGATCAACGCCTGGCGCAGGCGCGCGTCGTTCACCGCGATCAACCCGGTGCGCAGGCACGAGCGCTGCAAGTGATAATCAATGATCGGCGGCACGCGTTCGTCCGTGCTGATTCGCAAAAATCGTTCGGGGCGTTGTTGCAAAATGATCGCCAGCAACGCCGATTTTTTTCGCAACGGATCTTCTTTGTATCCGCCGACGTGATCGAGTTGCGCGAGAAATGTTTGCAGTGGCTTGTCCGTCGCGTTCGCGCGCGCGACGATTTCCGCCGGCGTCCAACCGAGCGCGCGCATATCGCGCCCGTACCGATTCGCGCACTGTTCCCGCTCGGCGAGGAGCGGGAGGAGCGCGCCATCGTCCGCTGCAAAACGGCGTGTAAATTCCGCGCCCGTGATTTGCGCTTGCGCCGCCGGCGTCAGTCCATCCGCATCCGTGTCGAGCCAGCGCTTCGCCGCCGCCCACAAAAAATCGCTACCCTTGAGTGTGCGCCCAGCCAGCGTTGCCACAAATGGCTTGGTGTACCGCGCGCCATCGTCGCGCCAAAAACAAAATTGTTGGAGCGTGCTCGCAAAAAAGAAATCGAGCGCGTGCGGATCGCTCACGCGCGGAAAATCTGCGCCGACAAAATCGAACGGCGCGATAGTGTCCGTGCTGGCGATCAGTTCGGCGATGCGCGCGATTTGCATTGCGTCGAGTGTTACGCGCGCGTCGTCCGGGATCGACGCAAGCGGCGGCGGTTGCAAAAGCATCGTCGGTCCAATCGCCGTGACCATTTCGGCGGCGCACACGGTTGCTTGTTGCGCGGCGAGAACCGGGTGCGCGCCTTGCGCGAGCAAAGCCAGCGTCGTGCCGCAAAATGTGTCGCCTGCGCCGGTCGGATCGAGCTCGTTAATTGGGATGCTGGGCACGGTGGTGCCGTGATCACCCTGTCCGACGAACGCGCCTTCCGCGCCGTGTGTGATGAACACGAATTTGCCGGGTTCGGTTGGCAAGCCGGTTGCGTCGCCGAACAACAACGCCGCTTCGTTGGCGTTGCAGAAAAAAATCTCCGCCGCGTCGAACGTCTGCCGGACAATTTCGCGGAAATTTTTAACGGCACGCCCGTACGTGCCGACGGCGGTGCGTTGCCCGCGCGCGCGAAAATGCCGGAGGAACGCGAGTTGCCGCGCGGGATCGGCAAGTGGACCACAGTACACGAGGTCGGCGCGCGCCAAATCGCCCGGCAAATTTTCCGGCGTGAGCAGAGATTCTGCGCCCCAACGCGCGTTCACCAGTTCGGCTTTGCCGCCGCCGGAATGTGCGATCTCGAACGCCGGCAATTCCGCCGGCGGCACGCTGGGCCCGATCCAATTTACGCGTGCGGCGACCGGCGCAAGTGCGGCGGGCATCGGGTCGGGGCGCGGCGCGAACATCGTTACGCGCGCGCCGGCGCGGTGTGCGGCGAGCGCGGTGTACAGCCCCGCGCCGCCAATGGAACGCTCGGTTCGGCCGGCGAAACGTAGCACATCCAGCGACGCGCCGCCGATGATGAGTAGGTTGGGTGAGTGGGCAGATGACATCGGATCAGATCGTAAAATTATTTGCGCGAAATTTTGCCGCGCGTAAACTCGCGCACCTGTTTCATTGCGTTCGCGGCATCGCGCGCTTCGGCTTTGGTAGCGAACGCGCGCGGATAACGCGCCACAACGGCATAGACGTTCAACGACTCGAGCGCCGGTCGAATCATCTCGAATGTTCCATCCCGCTTGGCGCACAGCTTGAGCAACTCGATCAGATTGTGGATTCGCGGCGGATCAATTTTTTGCACGGTGAGAAATGCCTTGAGATATTTCTCGGCGCATTGTTGCGAATGAAAACATACTGCATCGTAATTGGGATCACGCCGTGCGCGCAGTTCGCGCTGGGCAGTCGCAAAATCACCTTCGGCTTTGGCGATCCATTCAGAGAGGATGTCGTTCATACAGCACCTTGCCTTTGGCGACGATCTCGCGCAAGAAATAATCGCCCAGCGCGATGCGCGACTTGATTTCGCGCGGCGCATACACGAGAATGTCCAAGCCAAACGGGTGCGGCGAAAGCGCGCGCGCGATCTCCAGCTGTTTAACCAGCGGACGCTCTTTCGTTTTCATCACGACGAGCAAATCCACGTCGCTGTACTGGTGCGGCTTGCCGTACGCCTGCGAGCCGAACAAAATGATTCGTTCGGGATCGAACTGCGCGGCGATGCGCTTGACGACGGCGTTGATTTCGCGGCGCGGGATGCGTTTGGCGCGCGTTGTTGTTTTCATTTCATCTGACCCAATTGGGGAAGGAGTTGTTGCAACCGCGCGACGCGCGTCGTGAGATAATCCACGTTTTGGAAATCATCCAGAATTTCATCTTCCGCGATTGCGCCGACGCGAATCAGCGCGTCCATTTCTTGCAACGAAGCGACGCCAAATTTGGCGCAACGCGCGCGGCGTTCCGCATCGTATGCGTGGATTTTCGCGCGCACCAACGCGCGCAATGCTTCGCGCGCGACTTGCTCTTCGCTCATCGCCAACTCGCGGGCAATCTGGTGTATGTCGGTTGCCATCGCGTCACCTCACATTCTGCAATTGCTTCCACACGCGTTCCGGCGTCATCGGAGTTTCTTGTGCCAGGGTGTCAACCACTGGTCACAAATCCATTACGAACCTGAGCGCCGCATCAATCTTTGCGATTGAAGCAAGCGAGAGTTTTCCCAGTCTGGTGGTTAGCCGCGATTTATCCAACACACGAACTTGATGGCACAGTGCTACAGAATCCTGATCCAAACCGCCTTCGCTCCGAGGAATCAGGACTCCGCTTGGCAATTCGGCGCGACGTAGATTCGTCGTGAATGGCACAATCACAACTATTCGTGTCAGCCGGTTCAAAACTGAATTTTGCACAACGACGACCGGCCGCAAGCCCGCTTGTTCCGAGCCGACCACTGGGTTCAAATCAGCGCGATAGACTTCACCCTTTTGCATCGGCGTCCTCATCTTCTAGTGCCGCGCTGTAATCGCGTAATCCCGATTCCGCCAATTCCAAATCATCGCTCGCGGCTTCGGCGTAAAGTTGAGCCGCCCGCGTTTCATCCAGAACTTGCTGCGCCGGGTATTTGGAATGTGGATATGGCAGATTCGTTCGCAGGAAACGCGCAAAATCCAGCACCTCGACAATTTTCTCGTCAGGTAAATGTTCCAACTCGGACACGATGGCGCGCACAACGATTTCCATTTGATTCGTCATCGTTTACTCTCCCGGCGAATGTAATTTTCGCCACACGCGTTCCGGCGTCAGCGGAATTTCGTTCAACCAAATGCCGACCGCATCATGCACCGCGTTCGCCACCGCCGGCGCAACGCCATCGAGCGGAATTTCGGCGACGGCTTTCAAGCCGAACGGGTGCGACGGCTCGAATGTTTGCACGAAAATCGTTTCGAGTTCCGGCATTTCGTCCGCCGCAAAAATTTTGTAACGACCAAACTCGTTCACTATCGAACTACCGAAACTATCGTACAGCATTTCTTCGCACACCGCATAGCCGAGCGCCTGCGTCATCCCGCCTTCGATCTGCCCCGACGCCGTCGCCGGGTTGACGATCACGCCACTGTCCACCGCCATTACCAATTTCTCGACGGTGATTTGCCCGGTCTCGGTGTCCACCAGCACTTGCGCGTACTGCGCGGCGAACGGCGGCGGCGATTTCGGCGAGACGTACGACGCGACCGCCATAATTTGATGCTGGTCTTTGTGATGCAACGATTCGAGCGCAACGTCTTGCAGTGTTACAGATCGTCCATCGGACGCAATCACTTTTTTGTCGCGCAAAATCAACTGTTCGCTGTTCACTACCCACTGTTCACTGCTCAACATCCGCGCCGCCACTTTTTTGATCTGCCCCGCCACATCATTCGCCGCGCGCACGACCGCGCCGCCGGAAATGTATGTGGTGGATGACGCGTACGCACCCTTGTCGAACGGTGTGAAATCGGTGTCGCTCGAATAAACCAAGATGTCGTCCACCGGACAACCCAGGATTTCGGCGGACAGTTGCGCGAGCACCGTGTCCGAGCCGGTGCCCAGGTCGGTCGCGCCGACGAGCAAGTTGAACGAGCCGTCGTCGTTGATCTTGAGCGACGCGCCGCCCATATCGAGGTACGGAATCGCCGTGCCCTGCATCACACACGCGACACCCTGCCCGCGCCGGAGATGCGGCTTGCCGGGTACGCGTTTCAGGTTTGAGGTTTCAGGTTTAGGGTTGGAACTTGAAACTTGAAACTTGAAACCTGGGGCTTGCCAACCGATTGCCTTTGCGCCGCGCTCCACGCACTCCGCCAGCCCGCACGTCTCGATGGATTCGGGGTGCGGCGGACGCCCCTCGTTCCACGCTTTCGACATCGGTAATTCATCGCCGGCGCGCACGGCGTTTTTCAACCGAAACGCGATGGGATCGATCTGGAGCGCGTGCGCGATTTTTTCGATGTGGACTTCGAGCGGGAAGAAACCTTGCGGCACGCCGTACCCGCGAAACGCGCCGGACGGTGGCGTGTTGGTGTACACGACGTGCGCCTCGAATTTGATGTTCGGCGCGTTGTAGAGATTGAGACATTTTTGCCCGGTGTTGCCGGTGACGGTAAGCGCGTGACACCCATACGCGCCAGTATCGGAGAGCGCGTACATCTCGTTGGCGATGATGCGCCCGTCGTTCATCACGCCGGTTTTCACGCGCACGCGCATCGGGTGGCGCGAGCGCGCGGCGATAAATTCTTCCTCACGCGTGTACTCGAACCGCACCGGCCGCCCGGTCGCAATTGTGAGATGCGCGGCGACATCTTCCACCAGCACCTCTTGCTTGCCGCCGAACCCGCCGCCGATGCGCGGCTTGTACACGCGGATGCGTTTCGGCGGCAAACCCAGCACCGGCGCGAGGATGCGCCGCGCGTGAAACGGCACCTGGGTCGAAGTGCGAATCACGAGCCGGTCATCCTCGTCCCAATACGTCACGACGACATGCGGCTCGATGTGTGCTTGTTGCACTTTGGGCACGACGTACTCGTCTTCGAAAACGTGATCGGCTTGCTGGAACGCCGCCGCGACGTTGCCCAGTTCGATGTTGATGTGCGCCGCGATATTTTTTTCCGGCTTGGCGACATCAAAGAAATTCACATACTCGGGCTCGTCGTGGATGCGGACTGCGCCCGGCTTCATCGCGTCGCGCGAGTCAATGATCGCCGGCAATGCTTCATACTCCACCTCGATCAGTTCCAGCGCGCGCGCGGCGATCTCCTCGGTTTCCGCCGCGACGAACGCGACGCGGTCGCCCACAAAGCGCACCTTGTGGTCGAGCGAGAATGAGTCGAGCGGGCCGGGAATCGGATCGGATTGCCCGGCGGTGGAGTAGACGACGCGCGGAAGATCGCGGTGCGTGAGGACGGCGTGTACGCCGGGTAACGCGCGCGCCCGCGCCGCGTCAATCCGTGTGATGCGCGCGTGCGCGACCGGCGAATGGAGAACCTTGGCATAAAGCATCCCGCGCAATTCGATGTCGTCGGTGAACGCCGGCTTGCCCTGCACCAGTTTTACCGCGTCCACTTTGATTTCCGGCTTGCCGACGGTATGCGTGTCCGGCACAGTGGGCGCAACAACCATCGTTGGCGTTTCTACCAAGAGAGTGGGTGAGTGGGTGAGTGGGTGAGTGAGTGAGTCATCCAATTCCGGTCGCGTAGGTAACGTTACTGGGATGGGTGATTCTCCCACCCTCCCTGTCCCCCACTCTCCTTGTTGGATTTTTTGCGCCGCCAACATCACGGCTTGCACCGGTTTCACATACCCCGTGCACCGGCACAGCACGCCGCTCATTGCGTCGCGCACCTGGTCTGCGCTGGGCGTGAGCGTTTGGGCGAGCAAACTTTTCGCGGCGAGCACCATCGCCGGCGTGCAATAGCCACACTGGATCGCGCCAACCTCGACGAACGCTTGCTGGACGGGGTCAAGCCCGGCGGTTTGTTTCCAACCTTGCTCTGCCACTTGCCCGACGGCTTCAATCGTCGTGATCTGTTTGCCGTTTGCTTGCGCGGCAAGGACCATGCACGAATTCATCGGCACGCCGTCTATCAAAACGGCACACGCGCCACATTCGCCATTCTCGCAACCGTGCTTGGCGCCGAAATAGCCGTGCGCGCGCAGAATGTGTAACAGCGTGGTGTTGGGCGCAATATCGAAAGTTTGGATTTCGTGATTGATTGTCAAAGTGATTTGCATAATTTGTTTCTCGCCTCTCATTTCCCGCTTTCTGCTTTTTACTCCGCGTCCGCCGCAATTATACCACACAACCCCAAGCGCGTATAACTTTTCGGCGCGGCGGCAGGGCTTTTCAAAAGTCAGGCGACCCTCATCCCAACCTTCTCCCTCAAAGGGAGAAGGGGTAAATTCCCTCGCCCCTATTGGGGAGAGGCGATAGCGCGTCGTCTGTGCGGCATTCTTCCGCGTTATGGACGCGCTAG
>CAIKBD010000229.1 GCA_903825565.1 uncultured Anaerolineales bacterium | reverse complement strand
CGATCCCAATGAGGGATCGCCGCGCTGGGTTTTCAGAATTGCACGCAATTCGTTTTATCTGCCGGTCGTGACCGCGCGCAATGCCAAGCCGAAAATGGAAAACGCGACGAGCGCGTAGAGTGCGTTTTCGGTGCGCGTCGTGCGTCCGTGCGAATAAACGTACACGCCGGGCAAGCCGAGTGCGACGAGCGCGCCGTACAAAAAGTGGAGCAGGTCCGCCGGGCGTGCGCCGCTGAGCACGAGCGCCAAACCTAAAACACCTTGCCCCAGCATCAATCCCTCACCGATGACGAGCGCGCCCCAGTAACTCGCGCTCACCCCTTGCTTGCGAAAAAAATTCCACGCCGCCCACGCGCCCAAAGCAAATGCGAACAGGATGACGGTTTGTGCCAAGCGTTCATGAATAAATCCGAGCACGATTTTTCCTCGCCTGAAATTGGCGTTACTCAAACAAACGCCCGCTCTGACGCAATGCCAGAGCGGGCGCAACGATTCGTTTAGCGCGCCGCGGCCATTTCGGCTTTGTGCACGGGTACGATCTCGACGATCAGTTTTTGGAAATGGCTGTTGGGCGGATAGTTGGGATTGTTAGCGTACACCAATTCGACGATTTGCGCTTCGATCCGGAGCGACGCCGTTTCGAGTTGCAAAATTTTGCCGCGCTCCGCCAAAACCGTTTCGCCTTTGGTGGCGAGTTTGGTGCGGAGGGTTTGATCCTTGTACGCGTAATCGGTCATTAAAATTTTCGTGACCGTGCGCACGTCGGCTTTGTCGAATAACCAGAGATCGAACGCGGTCACCTTGTCCGGTTTGCCTTCGCCAATCGTTTCGGAAATGCCCATCCCACATTCGCCGAGAAATTCGCCGCGCGCCGTTTCGAGACTGTACGACGTGTCATAGTTGTCGTTGCCCAAGTTGTACTGCGGCACAAAGCGCCCCAAACCGCCGGGGGCGGTTGTGGCGGCAGGCGCGCCGGGAGTTTCGCGTGCGCTCGGGGCGGCGGGCGCAGTGGGTGCGGTAGCGGCGGCTTGCCCAGTCGTGGCGCGCGCTGGGCGCGGTGGACGCGCTTTCATTGTTGGCAAAACGCGGAAATAGAAAATTGCGCCGGCGGCAACGATCAAGATGACGACAAACGCGATCAACCCAATCGAAACCAACGGGTCCAGCCCGCCGCTGGAAGCCGGGGGTGCGCTCGGCGCGGGTGTGCTACCCGGTGGGCGCGCCCCGCCGGGCGTTGGATTCGGCAACGGTTGTCCGCCGACCAGAACTTGTTGCAACGCGGTCAAGCGATCCACCTCGCGGCTCAAGCCCTTGGCAGTCCGATCACGAATCAGTTCGCCGATCATTCGTTTGAGATCGGCTTCGGGCAAATTTTTCAGCCGCGCCCGTGCGAGCGCCGCATCGCTGTTGAGCGAATACGAATCAGCAACGGCTGACACATCATCTGCACCGGGGCGAAACTCGACGGTCATCCAGCCAATGCCGAGACCGATGAGCAGTCCAATCACCAAGCCGACCAGGGGCCCAATCCAGAGCTGACGCCGTACGAGTTCGACGATTTTTCCCATAACGCCTCCCGATTCCACAGTGAACCGTCTGGATCTTTGCACGTTCCGTTGATCCAACGGAATCCGTCTTATACAACCCCTATTCTATCACAAATTTTGCACACGCACAAGCATCTTATTCACGGCTTCTCAAAAGTCGTGTCGCCTTCGCCCAACCCTTGCTCCTTTGGGGAGGAGAGGGCAGGGGTGTGGGGCGATGCCCAGCGACTTTTGAAAAGCAGTGTTGCTCTCCTCTGAAAATAGGACGCGGATTAACGCGGATGAACGCAGATAAAAACAAATAGTCCGTGCTCGTCCGCGCTCGTCCGCGTCCCAGCAATTTTCATTCGACCGTTGGTGCGCTTGCCGTGTATGGACAACTCCCTTGCTTTTCCATAGACGTGGAAACCGGCGCACACTGTGCCACCGCGGCGGCGCTTAAAACTCCGGCAGATAATCCTTGACGTTGATCGTCTCCGCTCCCGGCACTGCGATTTCTTTCGGATAACCTTTGAGCGGGCGCGTCGCGTCAATGCCGATCTTGTGCGTGAGGTATTCGTCGAGCGCGACGGGGTCGGTCGAGTGTCCCTTGGCGCGCTCGATCATAAAGAAACTGTCCGCGCGCGAACGAAGGGCGATGGCTTGCAGCACTTCCGAGTCGTCGAAAATATTCACGTCTTCGTCCACGACGACGACGTACTTGATGAACGGGTCCGCGCCGAACGCCGCGCACGCGACATTCTTTGCCTCGCCTTCAAACCGTTTCTTGATTGCGATGTAGCAGATGTAACGTCCGACGCCGGCGGTCGGCATATAAATTTCGCGCACGAGCGGACACGCCACGCGCACCGCGCGATAGGTCGAGGCGAGGCGCGGGGTGCCGCCCAACAATTGATGGTCGGGATGCCCGGCAAAAATGTCCAGCCAGATCGGATCGCGGCGCATCGTGATCGTGTGGATGCGAATGACCGGCGCGGCGTCCTGATAACCGTACGTCCCAGAGTATTCGCCAATCGGTCCCTCTGCCGCGCGTTCGTCCGGCGCGATGAATCCTTCGAGCACGATTTCCGCGTGCGCCGGCACTTGGAGGTCAACTGTTTCGCATGGCACGAGCGGAACGGGACGTTGCATCAATGCGCCCGCCACCTCTACCTCGTCCACCTCCAGCCCAACAAAACTGAGCACGCCGAGATAAAACGCCGGATGATACCCAATCGTGATGGCGACCGGCATCGCTTGGCGGCGCGCGCAATACTTGGCGTAGATAAGATTCGCGTGGCTTGATTCGGATAGATGGATGCCCAGCGTCCGCGCGCTCGAAATCCAATGCCGATACACGCCGACATTCCGCACGCCGGTTTCCGGGTCGCGGATCGCCATCAAGCCGCCGGTGATGTACGCGCCCGCATCGTCCGCGTGATGCGTGAACGCCGGGAAGCGGCGCAGATCAATTTCGTCATCGCGCCAGATGACTTGCTTGACCGGCGCGGCGGACGCCGCCACAATTTCCGGCGGGATGCGTTGCGCCTCGCGCGCGAACAAGGTCGCGCTGAACTGATTTTCGGCGACGCCGAGCGCGAGTGCCATCCGCCGCCGCGAGGCGAAAATATTCGAGACGACCGGCAGCGCGCTCCCGCGCACGTTTGCAAACAAAAACGCCGGGCGGCGGTTTTGTTTTTCCAGCGCGTCCATCAACGCGCACGCCTCGTGCACCGGCGAAATTTCTTTTTCCACCCGGACAAATTCGGTTGGCGGCAACTGCCGCAATTGTTCGAGATACGTTCGCAAACTCAGTGGTTCGTCACTCATCGCTTCCCCAGTTTCGTTTGAGATAATCCAAACTCGCGCGCGCCACCGTCGCCGCGTCCGGCGTCGCGTCGAATGCTTCGACCGAAATCCAGCCGCGATAATCGGTCGCGCGCAGTGCGCTCAACATTGGACGCAAGTCGGTCGCGCCCATCCCCGCGCCTTTGCCGCTTGCATCGTTGACGTGAATGTGCGCGAGGTATTTGCGGTACGTGCGAATCAACTCATCGCGCGGACGCGTTTCCGCTTGCATCGCGCGCACATCGAGCGTCAAGCCGATGTGCGAACACGCGACGCGCTCGACGAGTTCGGCGGCGATGTGCGCGTGCGTGATGAAATTGTCGCTCGCGGCAAGCGGCTCAATGCCGAGCCGGACATTGTGCGCAACGAGGTCGCCGCCGAGCACGGTCAGCGTTTCGGCGGCAAATTGCATTCCTTGCGCGAACGTCACGCCGTCGAGCAACCGGCGCTGGCGTCCGCTACCCAGCACCATCACTTGCCCGCCCAACTGCGCGCACTGCGCGACGAGCGTTTGCAGATGGCACAGAGTGTTCGCGCGAATCGTCGCGTCGGGATGGGTCAGGTGCAACGATTCGCGCGCGATGAGCCAGTGCAAGCCCACGATGGCGATGCGTTGCTCCGCGCAGTGGCGACGGAATTGCTCCAGGTCGAGCGTCGCCAGACAGCGCGCGTCCAGTTCGATGCCGGCGTAACCGAGCGCGGCAAGTTGCGTCGCCGTTTGAAACGGCGACGCGTCGAATAGTTCGTTGCAAAACGCAAACCCTTGCATTCGCGTACCCTCGCGAAAATTTCGCGCGCTTGACGTTATCCGCGAATCACGCGAATGAACACGAATAAAAAACAAAATTCGCGAAGATTCGCGTGATTCGCGGATAATTTCTTGTCCGCGTCCCAAATCCTAGGTGGTCTTTGCCGCCGCGAGTTTGTTTTTCTTGCGCGCGAGCCATTGCGAAACGATGACGCCGCCAACCAGGATCGCGCCCGCGATGTCCGTTTCGAGACCGGGGTCAATCAGCAACAGCGCGCCGGCGCCCGAAGCGATTCGCCCCAGCCAGCCGACCTTGGTGAAAAACCATCCTTGCACAGCGACGGACAACATCACGATGCCACTCGTCGCGGTAATGATCGCCCACACCACATCGTACCACACACCTTGGCCCAGCAATTGCGGACCAAAGACAAACATGTACGGCACGATGAACGCGGCAACACCCAGGCGCGTTGCCGTCCAACCGGTTTCCCATGCGCTGGATTTGGCGATTGCCGCCGCCGCGTACGCGGCAACCGCAACCGGCGGCGTGATGCATGAGAGCACGGCAAAGTAAAAAATGAACAGGTGCGCGCCAAGTGGATTGATTCCCAGTTTGACCAAACCCGGCGCGAGCGTCGCCGCGCAAATTGCGTATGCCGCTGTCGTCGGCACACCCATACCCAGGACGAGCGCGACGATCATCGTCAAGACCAAGGCGAAAAACAAATTATCGCCGGCGTACGTCAACAGCATATTCGCAAACTTGTTGCCCAAGCCGGTCAGCGAGATGATGCCGATGATGATGCCCGCCGCGCCGCACGTCGCGGCGATTTCGACCGAACCGCGCGCGGCTTGATCGAGCGCGTCCCACACTTGCTTCAGATTGATGCGTGTGTGCCGGCGCAACCAACTGGCGACGATGGCGGCGATGCTTCCGTAAAAACCGGCGCGGATGGGTGAAACTTCCAACCAGATTAACGATCCGAGCAAAATGATGATGGGCAGAAACAAATGCCAGCCGCCGGTGAACACCTTTTTCAAATTCGGCAGAGTTTCTTTCGGCAAGCCCTTGAGGTTGTTCTTGAGCGCCTCCAGATCAATCATACAGTAGCACGAAACGTAATAGAGCAACGCCGGAATCGCCGCGGCATACGCCACTTCGAGGTACGGCACGCCGACAATGTCCGCGAGCAGAAACGCGCCCGCACCCATCACCGGCGGCATAATCTGCCCGCCAGTCGAGGTGAGCGCCTCGACCGCGCCAGCGAATTTCGCACTGTACCCCACGCTCTTCATCATCGGAATGTTGAGCCAGCCATCCACGACGACGTTCGCCACCGCGCTCCCGGAAATCGTGCCAAAGAGACTGCTGGAGATCACGGACATTTTGGCGGGACCGCCGCGCGCCCAGCCCGCCACCGACCACGCGAGATCAATGATCACTTTGCCGGTGCCGGTCACTTGGAGGAACGCGCCAAAGAGAACGAACATATAAACGAACGTGGACGACACGCCGAGCGGGATGCCGTAAATTCCATCCGGGCTATAGAGGAAACTGACGGTGCGTTGGAGACTGTACCCTTTGTGATTGAGAATGCCCGGCAAAAACGGTCCGGCAAAAGCATACACGAAAAAAATGGCGACAAAGATGACCAGCGTCAACCCGGTCGCGCGGCGCGTCAGTTCGAGCAGGAAGAGGATGCTGAGGATCGCGACGACGACGTCGAACGTGGTCGGGTCTACGCCGGCGCGTCCGAGGATGCCGTCGAAATCCCAGATGAGATAGCCCATCACGATCAGTGCGACGACCATCAGCGCGTAATCAATCCAATTGGGTTTGGCGCGCGACGCTTGTTTCCAACCGGGAATAATCGCAAACCCTAAAATTGCGGCAAAGGTCAAGTGCGCGCTCCGCAATATCCACGGATCAATCGGCTGAATGATGAGGACGTAGAGTTGGAAAAAAGTCATGGCGACAGCAACGATGGAAACGATGGTGGCAAGCTTGCCGGTAAAGGTGCGTTTCGGCGCGAGTTGTTGTTCCAGTTCTTCAGGCGTGAGTTCTTTGACTGGCATTGCAGACTCCTGGGGAGAGACCTAGCCCCCTCGCCGAAGAGGTGAGTGGGCTAGGTCCTCGCTCGTTACGGTTTGTATTCTGGCGGAATCAACGTATCGGGAATCGTCAACCCCTTTTCTTTAAAGTACTTGATCGCGCCGGGATGCAAGGGAATCGGACTTTGGAGAATGCGATCCATCGGCATATCCTTGGCGGAGGGATGCGCGGCGACCAATGCATCAATATTGTCGAACGTCGCCTTGACCACTTCGTACACGAAATCGGCGGGCAAATCCTTGTTGCCGATCATAATGTTCCAACCGCCAATCGTGCGGAGGGGACCGGACACCGATTTGTACGTGCCCGCCGGAATGTCAATTGGGATGAGGTACGGATACTGCTCTTGAACCTTTTTAATGTCCTTATCCGCCAAGCCAAAGATCGTGACCTTGCGGGTGTTTTCCATTTCGACGAGCGACGGTTGCGGCACGCCCGCCCACGTCCAATAGCCCACCGTCATTCCATCGTCCATCGAAGAGTTGAGTTCGTTGAAACCCATATTGACGATTTGCTTGGGGGTGATGTTAAGCGCCTTCATAATGATGCGTCCGTACTCGTCCGGCGCGCCGCCTTTTGCGCCGCCGCCGACGGCTTGGTTTTGCAAACCGTACACGTCCTTGATGCCGGATTTTTCGGTGACGATCACGTGAAACATACTTGCGTACATCGGATAGATCGAGCGAATGTTTTGGTACTTGGTGCCGTTCGCCCATTCCTTGCCGTACCAACCTTCGTACACCGGACCGTTCGTCGCAATGCCGAACGCCTGCTCGCCGGTGTTGACGAGTTTGATGTTGGGTTGCGGACCGCCGGTCACTTCGACCGCCGCCGACACGCCGAGTTTGTCGGTGAGCACTTTAGCCCACGCGCCGCCGATGATGTAATACACGCCGCCGATAGGCGCGGTGCCAATCGAAAGTTGCTTGGGCCAACCCGGTTTGGGTTGCGCGGGGCTGGCAGGCGCGGCGGCTTTGGTCGGTACCGCTGTCGCCGCCGCAGATGCTTTCGTCGGTTCAGCCGCTTTGGTGGGGGCGGCGGTTGCCGCCGCCGGCGCTTTGGTCGGTTCAACTGCGGCTTTGGTCGGTTCGACTTTGGCGACGGTCGGTTGCGCCGGCGCTTTGGTCGGTTCGGCAGTCGGGTTCGCGCAACTGGCGAGCGCGATCAATAATCCGACGAGTAAAACGAGCCAGGCATACTTGTTCATCTCTCATCCTCCTTTGGTGAGAACAGGGAACATTCGGTGTTCCGCATTGATTGGGCTTTCGCTTATTTGACTTCGGAGATCGTAATCGCTTCCGTCGCGCAGAGGTACGCGCACAAGCCGCAACCGGAACAGCGCACCGGGTCAATGGCGTATGCGCCGAGGTCGGTTGGTTTTGGCGCATCGTAAATGCACACCAACTCGCATTGGGCGCATGCGGTGCACAACTCGGCGTTGATCGCCGCCATAAACTTGCGCGTGCGATCCACCGTCGCCGCGCCCTGCAAGCGTTCCGTCGCGCGTCCGCGAAACTCGTCAATCGTCGCGTGTCCCATTTCGTCCATATACTTTTCGAGACCGCGCACCAAGGTATTGACGATTCCGTAGCCGTTCAGGATGACGGCAGTGCACGTTTGTACCGTTGTCGCGCCGACGAGCAACATCTTGACGACATCTTCCGCCGAGGCGATGCCGCCGCTCGACGCAATGGGAATTTTGAGTTTGGGATACACTTCGGAAATCCAGCGCATCACGTAGCGAATCGCCCACGCGCCGCCGTGTCCCGCATAGCCGCCGTGCAAAATCGGCGCTTGCGCGCGAATGTCCACGTCCAAGCCGGTGAAGCGATTGAACATCACGATGGCGTCGGCGTGGTGCGCTTGCGCGTCCAGCGCCACCGCGATGGGATCGGACGCTTGCGGGGTAAGTTTGGGAATGACCGGAATGTGGATCGCCGATTTGACCAACTCGGTGACGCGCCCGATCTCGGCGAGCGTGTCTTTGCCGATCAACATATGCGCGCCGTGCGGACAAGAGATGTCGAGTTCGAGCGCGTCCGCGCCGGCTTGCTCCATCAACTGGGCGCGTTGCGTCCACAGCGCGTCGTTCATACTCGTGATGCTGGCGATCACCGGAATATCAACGCTGGCTTTGGCTTTGGCAACTTGGTCCGCGTAACCCTGGTCGCCGAGTTTGCTGTGCCCTTCGACCGAGTAAAAAGTGGTTTGATCGCTTGCCGGGTCGTGCAACACCGCAAAGCGCGGACTCGTCCACGTTCGATCCCCCAGCGATTTCATCACCACCGCGCCCGCGCCATTATCCGCCGCGCGTTTGATCAATTCAGCCGTGCCGGTAATGCCGGCGGAACTGACGATGATCGGATTTTTCAATTTCAACCCAACGTACGTTGTCGAGAGATTTGCCATAGTGACTCCGAAGGTTAGGGCGAGGGCGAATCAATTTTCCCCAGAACGCTTGTCGAAAAATGCTTCGCCCCGACCGATCAAATAAATCCAATCGCCTGCAGTTCGCTCTGCAACTGATCGCGCTTGGCAGTGCCAAACGTTTCCAGCGGCGGACGGACGACGGGCGAGGTAACGATGCCGCGCAGATAGAGCGCTTCCTTCAAACGTTGATGCGCCGCGCCGGAGGGTTCGCCCATTCCGTACACGTACCGCACCATCGGGTACAGTTTTTCTTCGACGGCGAGCGCGGCCGGCAAATCTTGGCGTGCGACCGCGCGCACCATCGCCACGATCAGATCGGGCACGAGCGAGGCGCAACCCAGCACGACGCCATCGGTGCCGCCTTGCACCAAACTGGGGAGCAAGTACTCGTCGTGGCAACTGAGGTACGCGATGCGCGGAAAATCTTTTTTGATGAGCCGATAGTCCACCTCGACGCGCGCCATATCGCGCGTGCCGATCTTCATCGCCTTGACGCGCGGAATCGAGGCGAGCCGCAACAACTCGGGCGTCGTGTAACTGGCTTTGCTGTTCGACGGATATTGATGCACGACCAAGTCCAACTCGACCGCGTCGGCGATCAGCGCAAAATGCCGATACACATCGTCCGCGCTTTTGCCGAACCGCAACCAGTGATGCGGCGGCATAATCAATGCGGCGTGCGCGCCGGCGCGTTTCGCATCCTGGCACTGTTGAATCGCTTCGAGCGTGCCCTCACACTGTATGCCAGTCATCACGCGCCAGCCCTCGCTCGCGGTGATCTCGATCACGCGGCGACGCTCGTCGCGATCCAACGACGTAACTTCGCCGGTGTGTCCGTTGCACAAGACGCCGGCAAGCCCCGCGTGCGCTTTGAGCCAGCGCAGAAATTTGCGATAGTCGTCTTCGTCAATCGAGAAATCGGGTTTGAACGAAAGACTGGTGGCAGGATAAACGCCGCCCCATTCGAGTGTCATCTGGTCCTCCCTCGTGGTGTGAAAATTTGTTACTCAGCCGATTGTCATTTCGAGCGAAGCGAGAAATCTTCGCTGTGCGAATCCGCGATTTCTCGGCGCAAAAATCGCTCCTCGAAATGACAGACGGAACAGTTGCGAAAATTTTATGGCGCACTGGCACGAACGATCAATTCGTGCGGCAAGACGATTTCGTTTTGCGGCGCGCGATCTGCCAAACGCTCCAACAGCAAGCGCGCCGCCGACGCGCCCATTTCGTACGTCGGGATGCGGAGTGTCGTTAATGCCGGCGTGACTTGGCTGGCAATCGGCAGATCGTTGCTCCCGACGAGTGCGACATCTTCGGGCACGCGGCGACCCAGGTCTTGGCACGCCTGCAACGCCCCCACGGCAATCTGATCGCTGTAACAAATGATGCCGTCCACGTCCGGGCGCGCTGTCAGAAGCGCGCGCGCGCCGAGCGAACCCAGCGTCGAACGGATGCGATTCCATTCGAGCGAACCGGCGGGAACCGATTGGAGCCATTCGCCCTGCGAGGTCATTCCCGCCGGCAGGTTGGCGGTGTAGGGCACGATCAAACTGGGATCAACCGGATAATTCGCGTTCTTGAGCGCGTGCACATAACCGCGCGAACGTTCCTGCGCCGTGGGAATCCGTTCGGGTCCACACATAAACGCAATGTGCTTGCGCGCGTTCGCTACCAAATGCTGAACGGCGAGGGTTGCGCCTTGAAGGTGGTTTGATCGCACACAGCCGCCGAGCGTGCCCAGCCCCGGATGATTGACCAGCACAAAGGCGCGATGCAAGGCAAGCGCGGGGAGCAGAACGGTATCCTCCGAACGGGGCGAGCACATAATCACGCCATCCACACGCGCCTCGCGCAAAAAATTCAGGATCGTAAGTTCACGGGCGAGGTTTTCGGCGGTATTGCAGAGAATCAGGTTGTAGCCGTGCTCGCTTGCTACAACCTCAGCGCCGAGCACAATGTCGGTGAAAAAAGGGTAAGAGACATCGGGGACGACCATACCGATGGAGAGCGTTCGCCCGGTGACGAGACTACTCGCCGCGCGATTGGGCGTGTAACCCAAGCGGCGAATGGCTTGTTGAACGCGAGCGGCGGTTTCCGGTTTCACATATCCGTTGCCGCTAACGACGCGCGAAACGGTGATGGGAGCGACGTTTGCCTCGCGCGCCACGTCTTTGAGGGTGGGCATAATGTGCTCCTTGTGGTAGCGTTATCATAATAAATCCAAAAACCAATTCGTTCAATACCGAAATGGTCAAAACAAAGTCGTAAATGCCATAGTTTTGGCAGTCGTTATGACAACGTTACCACTTGGCGACTGCCTTTTCGACCAAAAAGCGGGGGCTGGAAAAAAAGTTTGGGGAAGGTCAATACCTTCGCCGAAATACTTGATCCGCAAATAACGTGAATGGCGCGAATCAAAAAGACAAGATTAGCGCAGATTCGTGTTATTCGCGGATGAACTTCCCGAAGGTATAGAAGGGTTTGGGGCGATAAATTGTAAGGGGCACAACATCGCGCTGTGCCCCTCCGAGGAAAACGTTAGCCGAAAAACAAAAAGGTGACGAGGAGAAAAATGGGGAGGAGCACCACACTGGAGTAAACCATATAGCCGAAGAAATGCGGCACGGCGATCCCTTGCTCCTCCGCAATCGCCTTGACCATAAAATTGGGTCCGTTGCCGATGTAGGTGTTCGCGCCCATAAACACCGCGCCGCAACTCAGCGCGCGGAGCAAATCGGCGCGTATGCCCGCGACCACTTCAACCGTCGCCGTGCTGTGCTGTGTCACACTTTCCGCCAGCGATGAAAACGCGAGATAGGTCGGCGCATTGTCGAGAAACGCGCTCAAGCCGCCGGTGAACCAGAAAAATTGCCACGGTTGCGTGATGCCCAATTCTGCGCCGCGCTCGCGCAACAAGTCCAAGAGCGGCGCCATCGTGACGAAAATGCCGGCGAACAAGATCGCCACTTCGGCGATGGGGTTCAGCGAAAAACGATTTTCACGGCGCAATGCCGGCGGTGTGCTCACGAATGATAACAGCGCCATCGCGCCCATCGTCAATTCGCGGTACGGGCTGGGCAATTGGAAAAACACTGCCGCGACCACGCCCAGCAGAAACACAAAGTTGATCTTGCCTCGAACGGTAAGCGGCGAGATTGCGGACTGGTCGCGTATGCGGTCGGCAAGCGTTTCCCGCCGATAGGCAAGTGTGTCCCAAATGAAAAACACGATCAACACCAGCGCGAGCGTCACCAGCCACATTGGGATTAAACTCAGCGTCCACGCAAACGGCACGCCGCGCAGATAACCCAGGAACAAGGGCGGGTCGCCGAGCGGGGTCAGCGTGCCGCCAATATTCGAAACGGTGAAAATGAAAAAGACCGGGATGTGCGTGATGCGTTTGCGCTCGCTGATCGTTTGCAATAGTGGGCGGATCAACACCATGCTTGCGCCGGTCGTGCCGATCCCATTCGCAATGATCGCCCCGAAGAGCAAAAAGCCGGTGGTGACAGCCGGCGTGGCGCGCAGATCGCCCTTGACCACGATGCCGCCGGCGATGATGAACAGCGCGGCAAGCAGTACGATGAAGGAGAGATATTCCGCCGCGGTGTGTCCCAACTCCGCCGGGTGCGTGAGGAGCAATGCAACCAACACGGGCAAACTCAAGAGCGCCGTGACGAGGGCTTTGTGGCGATTCTGTTCCCACCAATGCGGCAATCCCAGCGGCATCACGGCGATGAGTGCGAGCAAAATGCCAAAGGGAAAATAAATCCATCCGTCTGGTTTCATGCGCCTTGTCCCATCTCAACGATAACCCTTGATCGAAATTGCATCCACGTTCAATTCGGCGTCGAACGCGCCTGCCGCGTCGGGAATGCCAAAGCGGAGAAAGATCGTCATCGCGTTTGCCGGCGCGATAAACTCCGCCGAATAATTTTCATAGGTCTGCGGCACGTCGGCGAAACCCAGTTGCGTCAAGGGAATTGTTTCCCACACGACCAAGCCATCGCCCAAGCCGCAGTCGGGCAACGCACCCGGCGCGAGCGACCATTGCACCGAGCGCTTCCACGCGTCTTTCAACGCGTACGTATCGAACGAGCGCACCATCGCGTTCAGGGTGATCCAGTACTGCGCGCCGGCGCGCACGTTGGTCAGCGTTTGACAAATGCCGGCGTACGTCGCGCGCGGGGTGTTCGACGGATCGGTTACTTGAATGCGAATGGTCTGGGTGAATTTGCCGCTGACCGTTGGCACAGTTCCACCGGGCTTGGTGTACGAATATTGGTAACGCGTCACATGCCGCTCGAACGCGCCCCATTTCAGCGCCACGCCGTTCTCCGCAAATCCTTCCTCGAAATCCCCGTTTTGCAGAAACTCGGCGGTGTTGCCCACCTGCACGTAACGGCGTTCGGTGATCGCGCGCGCGGTCGCATCGGTGGTGACAAAACGCAACGTGTGCAAGCCCAATCCTTGCGGCACCCAGGGCACTTCGAGCACGCTGGATAAAGGTCCGACCGCGTGCTCGCGTTTGCCGATCAGGACATCGTTTTCAAAGATGCTGATGCTACTTACGCCGGCTTCGTCAAACGCCGTCACGCGCAACGTGTACGGATAATTCTCGATGGGATAGTTCGGCGCGTCAATCCGCATCTGCGGCGGATTGTCCGTGTCGGGCAACGCGCCGGCAAAACTGAGTTTATCCAGTTGGACGATCAACCCGGCAGAGTTGCGCGCGGTTGGCTTGAGCACGCGCACGAAAATCGTCGCCCGATTTGAAGTGGCAGTCACCGTAGCCGTGTGCGCCAAAAAGACGCCGCCGGTATTTTTCAGATTGGTGGAAAACCAGGGCAGGGTTTGCCAATCGGCAACCTTGCGCCAATCCGTGCCGCCCTCCAAGTCCACCGCCCATTGCGCGATGTACAGCCCCGCGCCCAACAGCGGGTCGCTCGCATCCGTCCGAAAGAGTGCGTGCAGGTTGAGCGTGTACGGCGTGCCCTGCACAGTAGACACGGTTTGATAGAGTCCCGCCTCGCCGGCTTGCCACGTCGGCGCGCCATTATCGCCCGCCGGCTGGCGTGGCGGCTTGGCGCTAAATTCGATGCTCTGCGAATGACGCCCTTCCAGCGCCACCGCCGGATCGTCGGCGAAGCGAATCGTGTGATCGCCGGGATCGGTAAACGCCGTCCAGCCCAGCGCCACCCCGGTTGGCGCAAACCCTTCTTCAAACGAACCGTTATTCAAGCGTTCGACCGGCGTGCCGGCGAACGACCGAGTTGGAAAACCCAGACTGGCAAGCAAGACCAGACTGGCGAGAACAAACCAGCGCGATTTACTCACCGCAATGCTCCAAATTTTAGGGGCAAGCCGCTTTTGCCGTGCCACGCCGGAAAAAGCGGCTTGCCCCTTTGCAACGCTTCCGCAACTTAGCGGTTGACGATGGGTTCCTTGGTGGCTTGGCTTAGAATTTCCACCGCATTTTCGCGGATGACGATTAAATCTTCGATCCGCACGCCGCCCCAACCGGGAATGTAAATGCCCGGCTCGATGGTCAAGGTCATGTTCGGGCGATAAATTTCCTTGCTCAACTTGCTGGCGCGCGGCGCTTCGTGCACCGCCAAGCCCACGCCGTGCCCCAAGCCGTGTCCGAACTGGCTACCATAGCCGGCTTTTTCGATCACCTTGCGCGCGAACGCGTCGGCGCGTTTGCCCTTGATGCCGGCTTTGATCTTCTTCTCCGCCGTTTGTTGCGCCTTGAGCACAATCGCGTGAATCTTGAGGAATTGCCCGTCCGCCGGCTCGCCGAGGCAAACCGTGCGCGTGAGATCGGAATTATAGTGATCGATCCGCGCGCCAATGTCCACCACAATCGGCTCGCCGCGCTGAATCACGCGGTCGCTGGGACGCTTGTGGGGAAACGCGCCGTTGGGACCCGCTTGCACGATCAGTTCGAACGCGGTCTTGTCCGCGCCGTGCTGGCGCATAAATTCTTCGATGATCCACGCGCCTTGCTTCTCGGTCATGCCCGGCTGAATGT
>CAIKBD010000228.1 GCA_903825565.1 uncultured Anaerolineales bacterium | reverse complement strand
CTAGCGCGTCCGTAACGCGGCGGGACGCCGCACGGATGTCGCGCGAGCGGGGTGAGGGTCAATGTCAAGCGACTTTTGAAAAGCCGTGGAAACGCATTGGCGGGCGTTTTGTCAAAACGTCCTGCTTGATGCGATGGCATCACTCCCCCCAAAAAAAATTTCCGGTGGGGGGCGCTGTGCGCCCCCCACCGTTTTTAGCCGAGAGCATTAGAAAACAGCTTTCAGCAGACAGAAAACAGAACCAACTACTGGGGGGACTCGGCAACGCGCAACCCGATGCCGTAGTTCAGGAAGTCAGGGTCGCCGCGGAAGCGGGACGCACAACGCGCGCCGTAATTGCTGTAGCTCCACGACCCGCCACGCAGAACACGAAGGTCTATCCGTTCATCGTAGCGTCCGATCAATCGCAAAAATCTTTGAGGCAGATTCAAGCGACTGGGTACAACCAACAACTCCTCGCGTCCGTCATCCGCGCGATAGGGATATTTGAAATCTGGAGTATTCCCACCCTTTCCCCAACGCGTACTGCACCACTCCCACACATTCCCCGCCAGATCGTACACACCGAACGGGCTTGCGCCGTCCCGGTAAATGCCCACCGGCGTTGGCGTGCCAATTTTAGACTCGCTCGTATTGCACTTGTCTTTGCTAAATTCATTTCCCCAAGGGTACTCGCGTGCGTCATCCTGTGCGCCGGTCGAAGGACCCCGCGCGGCTTTTTCCCATTCGGCTTCCGTCGGCAAACGGAATACGCGTTTGGTTGGGCTGGTCTTGGTCAGCCAATTGCAATACGCCACCGCTTCATACCAAGAAACGGTGACCACCGGCCGGTTGCTCACGCCAAATTCTCGATGTTCGAGATACGGCGGTTTATCTGTCTCCCCATTTGCGCGCCACTGCCAACCTTCCGGTGTCCAACAATCTTGATGCTTTTCGGTGTACCCGCCATCATCCACAAACCGTTTGTACTCCGCGTTCGTCACCGGATATTTGCCGATGCGATACGCCGGCAAGTTGACACGATGCTGGGGTTTTTCATCGTCTTGACCGCTTGTATCGCTCCCCATCACAAACTCGCCTGCCGGAATCGTGACCATTTCCGGCTCGATGTGGTCAAAGCGCGGGTCGCCAATTTTGCCAAGCGCACGCGCGGCGGCATAGCGCACTTGCCACACGGCATCTTGCTCCGCAATTTGCGCTAACACCGGCGCAGAGTCGGGCGCGGCAATGTCTTGCAAAAGTCCGCACACCTCCCCGCGCCGGTTCTCTTCACCCGTCTGCGCGAGGTTGTGCAACCCGGTCAGGACGGTCTTGCGCTCGGCTACATCAACCTGGGTCTTTTCGATGAGACAACGCCCGGCGGTCAGCCACGCGCCGGGTTGCGTGGGCGCGTGCGCGATCAGTTTCTGCACGACCGGTGTTGCCTGCTGGGTAATGCCGACGTACAGCAAGAGCACCTCTTCCCACGCCGGGTTGAGCAAGTTGTCGAGCAGGAGCGGGTACTGACTCGGCGCTTCTTTGATGGTGAGCGCGGCGAGATATTCCTGGAACGTGAGGTGCGAAAACGCGACGAGCGGTTCGCCTGCGTCGTCCAAGCCCAGTTCGATCAGGATGCCGCTTTCGGCTTTGATGCCGTCGAGCCACGCGGTTGCTTTTTGTTCGCACACGAGGCGGCGTTGCGTCGCATCGCTCGGCAGAGCCGCGAGCAGCGCCGGTAATTGCGCCGCAATCAACTCTTCCGCGCGCGCGCGGCGGATCGGAATACGTTCCCCGTTGGGGCGCGTGCGCTGTTTTTGCATTTCGAGCGCGATGGTTTGGAGCAGATCGATCTTTTGCGAGAGGGTCAGTTCGGCGTCGTCGCTGACAGGCACATTCAACTCGCCGCGCGAATGTTTTCGCCATTTTGCCGCGAGAATTTCCACGCAATCGCGGTACAAAATGTGCCGATCTTCCGGCAAAACCAATTTCACCGAATGGTCGAGCACGATGAGCGACAGCAAGAGCGGGTTTTCGGCAAGCAAGCGCAAGCGCGGATTCCGCTTGATTTCACCCAGCAGTTGATCGGCTTTGTTGGCGGCGCGGCGTTGCGCCAAGTCAACTTCGGAAGCGGGGCGATGGGGGCTTTCATTGATCGCGATGGCGCGATAGCGTTGGCGCACGAGTGCGGCAATATCCTCGTCGGTCAACTTTTGCACGGTTAGCACGTTGAACCCGCGCGGGTCGAGTTGCCCCTCGTAGCCGACGATGCGCGTGGTCACGACGACGCGATTTTTGGCATCGGCAAATTTGTTGAGCAAGCCGGTAATGTGTTGCGCCATTTGTTGCCGCGCGTCGCGGCTACCCAACTCGTCGAACGCATCGAGCAGGATGAGACAGTTGCCGCGTTTCAATCGCCGCTCGAAAAAGCCGGGCGGACAGTCGGTTTGTTCGCAGGCAAATTCATCGGCGCACGCATCCAGCAGGGTACGCTTGGTGTCCCACCCTTTCACGTTGCCGTGTCGTCCGAGCGAGATGAAAATTGGAAATGGGCGATCCACCCAACCCAGGCGGTCATAGGTGGCGTCGCGGTGGTCGCCTTCGCGCGGCTTGTTGCGGAGCGCGCGCGCGCAGGTCACGGCGAGGTATTTCATCAAGGTTGTCTTGCCGGAGCCGGGATCGCCGCGAATGACGAGGCGCGGATTTTGCGCGATGGCGCGGCCAACGTTGCTGTACGGGCGTTCATCGGCGGGGCGAAAGCGTTTGGGGACAAGGCGCGACCACCACACGCGTTCGCGTTCACCGCGATACCGCCGCGTGGCGCGCCCCAGGCGCTCGGCGTCGGCGGGCACATCGCCGGGTGCGCCGCCGGGTGTGACGGACAGCGCGACATAGACCTGTTCCAAATCCGCCAACTGTTTTTGCTCGCCGGTGGCAACGGCAACGTTGGAAGGCAATTGACCCAGGTAGCGGTGCCGCCCAATCAGCCAGTCGAGATACTTGCGCTCGAACGCGTAATCTTTCCACCGCCCGCCGACGAGGGCGAAGAGTGCGCCGCCTAGCCGCTGCAGGACTGTTCCAATCCAGGGCGCAAATTTGTTCAACACAATGCCAATCAGAACGCCCGCAAAGCCGATCAGCGCGGCAGTGTTTTTGTTGAAGAATTCAACCAGTTGATCCCACGTCCACATAGATGACCTCGCAATAGTCCAAAAGTTGCTCTGCCCCAACGTTCGCCCACGGGGTTACCAGAGGGGGCAGAGCGATTTTTATTCGGCTGGCGACCTCACCCCAACCCTCTCCTCAAAGGCGAGGGAGCATGAGGCGTCTCAGCCGGGAACGAACCTGTCCTTCCCCATCCGAGCCGCGGCGGCGCGTCGTGTGCCGCCAAGCGGTTGACGCGCCGCATTTCTGGCTCGTCGCCTTGCGATGGTTGGGGAAGGACTCGGCAACGCGCAACCCGATGTTGTTGTTCTGGTTGTTAGGGTTGTTGTGGTTGCGGTACGCTTTGAGTTCGGTTCATCCCCACACGCGGGAATTACCCGGCAGTGTCAGATTTCTTTTTCCACGCGCCCAACAAACGCCCAACTTCTTCGGTCAGGCGCGCGGTGTGCCCGTAACCGGGCGAGTCGAGCAATTTCAAATCGGTTGCCAAGCGCAAGAGTAACCGCAATTCGGCGAGCGTAATATCGGCTTGAGTCAGCGCATCGGCGCGCGCGTGTGCGGTCGGTAACTTGACGGCGGCGACGAGCGCGTGTTGCAAATCGAGCGCGCAGGTTTGGATGCGGAGCGCGAGCGAAAACCGATACTCGCGCGGAAATTTGAGCGTGCGCGGCAGGAGCCATGTGAGCAGGTCGTGCAGTTTGGCAAAGATGGGTGAGTCAGGCATCGGACTCGCCCGCGGCGGCAATCGGCATTGCCGCGAGAATTTTTTCGCGCAAGCGAAAGGTATCGCCGTGCGCCGCGTGCGCGACCCAGGATTGTGTCCGGCGCGTCCAATCCGCCAGCGCGAGTTCGCCGCGTTGGTACGCCAGCCCTTGCGCGTAAAAACGTTGCGTAAAGGCGCGCACATTGGCGCGTTTGAGCCGGCGCTGCGTTGGGAAAACGCGCCAACCCAAAAACGGGATGCCATCAGCAGTCCGCCGCACGAGCGTTTTGCGCGGGTGCACGACCAAGCGCAACGCTTGCAGAAATTCGACGAGGCGCGCGCGCCATGCCCACAACACGCGCTTGTCGTCGGCGAACAAGACGAAATCATCCACGTAGCGGACATACGCCGCGCAATGCAATTCGCGTTTGATGAATTGATCGAGTTCGTTGAGGTAGACGTTCGCCCAGAATTGCGAAGTCAGATTCCCGATCGGCAAACCGCGCGGGCGATTAAGCGCGAACAGATCGTCGCCGGGAAACCACTGCATCCGATATTGCGCGCGATGCACCTCCGCGCCGCTGGCGAGAATTTGGTCAATCAGCCACAGCACGTCGGGGTCGGCAAGCGTGCGCGCCAGGATGCCGCGCAGAATCGCGTGATCAATCGAGGGAAAGCACTGCACGATGTCGGCTTGCAGGACGTACGGATAGCGGCGCGCGAAATGCTGGGCGCGGTCGAGCGCGCGATGCGTGCCTTTTTCTTTGCGGTTGGCGTACGAATCGAAAATAAACTTGCGCTCGAAAATCGGCTCGATGTAATTGCACAACGCGTGATGCGCGACGCGGTCGCGGAACGGCGCGGCGGAAATCAAGCGCCGCTTGGCGTCGTCCAGGCGAAAGTTGGTGTATGCGCCAGGACGATAGGTGCGGGTTCGCAATTCGGTTTGCAGGCGCAGCAATTCGGATTCGGCATTGAACTCGAATTGATAGACTTGGCGCTTGGCGCGTTTGCCTTTGCGCGCATCGCGGTATGCGGTGTAAAGATTTTCAAACGCGCAGATGCGCGGGTAGAGATGATTGTACGTTTTCATACGTGGGCAAATCCGGTTTCAAAAAAAATTTTCCGGTGGGGGGCGCACAGCGCCCCCCACCGTTTTTAGCCGAGAGCATTAGAAAACAGCTTTCAGCAAACAGAAAACAGAACCAACTACTGGGGGGACTCGGCAACGCGCAACCCGATGCTGTAGTTCTGGGTGCCAGGGTCGCTGAGGATGCGGAACGCACAGCGTCCCCAGTCCTTATCGCCGTACCACGCCCCGCCACGCAGAACACGAGTGTCTGTGCCTTTTAATTCTTCGCGTCCATCTTTTGGATCGTACGGATATTTTTCATACTGCGACGAACACCACTCCCACACATTCCCCGCCAGGTCGTACGCGCCGCACTCACTCTTGCCCAGCGGATACAAACCCACCGCCGTCGTTTGTCCGATGCGTTCATCGGTATTCGCCTTCTCCGGGTCGAATTCATTTCCCCACGGGTACTCGCGCCTGTCGGTGTGCCGCGCCGCGCGTTCCCACTCCGCTTCCGTCGGCAAACGAAATCGGCGTCCTGGGTTCGTCTTGTTCAGCCAGTTGCAGTACGCTACCGCTTCGTACCACGACACCCCGACGACCGGGTGATTGTCCACGTTCCACTCTGCATCGTCCCAATAATACGGCTGGGTAATTTTCCTGTCCGTGCGATACTCCCACCCCGCATCCGTCCAGCAATCGCGGTGCGTGGCGGTGTACCCGTCGTCCTCCACAAACCGGCGATACTGCGCGTTCGTCACCGGATATTTGCCAATGCGATACGCGTTCAGCGTGACGCGATGTTGCGGCTTTTCGTCGCCTCGACCGCTTGTATCGCTTCCCATTACAAACTCACCTGCCGGCACATCCACCAGCGCGGGAAGCGCGCACGCCACGTCCTCGCGTGGGTCGCCCAACGCGCTCAGGATGCGTCCCACTTCGGCGCGGTCTTCCGCCGGCAGTGCGCCTTGCGCGATAATCGCCACGAGCCAGGTTTGTAAACGCTCCAGGAGTTTTTTCAGGCGCGGAAATTCTGCCACACGCTTGGGCAAACGAACTTCGGCGGCGGCTTGCGCGGCGATAAGCGCACACGCCGCATCCAATTCGCTCAGCATTTGTCCGGCAAAATCCTGGGGACACAACGCATCCACCAGTTGCGCGGCGTTGCTAAATCGCGGTGAACGCGCGCGCCCGGCGGCAAGCCAATACACTTCGCGCCACCAATCGCGGTCATGCCGCACGAGCGCGATGAGATCATCCGGAAACAAGTTGGACTCGACAAAGTAACACGCGACCATAAATTCCTGGAACGACCGGTGCGGGAACGTGTACGTGCGCGGGTCTTGCGCGGCGAGCAACCCGGCGCGTTTTTGAATGTACTCGATCACTTGTTCGGCGCGGTCGCCGCTGTGGAGCAAGAGTTTGAATGCGTGGCGCAGGTCTTCCGCGCTCAGATCGGCAACGGCAACCTGCCGCAGAGCGCTTTGCTCGCCCTGCCGCCGATGCGCCTCGAACGCAAGCTTGCCCATAATGCGCCCGACTTGCTCCGCATCAAGCCCAAACGTTTTTAGGTTCTCGCCCTTGTCGCTCTGCCAAATGTCGAGCATGAGTTTCACCGTCTTGTCGTACAAGTCGGCGCGGTCTTCGGGCAATTGCCCCGCCACATGCAAGGTCGCCATCAAGGTCAACAACAGCGGCCGTTGCGCCAAATCCGCCAGGCGCGGCGACTGCACGGCGGTTTGCAAACTCGTCGTCTTTTCGTGAACCTGGGTCGGCGTCAAGTTTTCGCGCGGTCCAAGCGTGCGGTACCAAATTTCAATGAACTGCGCGATCTGCGCCGGGCTAAACAACGCGAGCGTTTGGGTGCGGAATCCCTCCAGTTGCCAATCGTTTTTCTGGTACGCGTACGGGCGACACGTGACCACAATGCGACAGCGGGAATTGAGGTCGGCAAAACTTTCGATGACGCGTTTGATAAAGTCGCGGCGCTGATCGGCTTCGCGCACTTCATCCAGCCCATCAAAGAAAACAATGCCCGATTCGTTTTGCAAGTGTTGCTTGAGCGATTTGAAATCGTCTGCGTAACCGAGCGCGTGCGTGGCGAACGCGATATAGTCCCACACGACCTGGGCACATGCCGTAGTTTGCTCGGCGCGATCCGCCCACGCGATCAATTCGCGCAACACAATCCGCACCGGAAAAAGATTGCCGAGCGTCCACCCGGTGAGGCGCGCGACGCCGTCGGCGGAACCGGGTTGCCGTTGTTCTTTCGCGAGACAGAGCGAAACGAAATTGACAAAAGTGGACTTGCCACTGCCGGGATAGCCCAGCAAAACCAGGTGCGGCGTGGTGAGTTGCGATGCGGCTTCGAGCGCAGTCATGCGCCGTGTCTCGCGCCCTGCCTGGTCGAAACTGGACGCGGGGCGACGCGCTGGTTTTTCGTTGGGCGCAAGCGGGACCAACTCTTCCGCATCGAGGTCGGTGTAAATTTGGTCGAGCGTGATCGGCTTGTCCGCCGAATGGGCGAGGTGCGGGTCAATGATGCCCAGCCGCAGTTTGCTAAACTCGGCGACGAGCGCATCCAGGTAGGCGTGGTTTTTCCATAGCGTGACCGGGAGCACTTGGATCGCCGGTCCAACCGGGGTCGGCTGGATGGTCTCGTGAATCGCCCGCAAATCGCCCGCCATATCTTTGAGCGCGGTCTCGACCGCTTGCTGATGCGCGGCTTCGAGAAGCGGTTTGAATTCGGGGAGTTTGTTCAAACGTCGCCGAAGCGCAAAGAGGAAATGCGCCAAACTCGCGCGCAGACTGGCATCGAGCCGGAGCGTCTCCGCCAGCGCATCGGGAATGATGCTGGGGTCGGCGGAGGACGCGAGGTAGACGAGGCGCAGAACTTGGTCGCGCGTCGCGGCGTTCGCGGGGAGCGTGAGCGTGTGCAGGCGAATTTTGGAAGCGTACTGCACGGCTTGGGACTCGCCCTCTTGCCCGGAGGCGTCTTCAATCGCGGCAAGAATCGCGGCGACGAGCGCCTCGTTTTTCTCAATGCCCTTGACGCCGCCTTGCGCCAGGTGTTTGAGTTTTTCGATTGCCGGTTCGAGCGCCGGGTCAACCACGCCCTTTTGAATCAGCGTACTGCCAACGGTCGAAATGCCGGACGCAATCGCGACGGCAAGCGAGAGGAGAAAAGGATCCATACGTCACACTCCTGGGAATCCACGCGCGACGAACCGGATGAGGAACAGGTACTGCTATTGTACTCTGGGATGCTGGGAGTGTCAAAGCGAAAATTTTGTGCGCCTGTCGTTTTGTGGTAAACTCGCGCCAAAGAAAAACCTCGTGACTGGTCCGAGTCCGAGGCGTCAGCCACGCGTCAGCAAGCCGCGGTGGCGATGGGCATTGTATGCCGTCGCTCGCTCCGCGTCAACATCGCGGGCGGGCGATTTTTTGTTTGATGGGAATACTTGGCGATGAACCTATCCACTCTGTCTAATGCCAAAGACAAAGTTATTCTAGGGGTTGTCAATAGAAAACGCCGATTCGTGCAATGGCTACGGTGCCGTAATCGTATTGATGGGATTTTTTCGATAGCCATCCTCTTGTTGTGTATCTTTTTCTTGGAAACTTACTTGACCGTACCCCTGCCGTCGAGTCTTAATGGCATGGGCGGGATGGTGGTGGGTATTCTTTTACTCATTTCAATTTATCCGTATGCGGCAGATCGTTGGCGTGAGTATCGTCGCCATTCAGATTCGACCGCCTCGTTGGATAAGACAACCGGCGCGAAACCAACCACACCACCTGAACAAGCGAACGCAACGGTTGATGTAAAACCTGACACCGAGCATGCTCCTGCCAAGCATGAATCGCCGGCAGAACAATACCAATTTTACAAGCAAGGCGAGGTCTGGACAATGGCATTTCGCAACGGCAAAGGATTCCAATTGAAGGACATGAAAGGATTTAGCTATATCGTATCTCTATTGCGCCAACCGAACTATGGGTTTCATATTCTTGAGCTCGTCCGATCCGTCGAACCAGCTATATTTAACGATTTGCAACATCAGGTTCAGTCCAGGTCTGTGCAAGATCTGGAAATCGAAGAAGGACTGAACATTAATGAGGGTGAAGCGGGAATGGAGGTCTATGATGCAGAGACTCGGCAGAATTTGAACAAGCAATTGAAAGAGATAGAGGAAATCCTTGAGCGTACCACCGTCCCAGCCGAGAAAGCAAAGTTGGAAAGTGAAGCGGCTCAACTTCAAGAGTATCTGAACGAGGGCAAGGGAAAGCGAGGAAAGATACGAACCAAGGGAGAAATGGCAGAGAGGGCACGGACTCGCGTTGCCCATCTTGTGGATGGGGCGATTGACAAGATTGGCAAATATGATTCTGCGTTCGCAGACCATTTGCGAGGAGCCATCAAGATAAAACTTGCAGATAATCGTTATTTACCTCCGCAACCGGTGGCTTGGCAGACCTAATTTTGCCAAAATGCTAGCGTGAGATGGTTTTTCACACTACGGGAGGTGGTTTTTCACGCCTTACATTGTAGAGCAATGTAAGGCGTTTTTATTTCTCCAACGTTTTGCAGAAAGAAATTGACGCAGGGATGACCTCGGCAATGGAAGCGGGTCTCGAAAGACCAGCCCCGAGAATCAGAATTTGATCACCCGAATTGCGAATGCAGGGAGGACAACCGTGGTTCGAACCAAGAAATTTACCTTTCGCCTGACGCCAACCGAGCAATCCTGGTTGCTTGAGTTGTCCAAGCAAGAAGAGCGCGCTCCATCAGACGTTTTACGGCGTCTCATTCGGCAAGCGGCACAGCGCGCGGGATTGCTCAAATCTACTCAACAGACATGCGGTAACAAGTCAATAGGCAAATGAAGGAATTTGGGACGAATTTTGAAAGTCATTTTTGCGTTGGAGGCGCGTCGAACTAACCCGGCGAGAAAGAATTTTTCCACTGGGCAGGCGATACATTGGGTTGTCGCACGCGGTGCGATTAGGTTGACTCGATCTGCTCCTCACATTCTGGGACGGCATGGCGCATCACGTAAGATTGATTCTTCGTGAGCAGGGCATGAACCAGCCGCACAAATTTCCGAGCGGTCAAGACGAGCGCGCGTTTGTGCTGATACTTGGCGACTTCTTGATACTTGCGCCAGTAGTACGCTTGATACTCCAAGTTGTGCCGGCGCAATTGCTCGGCACCCAGGATCGTATAGTAGCGCAAGTAGACATTGCCCACTTTGGTCAGGCGCGTGTTCTGGGAGACGAAGTTGCCGGTGGAGCGCTTTTCCCAGGTCAAGCCGATATACTGGGCAACGTGTTTGTGTTCGGGAAAGCGCGTGATGTCTACGATCTCAGCGAGGATGCCCGCCGTGATGACCGCCCCGAGCCCTTTGACGGTGATGAGTGGGTTGGGTACTGGTGTAATGTAGCGGGCAATGTGCTGATCCTGTCGCTTCATCAAGCGTTTGAGGTAACGGATGTGCTCCCAGCCCGTTGCCAAAGTGGCCGTGACCATTTGGTCCATTTGCGGATCAATGGGGTACGAGGTGCGCAACGCCTCTTGCACAGCACGGGCGGTCGCGGTCGGATCGCCAAAGCGTCCATGTCCGCGATGCGTAACCAAGTCCACGAGTTGATCGTGTGACATCGCCGCGAGTTCGGCGACGGTGAACTCGGTCAGCAGGGCAATGCTCGTCGCACCAAACACGTCGGAAAACGGTTTGACCCGTTTCCAGTCGCTGGCTTTGAGAAAGCCATAGGACTGAAAACGCATCTCCTCACGGGAGAGGTTGCGGGCGAGTTGATAGCGATAGCGCGTGAGTCGTCGCAAGCCTTGCCAGAAATCCGCTGGCACGTAGGAGACCGGCCATTCGCCAAAGCGCACGCGCGCGGCGACATCCCAGGCATCACGCTCGTCGTTCTTGGGACGGCGGAGCACCAAGCCCTCCTTGAAGTTGGCGACGAGTTTGGGATTGAAACAGACCAACTCCGGGGCAAACGGTTGCAAAAGCGGAACGGTGCTCAAGAAACGATGGAATGGGACCCAGAGCAACCCGGTCGCTTCCCAGCCGATCTCCAGATGGGTGTAGCCGTTTTGCGCGGCGGCTTGAGCGATAGTGCTTGCCGCGCGTTGAGCTCCTGGCAAGTTGTTGGTCACGTGAAACCGTTCGAGGACTTCGTGACCGTCGGACTTGGCCACGGCGCGTAAGACAATCTCGTCGAGGTGGACATCGGCACCGACACAGAGGGTAAGTTCGTTCATCGCAGACTCCTTTGGGTGATGTCACCCAGGGAGGGGGACGGGTATCCCAGGGAACCGAGCAGAGCAACAACCTCGTAGTATCAGAACTCAGGCGGTGCCCTGACCGCACAGGAACAGCATGCGAGTTGGAAGTGCCGCTCGGCGTGGGCAACAGTCTGTCAAACAGAAGACACCTTGCGGTGCAACAAGGAGGCCCAGAACCGCCCGCCTGACCCTGCCTGAATGCAAGGTCATTATCTCTGGGATACCACGTTCCCACAAACATATTATACGAGGAGGAATGATGAACCAAAGAAAACGCGCCCTGTGGCAAGGGCGCGGATCAGAACACGCGGCAAACGATTTGGGCTTTCGCCTGCCTTCGTTTGCCAATCTACCACGCGTTTTGTGGTTTGTCAACTGGGAATTGCCGGGAGGCGCGGAATGATGCGCTTGGATTCCACACTCCAACAATTTTTGGCGCACCTCTATCGCGGCGGCAAGTGGGCATATTGGTGGCTCATCACGCACACGGTTTGGTTCCCGGTTGACAAACCCGTGGCGGTGCCGCACGGTAAACACCCATCGTACTTTGGCGTGCATCCGACCGCTCAGGCGCGCGGCAAAACCCAACGCGCACGCATTCAAGACATCGCGGCAATCAATTGCCTCTTTGCCGAATTCGACGCCAAAGATTTCGCGGATGACAAAACGCGTATCCTCACTCACATCGCCGCCCTGCCGATAGCGCCCTCCGTGATGGTGGACAGCGGCGGCGGTTTCCACTGCTATTGGTTGCTGCGCGAGCCGTTTGGCATTGCCAACGAGCGCGACCGCCGACACGCCAAACAACTGCAAGCGGATTGGGTTGTATTCGTGGGCGGCGATCCCGGCGCAAAAGATTTGGCGCGAGTGCTCCGCGTCCCGGGCACGTTGAACCACAAGTATGATCCACCGCGCCCGGTCAAGTTTGTGCGCACCGATTTTGAACGCGCGTATAAACTCGCCGAACTCAACGCGGCAATTCCGCGCGGCGAACCCGCAGAGCCGCCAAACGGCTCACCCGCGCATGTAGCCGGCAACGGGTATAGCCGCTATGCGTTTGCCGCGTTGAGTGACGAACTCGACAAACTCCCTGGCACGCGCGAAGGCGCACGCAACGATCAGTTGAACAAGAGCGCCTTTGCCCTGGGGCAACTCATCGGCGCCCATCAATTGGATCGCGAGGATGTCGAAACCAAGTTAGCGAATATGGCGCGCCGGGTTGGACTGACCGAGCGCGAAATACAAGCAACGATTCGCAGTGGGATTGAGGCAGGGATGCGCGAACCGCGCGTGATTCCCAGTCACAACAATGGGCACGAACCGCGTGTCTCCGCTAATGCGGAAACGATTGATGATGACAGTACCGAATCACTTGCCGAACAAGCCGGGCGGTACTTGATCCGCGATGGACGAATTTGTCGGCGTAAACGAAATCGGGATGGGAATGTCATCGTCCCATTGTGCAATTTTGCCGCGCAGATTGTCGAAGAGGTTTCGCACGATGACGGCGCAGAGATCAAACGGTTGCTCACGATTACTGGTAAACGAGCGAATGACGATCTGCTTCCGGCTGTGTGCGTAGACGCTAGCCAATTTGCATCTATGCGCTGGGTAACGCCGCATTGGGGTTCGCGCGCAATCATCGAAGCCGGCGCATCGGCGCAAGACCACCTACGCGCCGCGATTCAATACTTGTCACCCACGATCAAGACCCGGCATGTGTACGCGCACACCGGTTGGCGCGAGCTTGACGGCAAACGTGTGTTTTTAACCCAGTCCGGCGCGGTGGGTGATGAAACCATTCCGGTCGAACTCGAGCAAGCCCTGCGGCGTTACACCTTGCCGGCAAAACCCACGGATGTGGGTGAAGGGATGCGCGAGTCTTTGCGCTTTCTCGACCTTGCACCCAAGTGCGTCACCGTCCCGCTGTGGTCGGCAATGTTTCTGGCGCCATTAGCATCGCTCGTTTCCCCGCGCTTTATCGTGTGGTTGTATGGCGTGACCGGCGCGATGAAATCCACTTTGGCGGCGCTCGCGCTTTGTCACTATGGTGATTTCGAGCAAGACTTTTTGATTCAATGGTCCGCGACCGCGAATGCGCTCGAAAAATACCTATTCCTCGCGAAAGATGTTCCGTTTGTGATTGATGATTACGCGCCTCAATTCGACTCGACTGCGGCGCGCAAGTTGGAAGAGACGGTCGCGCGGATTGTCCGCGGCGTGGGCAATCGTTCCGGGCGTGCGCGTATGAAAAGCGATCTGTCGTTACGCGATCTGTACGTTCCGCGCGGATTAGTCATCTCCACCGGCGAACAACTCCCCGAAGGACAATCGTTGGTGGCGCGATGCGTGAGCATTGAAATATCCAAGCCGGATGTTGACCTGGAACGATTATCGCGCGCTCAAGACAACCGTGCCATCTATCGCGATGCAATGGCGGGCTATATCCAATGGCTGAGCGACCAATGGCAACACCTTGAATCCACAATGCCCGCGCGGTGGCGCGAATTGCGTGCGAAAGCGAAGAACGATACCCAGCATCGCCGCGTGCCAGAAGCGTTAGCATCTCTGTACCTTGGGTTCGACCTGGGTGTATCGTACGCAGTTCATGTTGGCGCACTCGGTGCATCCCAAGCGAATGAACTACGCGATGAAGGTTGGGACATCATGCTGGGGATCGCTGAGCATCAACAAAAGAATATCGAGGAACAGCGCCCGACCGTTCGGTTTTTAACGGTGATCAACGAGTTGATCGCGCAAGGCGCGGCACGCTTGAATCAACTCGACCATCCAAACGTGCGAGCCGACAATGAACTTTTGGGCTGGCAGGACCGCCGATATCTCTATCTCTTGCCAAGTGTATCGTATCACTGTGTTGCCCGCTTTGAACGTGAGCAAGGACGGAATTTTGGCATCAGAGAAAATGCACTTCGTAAAGCGTTGGTTGAGGATGGGATCCTAGTCGCCGATGCGGGGCATCACACGGCAAGCGTGCGGATTGCCAGAGAACGGCGTCGTGTGCTGAAATTGTCTCGCGCCGCCGTCGAAAAAATATCCGGGGGGTACCTTCACAAAAGCGGTGTAATCGGTGACAGGTAACCGAAAAGTGTCACCGATTACACCGCTTTGCCGGAGGGAGGGGGTAGTATTTTTTTTGGCTACGGGACAGTTGTCAAAATCCATTTTTTGAAAAGGAGAACCAATGAACGCTCAAAAAAGCGCGCCCAAGGATTCATTGCAATCCGACGTCGAGCAATCTCTTTATTGGGGGTTGCGCGCAAAAGAGTTCTACCACGCCTTGCGCGACAAGCCCGTGCAGATTACAGCCCTCGATGGCAAAGTCTATCGCGGGGTGTTGATCGGGCACGATCAGTACGATGTGTTCATTCGTCAGCCAAGTGGATTGACCATCTTGTTCACCAAACATTCGATCAAGTTGATCCACGAAGGCGGGGAATGAGTTGGTGCAGGAACAACCGTCTGCCAATCCATGCGATCCCAGGAGAAATGCAAAATGCAAAGAGACATTGTAGGCGGCAACACGCCACCGGTGCAAGTAGACATGGGTGCAAACCCAAACCTTTCCATGCAACCTTTTCCGCAAGCGGCGAGTGTGCAAACCCAGGAGGGCGCAGCGCAATGGGGCTGGCGCGTTGTGCTCGCCGCGTTCTTGAACACGCTCGACAGTCCGGCGACGCGCCGCGAGTATCAGCGCGATATCGAAACCGCGCTCGCGGTCTTGGGCGATTTGCACGCGTTGACTGCCGTTGCCTTGACCGAATATCGCGAGCGCTGTCTCGCGCGTTTGGCGCGCGTTGCCGCAAATCATCTTGCGCCGGCGAGCGTGGTCCGTCACCTGGCGGCGGTTCGATCCTTTTTGCGATTTGCGCGACTCACGGGGCAACTACGCTTGCCGGATGAAGTGATCCGTTTCAGCTTGAAAAGTCCGAAAGCGAAGGTACTCAAACCTTACCAGGTCTTGTCTGCCGCAGAGCAAATGCAGTTGGTTGCCGCGGCGAGTGGCAAGCCGCGCGACCGGGTCTTGTTACTTCTCGTCATCGCCACCGGGGTGCGCGCATCGGAGGTGTGCGCGTTACAGGTGGGCGACCTGGTGATTGACGAAGAAGGCGATCTTTTGATTCACATTCGCCAGGGCAAGGGGCGTCAAGACCGGATCATTCCGCTGGCGCGCGATGTGGCGCGTGAGCTACGGAATTTGTTGGCGCAACGCAAACTCAAAATTGGGCGCGAACGCGACAAGTCGGCGCACGTCTTTGCTTCGCGTCAAGGCGCTGGGCAAATGACCACGGCGCGTTTGCGGCAGATTGTCGCGGGGTACCTGCGCCAATCGGATTTGCAGGACAAGCCGATCTCGCCGCACAGTTTGCGGCACAGCGCGGCGATTACGTGGTTGCG
>CAIKBD010000227.1 GCA_903825565.1 uncultured Anaerolineales bacterium | reverse complement strand
AATTTTGCAAGGGCAACTGCCGATTGATGGCTGGGACCAAGTCGTCAAGGACATGAAGACGATGGGCATTGACGATGCCGTCAAGATTCAACAAGCCGCGCTCGACCGGTACAACAAACGTCCGTAATTCCAATTGGCGTAGGGGCGGGATCACCCCGCCCCTACGTTGCATGGAGTCCCTATGGCAATCGCGCAACGCATGGACGCTCGCCGCGCCGTCAAGACATCACGGCGCAGTTTCCGCGACCGCCTCCTCCAAGACCTGGTTCGCAACAAGTACATCTATTTGATGCTCGTGCCGGTCGTGGCATACTATCTCATCTTTCACTATGGTCCGATGTACGGCGCGCTGATGGCGTTCCAGGATTACACGCCGACCAAAGGCATCTGGGGCAGTCGCTGGATCGGCTTGGAAAACTTTACCACGTTCTTTGACAGCGAGTACTTTCAACGCCTCATTCGCAACACGCTCGCGATCAACGTCATCGAATTGTTCTTTGCGTTCCCCGCGCCGATCATCCTCGCGCTACTGCTCAACGAGATCACTTCGCCGGCATTCAAACGCACCGTGCAGACGATCACCTATCTACCGCATTTTGTTTCGCTCGTCGTCGTCGTCGGCATGATGGTGGATTTTCTCGCGCGCGATGGGCTGATCAACAATTTGCTCACGCCGTTGGGAATTCCGCCGACCCAGTTTTTGCAACGCGCCGAATGGTACTGGCCCATCTTTGTCGGCTCTGGCATTTGGCAAGGCGTCGGCTGGGGTTCGATTGTGTACCTCGCCGCGATCACGGCGATTGATCCCACGCTCTACGAAGCCGCGACGGTGGACGGCGCAAATCGTTTGCAACAACTCCGCCACATCACTCTGCCCGGCATCCTGCCGACGATCATTATTTTTCTCATCCTCCGCATCGGAAGCATGATGAGCGTCGGATACGAAAAAACCATTCTGCTCTACAACCCTTCGACGTACGAAACTGCCGACGTGATCAATTCGTACGTTTATCGCAAGGGCGTGCTCCAAGCCGATTTCGGTTTCAGCGCGGCAGTCGGATTGTTCAATTCGGTCATCAACTTTGGGTTGGTCATGATCGCTAATCGCATCAGCAAGCGCGTGACCGAAATGGGTTTGTTCTAAAGGAGACGATGATGGTAGGCAAACGAACCTTGGGCGGCAACATCGCCTACGCCATGATTATT
Organism: uncultured Anaerolineales bacterium; assembly: GCA_903825565.1. Taxonomy (GTDB): domain Bacteria; phylum Chloroflexota; class Anaerolineae; order UBA4142; family UBA4142; genus CAIKBD01. The sequence goes on along the minus strand of CAIKBD010000227.1, from coordinate 17,419 downwards.
CTCGTCATGGTCTTGTTGATGATCGTGACCGTGTATCCTTTCATCCACGTCTTGTTCGCATCGCTCAGCGATCCCGCCGACCTGATGCGGACGCGCGGCGTCATTCTCGCGCCCATCGGCAGTGTGACGTTCGCCGCATACGAAGCGGTGATGAACAATCCGATGGTCGCCATCGGTTATCGCAACACCTTGTTCTATGTCGTCACCGCGACTGCGTTGAATGTCACCTTGACCATCCTGGGTGCGTATGCCTTGTCACGCAAGAACGTGATGCTCAAGACGCCGATTCTGTTCATGATTATTTTTACGATGTGGTTTCACGGCGGATTGATTCCGCGCTATTTGCTTATCAGCCAAACGCTGAATTTGCAAGATAGTCCACTCGCGCTCATTATCCCCGGCGCGATCAGCACGATCAACCTGATTATTCTCCGCACCGCATTCGAGGGCGTGCCGCCCGCGCTCGAAGAAGCCGCGCGCATTGACGGCGCGAACGATTTTCAAATTCTGTGGAAGGTCATGCTCCCGATGTGCGTGCCGACCTTGGCAGTGATCATTCTCTTTTACGCGGTCGCGCATTGGAACGCGTGGTTCGATGCGATGCTGTTCATCCGCAATCGCGAGTGGTATCCACTCCAGGTCGTTCTGCGCGAAATTCTCATCACCAACAACACCGAGAGTATGACGACCGGCGTTTCAAGCGGCGACGTGATGCCGATTGGCGAAACGATCAAGTACGCGATCATCATCGTTGCCACCGTGCCGATCCTGTTCGTCTATCCGTTCCTACAACGCTATTTCGTCAAGGGCGTGATGATCGGAGCAATTAAAGAATAAGCTAAAAGTGAAAAGCTAAAAGCGCAGAAGGCAATGGCTGTTCGCTGATTTTTACTTTTAACTTTTTTCTTGGCCCTTTTTACTTGAGGTCATAATGCTTTTCCCCCAATCCAATCCTTTTCGTCAAGCCATCAACCTAGCAGGCATCTGGGATTTTTGTTTCGATCCTGGGAATATCGGCGCGCAAACGAACTGGGCAAACGGTTTCAGTGACGCGCGTCCGATTGCCGTGCCCGCCAGTTGGAACGACCAATTCGCCGAGGGGCGCGATTATCTCGGCGGCGCGTGGTATCAAACGCGTTTCGATTTGCCGTTGGGTTTCGATGTGGCGCGCCAAAATATATTTTTGCGTTTTGGCTCGGTGAATTATTTTGCCGAGGTGTGGCTCAACGGCGCGCGCGTCGGTTCGCACGAGGGCGGACATTTGCCGTTCGAGTTTGATGTGACCACGTTGTTGCGCCGCGAAGCCAACGCACTCGTCGTGCGCGTCGAAGGCGAACTCGCCTTCGACCGCGTGCCGCCCGGCAACATCGTGCCGACGCTCACCGTTTCAAACGAAGTGAAACTCCCCGCCGCGTCGTTCGATTTCTTTCCGTTCTGCGGCATTCATCGCCCGGTGTTTTTGTACACCACACCGCGCGGCGCGATTCAGGATGTAACCGTCACCACCGACATCGCCGGGACGAGCGGCATTGTGCGCGCGCAAATCGCCACGCGCGAACCGAGCAGTGCGCGCATCACACTCGATGGACACAATGCGCATCTCGTCGTCGAAACACAATCGAACGCGGCGACGTTCGAAGTGCCGCACGCCGCGCTCTGGTCGTGCGAATCGCCGAACCTCTATACGCTCACCGTCGAATTGTTGCGCGAGGGCGCGGTCTTTGATCGCTACACCTTGCCCATCGGCATTCGCACGATCCAGGTCGTCGGCGATGCGTTGTGGTTAAACGGCAAGCCAGTCTACCTTAAAGGATTTGGACGCCACGAAGATTTTCCCGTCAACGGGCGCGGACAAAACTCCGCCGTCAACGTCAAGGATTTTGCATTGCTCGAATGGATCAATGCCAATTCATTTCGCACGTCACACTATCCGTACGCCGAAGAGCAAATGGACTTGGCGGATCGTTTGGGTCTGCTCGTCATTGACGAAACGCCAGCCGTCGGTTTGTTCTTTGCCGAGCAAGGTTTGTCGCGCCGCTTGGAACTGTGCCGCCAAATGACGCGCGAGTTGATCGCGCGCGACAAGAATCATCCGAGCGTGATTATGTGGAGCGTGGCGAACGAACCCAAGTCCGATCATCCCAACGCGCGCGCGTTTTTCCGCGACTTGTACGACTTGGCAAAATCACTTGACGCAACGCGCCCGGTCACGCTCGTCAGCAATCAAGGCGTACAAGAAGAATCGTTCGCATTTATGGACCTCGTGTGCCTCAATCGCTACTATGGCTGGTACACCAACCTGGGTCAGATCGAAACGGGCGCGCAGAAATTGAGCGGCGAACTTGACGCGCTGTATGCGAAATTCCACAAGCCGATCATCTTGACCGAGTTTGGCGCGGACGCGCTCCCGGGTTGGCACGCGGTCGAAACGGAACTGTTCACCGAAGAATTCCAGGTCGAAATGATTTTGCGCGATATTGAAATTTTGCGGAGCAAGTCGTTCGTCGTCGGCGAGCACATTTGGAATTTGTGCGATTTCAAAACCGCGCAAGGATTACGGCGCGTGGGCGGCATCAATTACAAGGGCGCGTTCACGCGCGAACGCCGCCCGAAAATGATCGCGCATCGGTTGCGCGATTTGTGGCAAACCAAAGGATAATCGGAATGACTTTTATCGAACAACTCGTCAACACAATGACGCTCGAACAAAAAATCGGACAGATGCTCGCGCTCGGATTTTCCGGCACGTATCCGCACCCGGATATTTTGCGAATGATCGAACAGTATCACGTCGCCGGTTTTCGCGTGACACCCAGCTCGCGCAAATTTATTCGCGAACTCAAACCAGGTAGCGCGGGCGAGCCGCGCGTGCGCCGCGCGCCGGAGCCGGACGAGCGCGTCTACGGCACGAAAATTTCCGCGCCGAGCGTGTCGGCGCAAGAGTACGCGCGCACGCTCAACACGTTACGCCAGCGCGCGCTCGACACCGGCGCGGGCATTCCACTTTATTTCGCGCTCGATTGCGAGGGCAATCAGAGCATTGATTTTTACACGCCGGGAATGGTGGGCTTGCCGCATCCGATGGGCGTCGCGCAATCGGGCGACCCAGGTTTGGCACGGCGCGTTGCGTACGCGATTGGCGCGCAATTGAATGCGGTTGGCATCAACTGGATTCACTCGCCCGTGCTCGACGTGAACACCGATCCGCTGAATCCGGAAATCAACACGCGCAGTTATGCACCCGATCCCAGGATCATCGCCGAGTATGCAACGCAAGCATTGCAAGGATTTACAGATGCGCACATCATCGCCACCGGCAAACATTTCCCAGGTCGTGGCGCATCGGCGCAGGACGCGCATTACGACGTGAACGTGATTCGTGAATCGCGCGCGCGCATGAACGAGATTCACCTCGCGCCGTACCGCGCGTTGATCCAAGCCGGCGTGCCGGCAATTATGCTCGCGCATTCCAGTTTCCCCGCGCTCGATGCGAGCGGCACACTCGCGACGATTTCCAAACCCATCGTCACGGATGTTCTGCGCGGCGAGCTGGGATTTGCCGGCGTGATTATGACCGACTCGTTCACGATGGGCGGACTCGCAAATCAGTACGACATTCCCGAAGCGGCGGTGCGCGCGGTACAAGCCGGTGTGGATTTGGTTTTGCTCAAGGATGAAAATGCGTTGCGCGGCGAGGTGTATCGTGGCTTGCTTGAAGCCGTGCGCGCGAACCGCATCAGTGAAGACCAGGTCAACGATTCGGTGCGCCGCGTGCTCAACGCAAAAAATCGCGCGGGCTTGTTCGATGGCGCGCGCGGCATCGTGGACGAGAATCGCATCGCCGAAAAATTATTCGATGCGGAACACGCGCGCGTGGCACGCGAGGCGGCGGAAAAATCCATCGTCGTTCTGCGCGCACAGGAAAATGTCTTGCCGCTCAAACCTGGGTCGCGTGTGCTCGTCGTCGAGCAAGTGAACGCCTTACATCGTCGCTTGAATGATGCGGCGGCGTACCCCGGCGCGTTGTATCACGCCTTGCTCGCACACGGCGTCAATGCCATCTACACCGATTTCGATGCGGCGTCGTTCGAGGGAACCTGGCAATTCATCCAAGCACACGCGGCGGATGTGGACGCAATTGTGCATACCGGCTATTACGAACGCGCGAGCGCGAACCTTGCCGGCGCGGGCGCATCGGGGCACACGAGTTTGCAACTCGAACATCACGAGCGTTTTGCATCGCTCGGCAAGCCAACGATTTTTGTAACGAACAGTCCGTACCCGTACATCGTCTCGCCGCAAATGCAAACGGTTGTCGTCACATTCTCGGCGTTCGCCGAATCTATGCGCGCCGCCGCGCGCGTCTTGTGCGGCGACTTGCCGGCGCGCGCGTTGCATTTTGATCCGACGAAAGCGTATTGATGACCACTTTACCGCGCACCTTTTCGCTCGACCCAGGTTTGTTGATGCGAGCGCGCACGCAACCTCCGCGCGCCGCGCTCACCGAGTTGATCGCGCAAGCCGAGCGCGCGTTGCAATTTGCGCCGGTCGCGGTCACACAAAAATCGTTTGCGCCGCCGAGCGGCGACCCGCACGATTACGTTTCGCTTGCGCGCTATTTTTGGCGCAACCCCGACACAGCGGACGGCTTGCCGTACATCAGTCGCGACGGCGAGGTGAACCCGGAAATTTTTTCGATTCCCGACCATCGCCATTTCGATTTGTTGATGGAAAACGTATTCGTGTTGAGTTTGGCATTCTGGTTCACGGACGATGCGCGTTTCGCGCAACACGCGACGACCTTGATGCGCGTGTGGTTCCTCGACCCTGACACGCGAATGAATCCGCATTTGAATTTCGCGCAAGGCATTCGCGGCGTCAACGACGGACGCGGCATCGGCATCATCGAAGCGCGTGAACTCGCGCTCGTCGTGGATGCCATGGGTTTGCTGGCGAGTTCCGCCGATTGGCGCGAACGCGATGAACAAGGAATGCGCGAATGGTGCGCGCAATTCCTCGATTGGTTGCTCACCAGCCAGCACGGACGCGACGAGTCGAATCAAAAAAATAATCACGGCACGTTTTACGATGCGCTCGTTGTCGCACTCGCGTTGTTCGTCGGCAAAGATGAAATCGCGCGCGACACCATCGAGCGCGCGATGCAACAGCGCATCGCGACCCAGTTTTTGCCGGATGGTCGCCAGCCGCTCGAACTCGCACGCACATTGTCGTGGCATTACAGCGTGTTCAACTTGCAAGCGTGGTTTCGGCTCGCATCGCTCGGCGAACGCATCGGACTTGATGTGTGGCATTTCCAAACGCACGAGGGTATCGGCATTCGATGCGGTGTGGATTATCTTGTCGAGTTTGCCAACGCAGAATGGACCCATCCACAAATCGCGCCACGCGAGTACGCCGTGTTCTACGCATTGCTCTGGCAAGCGGCGAGCAAATTGAACGAACCAAGTTATCGTGACGTTGCGCGCGCATTACCGAGCGTGACTGCAGACACACAACGCATTCAACTTTATAGTGCGTGAGAGCAAGTTTTTTGGGGACGCTGACAAACGCAGACGAACGCAGACATTAATTTCCTGCGTTCATCTGCGTCCAATAAAATTATTCTGGTTTCGGCACGTTCTCGTTCGAGGAAGTTAAAGATGAAACGAATTTTAATTTTGAGTTTGTTGTTCCTGGTCGCGTGTGCCACGCCAACCGCACAACCCAGTTCGCCAACTGCGCCAAGCGTTGCGCCAAGTATCACGCGCGCACCGCAACCAACGAACGCGCCAACTGCTATCGCGCATCCAACTAACCAACCACCCAACTACCCAACTACCCAACCACCCAACTATCCAACTATCCCACCCCCGCGCATTTTTGCATCCGACCCACAAGCCATCGCGCAAACGAAAGCGAAAATTCTTGCGGGCGATAAATCACTCGCGAGCAATGTGGACTGGCTCGTCTTTCAAGCGGACAAGGCATTACGATTCGAGCCGGTCTCGGTTGTGACCAAAGCCATCGCGCCGCCGAGTGGCGACAAACACGATTACATGAGCATGGCGCCGTACTGGTGGCCCGACCCCAGCAAGCCGAATGGTCTGCCCTACATTCGCAAAGACGGACAAACAAATCCCGAATTGCACACCGTGCCCGACAAGGACAATCTCAACGCGATGGCGTCGAACGTGTACACGCTCGCGCTCGCATACTATATCAAGGGCGACGAAAAATATGCCGAACACGCGATCAAATTATTGCGTGTGTGGTTTCTCGATGCCGCGACAAAGATGAATCCCAACATCAATTTCGGACAAGCGGTGCGCGGCGTGACCGATGGTCGCGGCGAAGGCGTGCTCGAATCGCGCACACTCGCGCAGGTGATTGATGCGATTGGCTTGCTCGCCGAATCGAAAAATTTTTCGTCCGCCGACCAACAAGCATTGACGAAATGGTTTAGCGATTACACAACCTGGATGATCGCGAGTCCGATTGGCAAAGAGGAACGCGCCGCGCAAAATAATCACGGCGTGTGGTACGACGCGCAACTCGCCAACTATTTGTTGTTCATTGGGAAAACGGACGATGCGAAAAAAGTGTTGGAGGACGCCAAGCGCAATCGCATTGACAAGCAAATCGAACCCGATGGCAAAATGCCGCTCGAAGTGGCGCGCGCGGACGGCTGGCATTACACCGTGTTCAACCTCAAAGCGTTTTTCGTTTTGGCGACGATGGGCGACCGCGCGGGCGTGGATTTGTGGAATTACAGTTCATCCGATGGGCGCGGCATTCGGCGCGCGCTCGATTATCTCACGCGCTTTATCGCCGGCGAAAAATGGCCCCACTCGACGAGCGCGGATTTGAGCTGGAATGATATTTACGAAATGCTCCGGCTCGCGGCAAATAAGTACGGCGCAACGAATTATCAGCAAATCAGCGCGCGCATTCCAAGCGCCGATGCCACCACCGCGCGCATCAGTTTGCTCTTGCCACCGTTCGTCGCGTCCGCGAACCAGGTTTCGCCAACGCTCGTGCCGACCAAAACTCCGGCGTACGATCCAAACGCGACGCTTGTCATTTGCAATTTCGATGACGACCTGGCGATGTGGCAGGGATTCGACCAAGGCACCGAGACGATTCTCAAAGCGAACGAGAACGCGCCCGCCGGCTTTTTGCCGGATGCAAAATTATTTGCCGCGCTATCGAATCGTTGGTACCAGCCGATGCCGGGGTTTGAGAAAAGCACAGAGCAGGTCAAGCAAGGCAAGAGCGCCGGCAAGTGGGCGAACGTCGTCAAAAACAATCGCATCGTCGCCGGCAATTTTCCGCACGATTGGAGTGCGTTCCAGTATTTGAGTTTCTGGGTCTATTCCGTCGAAGCGAACAAAACGTCGGTGACACTCGTCGCGCATTCCGAAGACGAGACGACCCAGCAAAATTATTTCAACTATAAAATCACGCTCGATTGGACGGGCTGGAAAAAATTCGACGTCGCGCTCAAAGATTTCACGGTTACACGCGCGCCGGTCGGCTGGCACAAGATTGACTCGCTCAAATTCGCATCAAGCGGCTGGAGTCAAACACCGTACTCGACAACGACTTTGTATTTCGACGAAATGAAACTCACAAACGGAAAATGACAAATGAACTGGATAAACGACGCACTCGAATTTAGCATCGAACGCACACGCGCGAATTTGGAAATTGTGACGGGGTTTCCCGAACTGACGAAAAGCGGCGCGTGGGAATACGCGCGTGGTGGAAGCGGGGGCTGGGTCGGCGGACACTGGGTCGGATTGTTGTGGTTGGCATTCGCACACACGCGCGACGAAATGTTCGAGCGAGCCGCGCGCGAATGGGCGGCGAGACTCGCCCCGCGCCAACACGATACCGGCACACACGACTTGGGATTTTTGTTCGAGTTGTCACACTTGCTCGGCGTGCAAATCACCGGCGACGCCTCGCTCGAAACGCTCGCGCTCGTCGCCGCGCGTTCGTTGATTCGGCGATTCAATTCGCGCGGCAAATTCATTCGCGCGTGGGGCGCGCTCGACGCGGAACAAAATCGCGGGCGCGCAATCATTGACACGCTGATGAATCTCGATCTGTTGTTCTGGGCATCGCGCGCGAGCGGCGAGACCCAGTTCGCCGAGATTGCGAACGCGCACGCGCGCACCGCGTTGCAATTCCAAGTGCGCGCCGACGGCTCGACCTCGCACGCGATGGATTTCAACCCAGACACTGGCGCGTTTATCGCGCAGGGCACGCATCAAGGTTTGAGCGCATCGTCGTGTTGGTCGCGCGGGCAAGCGTGGGCGGTGTACGGTTTTGCGGAAACATACCGCAACACGCGCGACGAAATTTTTCTGGCGGCGTCGCGTCACTGCGCCGACTACGCTCTGCAACACGCGCCCGCCGACCACGTGCCGTTCTGGGATTACGCTTCGCCCCTAGTCCCTAACGATGTGCGCGACAGTTCCGCCGCCGCAATTCTCGCTTCGGGTTTGCTCATCCTCGCCGAGCAAGACCGAGCGAACGCCGAACGTTGGCACGACGCGGCGACGACGATCCTGCAATCGTTGTGGGAAAATTATTCCAGTCGCGGCACGCGCGAACCCAGCATTTTGATTCATGGCACGCGTAGTAAACCGCACGGTTCAATGGATCACGGATTGATCTATGGCGATTACTATTTTGGCGAGGCGTTGCGAAAATTGGCGACGGGCAAATAGATCGCCGCGCCCGGTTAGGGTGCGAAAAAGAATAACTGCCCCCTTTACTGCCGGGCTTGCCGCCGTGATAGAGTTGAAACGTCAGGGCGTCCACGATGTCAAAGTGATCGAGCGCGAAGACGCGCCGGGCGGCATGCCGCGCCTGTGCGATCACATTGGCAACCGGTTGCCGCGAGCGACCGCGTGCCGCTCATCACGCGCGTACGCGTCAGCAACATCCTGGGGCATCAACGGGTGGAGACGATTGAAATCACGCACCGCGAAACCGACCGACGCGAGACGATTGTCTGCGACAGCGTGATTTTTACCGGCGATTGGATCTCCGAACACAAGTCGGCGCGGCGCGGCGCGCGCGTACTGAACCCGGAAACGCGGTGTCCCCAAGTGGATGCCGCACTGCAAACTTCGGCGCGCAGGGTCTTTGTGGCGGGGAATCTGTTGCGCGGCGCAGAGACCGCAAATGCCTGCGCGCTTGAAGGTCGCGCGCCGCACATTCGATTGCGCATTTTCTCTCGCAGGACGCGTAGCGCTTTTGCGACGTTGCCAACAAGATCATTCCATTCGGCGGCGTTCGCCCAAAAACGTGCTACACATCCGTCTGCTGGAGCGCGCGTACAAGATTAGCACCTTGAGTTGCCTCAAGGTGCTGTGTGTTTACTTATTCTTATCGCCGCTCTTGCCTTTGTCGTCGTTCCCACCCTTGCCTTTATCATCGCCGCTCTTATCTTTATCGTCGTTCCCGCCCTTGCCTTTATCGTCGTTGCCGCTACCGCCTTTATCGTCGTTGCCGCCCTTGCCCTTATCGTCGTTGCCGCTACCGCCCTTGTCATCGTTGCCGCTTTTGCCCTTGTCGTCACTAACTTGGTTCTTATCGTCGCTACCGCTCTTGCTCTTGTCGTTGCTTTGATCGACGGGCTTGACGCCCACACCCGATTTCACTTCGCGCGCGAGAATCGAACCATCAGGTTGCTTGCTCCCTTCGATTTTGACGATTGCGCCAGCTTGGAGCGTGGCTTTGATTTCAACGTTCTTATCGAGCGTGACCTTCACGCCGTTGATTGTCAGGACGCTACCGTTCACGCTTTGAATCACACCGACCAATTCGGCCGAATTGCTGGAGGTGGAGGCGGACGCCACCGGTGCGGGCGCAACAATCGCCGGGCGATCCGGCGCATTCGCCGCACCCGCCGTTGGCGCACCTGTCGCCGCATTCACTGCCACCATCAACGCCAGTAACGCTTGCACTAGACTATCCATCGTGTTCCTCCTGTTTCGTTTCGGAATTTCATTCTGGCGCTACCATACCACGAAACGGAACCCGCATGGTGAAATCTAGTTTAAGCGTATCTTAAATTTACTTTAAATACCCCACACAGCCACGATCCAATGTATCGCCCAGGTCCTTAACTTGCGGGCAAAGCGAACGAAAACGTCGCGCCTTGCCCGACCTGACTTTCGACCCAGATTTTGCCGGCGTGCGCCTCCACGACACTTTTGACAATTGCCAGCCCTAGACCCGAGCCGCCGGACGCGCGCGCACGCGCTTTATCGCTCCGATAAAAACGATCAAAGATCCGTGACAAATCTTCTGCGGGAATCCCCATCCCGGTGTCGCGCACCGAAAGGACGAGCCACACGCCTGCGCCAAGCGCGGCACGCGTGGCGGCATTCGGCACGGTCAACTTGACTTGAACCTGTCCGCCACGCGGTGTGAACTTGAACGCATTGTCCAGCAAATTGATCAACACCCGGCGTATTTGGTCGGCATCCACATTGATAAGGGGCAACACAGATGCCGCCTCGAATTGCAACTGAATGTCGGCTTGTTCCGCGCGCGGCGCATACTCGCCGACCAACTCTTGCGCGAGAACGGCAAGCGATACCGGCACGCGTTGTGGCTCGATCAAGCCACTTTCAATGCGCGACAGATCGAGTAGCTCATCAACCAAGTGCGCGAGGCGGAGCGTTTCGCTTTCAATGTCGTGCAGAAATTGCTCGGCGACCGCCGGATCATCTTTCGCGCCGTCGCGAAGCATTTCGGCGCGCAAGCGAATGCTTGTGAGCGGCGTGCGGAATTCGTGCGCCGCATTGGCGACAAAGGCGCGCTGATCTTGGAGCACCCGTTGCAACCGATCCGCCATCGTATTGAAACTTGTCGCGAGGTTTTGTAATTCTTCAGGTCCCGTCACCGCGACACGGCGTTCAAGATCGCCGTGCGCCAAAGCCATCGCGGCTTGCCGCAAACGCGATAGCGGCTGGGTCAACAAGTTCGCAAACCACAAACTGACCGCCGCCGTTGCCATGCCGGCTAACAGCGCCACCCCAATGATCCGCGCCCACAGAATTTGGCTGGCTTCGCGCACGAGTTGCATCGGCAACTCTAACCGCACAATGCCCAGGATTTGTTTTTGATAGATCACCGGCGCAATCGTGAACAACACATCATCGTTGTGATCGGGATCGCCGCGCACCGCACCGGCCGCATGACCGCTCAACGCAATTCCAATTTCTTCCGGCGTCGGATCTGTTTCGTGAGCGGTTGGCGATTTTTCCGAATCCACCAACAGCGTGCCATCCAGCTTGAGTAACGCAACGTGTTGGCTGATCAACGCCGCTAGACTTTCGACTTCATCGTTGAGCATCGCGTGATCAATCCGCCCAGTTTGATAATTGAGCAACCAATCGCCCGCGGCGCTGGCGGCGAGAATCGCGCGCCCCTCTTGATCGCGGCGCGTTTCGGCAAAGCGGCTCGCGTCCAACGACGCGCCGATACGCCAACCCAGCAAGCCCACGCTCGCGGCGATGAGCGCGACATACGTCAAGAGCAAACCGGTACGTAACGATTTAAACGGCAACCGCCCATTCATTTTGCCGCCTCCGCGCCGGGCGCAAAGCGATACCCCACCCCACGCACAGTTTGGATGTAGCGCGGCGCGCTGGGATCTCGCTCGATTTTTTCGCGCAACCAACGAATGTGCACGTCGAGCGTGCGCGTGTCGCCAACCCAATCCGTTTGCCAAACTTGATCGATCAAATCGTTCCGTTTGACGACCTGCCCGGCGCGACTCATCAACACGGTGAGCAAATCGTACTCTTTCAGCGTCATCTCGACCGGCTTGCCGCGCACGAGAACGCGATGGCTGGACGCGTCCAGCGTTACGTCGCCGATGCGCAACGCGTGCGTCACCGGCTCGCCGTACTCGGTGGCGCGCCGCAACGCCGCCCGCACCCGCGCAATCAACTCGCGCATCCCGAACGGCTTGGCGAGATAATCGTCCGCGCCCAATTCTAGCCCCAGCACGCGATCCGTTTCTTCGGTGCGCGCGGTCAGCATGATGATCGGCACGCGGCTCTCGGCGCGCAGTGCGCGACACACCTCCCAGCCATCGCGCTTGGGCAACAGCACGTCGAGCAAAACCAGGTCGGGTTTCTCGGCACGAAATTTTTCAATGCCCTGGTCGCCGTCGAACGCGGCGACCAGCACAAACCCTTCTTTTTCCAAACCGTACTTGACCGAGTCCACGATCAAGCGTTCATCGTCCACAATCAAAATCTTGCGCGCCATGATCCCCCCAGACATATTCAGCACGGGCACACACTGCCCAAACGCAAGGACGCAACCCGCACAAAGAAAATTCTCTCCTGAAAATAGGATGCGGATTAACGCGGATTAGCGCGGATACAAACAAAAGGTCTGCGCTCGTCCGCGTTCGTCCGCGTCCCAGCCATTTTCATTCGACCGTTGGTGCGCTTGCCGCGCATGGACAACTCCTTTGCGATTCCAGCCCGCGCAGAATGAACGTCTTTATCTGCCCCGATCCGCCAACACGTGATCCACGCCGCGCAATTTCACGCGTAACAAATTTTGCGCGCGCGTCACGTCGAGCGTACAGTCGCGCGGTCGCCGCGCCGGGTGGGTCGCGCTCAACGCCGGCTGAAATTTCGGCGCGCTGCCAAACGCGCGCGCGAGTGCAACCCCGAAATCATAGCGGCTCAACCGTTGCGTGCCCGCCACGTTGAGCGTCGCCACGCGCCCAGCCAACGGCGCCAGTTCGAGCAACGCGTCCGCCAGATCGTCCACGCAAATCGGACAGCGAAATTCATCGGTGAACAGCCGGGGCATTTCGCCGGCAAGCACCTGCCGCGTGCGCGGGTCGAGCGGCGCAAAGCCGTAGACGAGCGACGTGCGCACGATGAGCGCGGTGGGACATTCGGCGCGCGCGACGCGTTCCGCCTGCGCTTTCGATTCGCCGTACGGAAAAATTGGCGTGGGCAACGCCGCCTCCGTGTAGGGCGGGTTTTCGCCGTCAAAGATCACATCGGTCGAAAGATGCACGAGGCGCGCGCCGCATTGTGTCGCCGCGCGCGCCACGTGGCGCGTCCCAGCCACGTTCACCGCGAACATCGCCTCGCCGGTCATCAACGCCGCCGTGTGAATGATCGCTTCGGGCCGAAACGCGCTGACCGCGCGCTGCACCGCCGCGGCGTCGCGCACGTCCAAACAAAAAACGGCAACCCGTTCCCGCGCGATCGTTTGCGTGAAACACGTTGCCGCCACCGTCCATGCTTTCGGCGCGCGCCGCAAAATCGCCGCGCCCACGTACCCGCTTGCGCCCGTGATCAATAGTCGCATAATCTTTTCCGATACAGCCGCGCGCCTGGCAGTCCTGCCGCTACTCGACGACGCCTTTCAAAGCGATGAGCGCCGCGTGATCCTCGCGCGAAATTTCCGCCTGGAGCGTTTCGAGCGCGACGCGCGCGGCTTCTTGCTCGGCGATCTGCTTGCTCCGCCCGACGCCGCGCCCGTACTCGATCTCGCGCAAAAACACGCCGATGGTAAATTCCTTGGCGTGATCGGGTCCTTTGGTTTCGAGCAACCGGTATTGCGGCGTCACTTGCAATTGCCCCTGGCTCAATTCCTGCAACAAACTTTTGGCGTCGCGGTCGAGCCGCTGTTGATGCACGCGTTCCGCTTCATTCGGCAAAAAACGCAGGAGGAACAGACGCGCGGCGTCGAGACCCTGGTCGAGGTACAGCGCGCCGATCACCGCTTCGAATGTGCCGGCGAGCAACGCGGCGCGCTCGCGCCCCCGCGCGGCTTCTTCGCCGCGCGACATCAAGATGTGCGGCGGCAAACCCAGGTCAAGGGCAAAACGCGCGAGCGTTTCCCCGCGCACCAGCGCGGCGCGTAACGACGTGAGATCGCCCTCGCTCATTTCGGGAAAGCGATGGTACAGAAATTCGGCGGCGACGAAATCCAAAATCGCATCGCCCAAAAATTCCAACCGCTCGTTGTCGAGGTAAGGTAAATCGGGATTCTCGTTCAAGTAGGAACGATGCGTCAAGGCGCGCACGAGCAGCGACTTGTCTCGAAAGGCAACACCCAGCGCGTTTTCAAATTCTGGCAAATCCATAGTAGATCGCTAAACAGGTAGACAGGTAGACAAGTCAATCAGTAAACCGCGCGCGCCGGGTTTACTGGCTGACGTGTCTACCTGTTTACGCGTCTACGCCTCCTCAAATTTTTTGAAAATGATGATCGCGTTATGCCCGCCAAACCCAAACGAGTTGGACATCGCCACGCGCACGTTCGCCCGGCGCGGCGTGTTGGGCACGTAATCGAGATCGCACGCGGGATCGGGAAATTCGTAATTGATCGTCGGATGAATCCAGCCGGTCTCCAGCGTCTTGACTGTCGCAATCGCTTCGACCGCGCCCGCCGCGCCGAGCAAATGCCCGATCATGGACTTGGTCGAACTGATCGGGATGCGGCGCGCGTGATCGCCGAACACGGTTTTGATCGCCGCGGTTTCCGCCGCGTCGTTCAATTGCGTGGAGGTGCCGTGCGCGTTGATGTAATCCACCGCCGCCGGTTGCAAGCCGGCTTTTTGCAACGCGCGCCGCATCGCGCGCACCGCGCCCGCGCCGCCGGCAACCGGCGCGCTGATGTGATACGCGTCGTCCGTCGCGCCATAGCCCACCACTTCGGCGAGGATGTGCGCGCCGCGCGCGCGCGCAAATTCGAGTTCCTCGAAGATCAAGATGCCGCACCCTTCGCCAAACACAAAGCCATCGCGTTTCGCATCAAAGGGGCGCGATGAATGTGCGGGGTCTTGGTTGAACAATGTCGTCATCGCTTGCGTACGATGAAACGCCGCGACGCCAAACTCGGTGATGTTCGCGTCGCTGCCGCCGGTGACCATCGCGTTCGCGTCGCCGCGCCGAATGATCTCGAACGCTTCGCCGATGGCGTTCGTGCCGGTGGCACACGCCGACGCAACCGAAAAGTTGGGTCCCCGCACGCCGAACGTGATCGCAATGTACCCCGGCGCCATATTCGGAATCATGTACGGTCCGGTGAACGGGCTAACCCGCATCGGGCCCTTGTCGAACAGCGTGCGAAAACTTTCTTGCATCGTCGTCAGCCCGCCGATGCCCGAACCGATGACCGCGCCGACCTCGTCTGCATTCGATTCGTCAATTTTCAAATTGGCTTGTTGAAACGCCTGCGCCGCGGCGGCAATCGCGTATTGCATGAACAGATCGATCCGGCGCGCTTCTTTGCGATCAATATACGCGGCGTACTCGTCCACTTTGAAATCGTCAATCTGCGCGGCGATTTGCACCGCAAACTGGGTCGGATCGAAACGGGTGATGCGGCGAATCGCCGATTGTCCCGCCAACAAGCCCGCCCAGAATTTTTCAACATTCGTGCCAAGGGGAGTGATCGCGCCCATACCCGTGACGACGACCCGTCGTTTGTTGTCCATCGTTGGACCTCCTCAAAGTAGTCAGTAATCCGTAATCAACAGTCATCGGCTAAAACACCGAGTCGGGAGAGTCGTTGCGCGCGCGCCGCGCCAACCACAGCAACGGCACGACGCCGACGAGCGTGACGAACACATGCAAGTTGCCCAAGATCAACCAATGGTTGTTATTGAAATCGGCGAGATAGCCATACGCGCCGGGAAACGCGCGCTTGGTGAACACGACCGCGCTCGTCAATAGCCCGAACCCTGCCAGCGTCAAAACCCAGGTTGTCGGTCGGCGCACCCACGCGCCGAGTTGCGCGCGGCGCGCGTGAAACCACGCAAGCGCGAACGGGATCGCCCAGGGAAACAGCAGAAACGCGATGCGAATTTCGCGCGCGCGCGCCAGAACCAAGTGGGTGCCGAGCACGAGCGCCAAGATCAACGGCGCGGTGCGACCCAGGATGCGCCACGCGTCGCTGGCGAACTGGGGCGCGCGCGCCAGCGCACGCATTTGCAACAGGTACGGCAACCACAGAAAACCGAACACGCAAAAGAGAAATGCCAGCGTTTGCCAGGGCGTTTCAAAATTATAGATCGAATCCACAAACGGATCGTAACTTGCCCAGCCCAGCGCGACGCGAATGCCCAACGCCGCGATCAGCGGCGGCGCGCACACACCCAGTTTGACGCGCCACGGCGCGCGCGCCGCGACCGCATACACCAGCGGCACGATCAACGTCGTCTCGCGCGTCAGCGCGCCCAGCGTCGCGGCGAGCGCAACGCCGCGCGGGTTCTGCTTGAACATGGCGAGCAAGCCGAGCAACACCAAGCCATACGCCAGCGGGTCTTCGCGCGTAAAGACCGGATATTTGTAGGCGAAGGCGACCGGCGGCGACACGAGAAACAGTACGCCGCCGGCAAATGCCCAGCGCGGCGCAAAATCCAGCGCGCGCAAATAATAGTACAACGCGGCGAGCGTGCCGGCAAAAAAAATATAGCCCCAGAAAAAAAAGGCGCGATAAAAACCCGGCGCGTCATCGGGCGCGCACAGCCACGCGCACGTGGCTTGCACGATCCAGCGGTACAACACGCGGTATTTCGTCGGCACATTGTGTTGCACCGTCCACGCTTGGGGCGATGCCGGCGGCGCGCCGAGATCCGTCGCCAAGTGGCTGGGGCTGGACAGCGCACTCGTCACTTGCGCGTCCAACCAAAAGATCGCGCCCAGTGCCAAAAACAAAATACTTACGGCGAGCCAATCGGTACGCGCGCGCCGCATGTTACTCCAACCGAATGTCGCCGGACTTGCCCCCGCGTTTGAGCGCGAGCCGCACGTTTTCGATCCGCATCCCACGATCCACGGCTTTTGCCATATCGTAAATCGTCAGCGCGGCAGTCGTGACGGCGACCAACGCCTCCATTTCCACGCCGGTCTTGCCCACGTTTTTCGCCGTGCCGAGAATGCCCACGCGCGCGCGTTCGGCGGCGGTGCCTTCGGCGAGGATTTCAAAATCCACCGCAATTTCGGTGACGAGCAACGGGTGACACATCGGGATCAGTTCGGACGTGCGTTTTGCCGCAAGAATACCGGCGACGCGCGCCACGGCGAACACTTCGCCTTTTTCGATCTTGCCGGCGCGAATCAATGCCAGCGTTTCCGCTTGCATCGTAATTTCGCCTTTGGCTATCGCCGTGCGTTCGGTATCTAACTTGGCGCTCACATCCACCATTTGCGCGCGCCCTTGTTCGTCGAGATGCGACAGAGTCATTGCCTTGTCCTACGCGTTTTGATCGAACGCGCGCATTATACCTTACTCTGCGGGGGATTTCAAATGGCGTGGAAAAAAAGCGCGCGTCACGATTTTAGATTGGGGGCGAAACCAAACGCGTTCATTGAACGCGGACGAGCGCGGAAAACGCGGATGATTGTTT
>CAIKBD010000226.1 GCA_903825565.1 uncultured Anaerolineales bacterium | reverse complement strand
ATCCGATGCCAATGAGCGCGAGCAGATAAAAGGCACGCATGTCTGCCTCCTCAAGGCGTAGGGCAAATTTCCAAATTTGTCCCACGCGTAGACCGTAGGGCAAATTTCCAAATTTGTCCCGCGCGCTACTTTTTCACTTGCGAACGCGGGCGTTTCGGTTTGGTTTGCGCTTTCGTCGGCGCGGACTTGCGGTCGGGCGCGGCGGCGGCTTGGGACGCGATGCCGCGCAAGGTGTGCCGAAATTCGCCGCGTGTCAAACACAGATCGAGTTGGCATGTCCCGGCGTGTTGTGGCGAAAGTTGGAACCGAACCATCTCCGCCGTCGGCGCCGCCGACGATTCAAACGGTTTGGACTCGGGCGTATTTTCCGGCATCAACTCGATCCGTTGCGAACGTTCCGACGCGATTTCAAAATCGCGCGTCTCGATTTCGACCTGGACTGGAATTGCGCGCCCGGCGCGTTGCCCGAAGAAACGGGATACGTTTTCCAACAACTGGGAAGCGAACGACGCGCTTTGGCTCACCAAGTCGAGCGCGACTTGCAGGGTGTATGTGTCGCCCACGCGCAATGGCGTGTCCTCGCCCAGTTGCTCCCACGCGACGCGCACGCGAAAATCTTCCTTGCCCAACGTCACCGTGTACTCGTCCAGCCCGGGCACCGCTTGCGTTTCGTCCGGGTTGGCGTCGCCGGCGTCGAACGGCTTGCCCACCGCGTTGGGATCGATCACATAGCGCCACCAGTTGTGCGCGATGCCGTTCGCGCCGCCAGCGGCTTTGGGCAAGTGGCGCAACCACCAGTGATGATGCGCGCGCACATCGCCGCCGCCCCAGTCGCGCGCATTCATCATGCGATAGTTGGGCGGCGCGGGCAAATTCGGAAAACGCTCCCAGTCGTCCGCGCACGAGGGCACGGGCGACTCGACGCCCCACGCAAAATCCATCGGACTGTTCGGCGCGTGGTGTTGCGTACCGACGTTTGCCTTGCCCGGCGCGATTTGATCGAAGCAGAGAAATCGCTCGAACAGGTTGAGGGTGCGCGTGCCGACGGTTGCCGGCAAGCGGCTGGATGTGTACGCCCAACTGAGAAATTCTTCCGCGTGGAACACGCGCGCCAAAATATTTTCGGCGCGATGACCCAGGTTCTCCAACATTTCGCCGACGCCGCGCTCGCAGGTAAACCCCATCACGAGGAATCGGCGCGGGCACGCCGCCGTGTTGCGCAGCGGCTCGCCGCCGCAGAAAAACGCGTCCTTGCCGCCCATCGCCGCTTCGCGCAAACCCATAAACGGTCCGCCGAACAGCCACACCTCGTCAATCTCGTCGTCCGCGACGCGCGCGACCGCGTTCGTCATTTGCAGGATCGCGGCGTAATCGGCGAGGTCGGGATCGTGCGCGCCGGCTTGCGTGCGGAGCGCGTCCACGTACGCTTGCGGCGTGTACCGGAATCCGTCCGCCTTGCTCGGCAACGCGTCCAGTTGTGTCGTCTCGGCGAGGCGGTACGTCACCTGACTGCCGCTGCACGCGTTGACATCGGCGATGAAATCGGCGGCGAGGATGTGCGGATCGTTCCACTGCATCGTTTCGATGAGGCGCGCGCCGGTTTGCGGATTCACCACCGGGTTGAACACGATCATCAACACGCGCGGCGACAGCGGCAACGGTTCGAGCTGCGGCGGTTTGCGCGCGGACTGGTTGGCTTGGCTGGATTGCGTCTGGCGATCCGCCGCCGGCGTTTGCGTTGGCTGGTCGAGCGCGGGTGTTTCCGCCGGCGTTTCGATGTTAGTCGTGCGCGATCCGGTGGGTGTGCGCGGACGCACCACATAGCGCGCGCCGCGCAACGTGCGAAGCCAAAATTGCTCGGCGGTAATCTCCAGCCGTTTTTCTTCACCGTCGCGCCACATCAGCAATTGCGATTTGAGTTGCGAGTCTTGTTGCCAGGAAACTTGGAGCACGAGCGGCGCGGTCTGGGGAATTTCGATTTCCCCTTTTTCGTTCGGTTTGGGTTTGCCCAGTTCGAGCGCATTATCGCGCAAACGAATTTGCACCGGGATTGTGCCGAGGTTGGCGGGCAACAAATCGCTCAACGCGTCGAGCGAGAGATCGGCGACCGGCACGGTATCCGCAATGTGTCGCCCGTCGAGCAACAAACTCGCCGCGACAGCGATCAGCGCGTAACTGGGCGCGGCGCGCGCGACGCCGGGCAAATGCGGCAACACACTCGCCGCCCAGCGCGCGATGCGTTCGGCGCGTTCCGCCTCGCCGGACAATTCCGCGAGTACGTTTTGCAAGAGGCGTTCGATGCGGCGTTGCGTGTGCGCCTGCGCCGCGGCGGTTTGTTGCGTCGAGCGCAGACCCAGCCAGACCAAGGTTTCTTCGAGGCGCACAGTGGCGGACGCGGCGCGATGCGCTTCTTGGATGAGCGCGTGCGCGCGCGCCAAACCGATGGGGTGATCGGGCTGGGCGATTTCGGCGCGCAAGAGATCGGCAACCTGGGGATCCAAAACAAGCGCGGTGGAATCGGCGGGGCGCGCCAAGCGGCTGAACCACAAATCGGCTTCCGCGCCGGCTTCGATGGCGGGGAGCAGGCGCACGCGTGCCAGCCGCACCAATTCCGGCTCGATGCGCGCGGCGAGCGAAACCACCTGGGCGAGCGCGAGCGCGTCCGGCATTTCGGTCGCCGCGGCGGCGACGAGTTTGCGCGCACGGTCGAGTGGCGTCATCGTTCCACCTCGTGCGCGTGCCCAAAGGCGAGGCGCACCGTCGTCGCCGTCGTCGTGCGATCCCAGGTTAGAATTTTGATGGCTTGCGCCAGCGCGGGATCGCAACGGTGCGCGGCGTAGGGCACGAGCGCGATCAGCGGACAGCCGGCTTGGCGCACGCGGCGCGCAAATTCCAGCCACCGGTACGGCGGCGCCGGTTCGTTCGCCGCCAGCGCCGGCTGACCGATTCCCAGGTCGGTGAGCAACACGACGACGGTGCCGGCGACCGGCTCGGCATAATCGCCGCGCGGATTGCTTGCCAGTTCGTCCGCTTCGAGCGGGTAGACGCCCCAGAACCGGCTCGCCGCAAAATCGGCAACCTCCATCGGCAAGCCGCGAAAGCCGAATGCTTGCACCTTGTCCGCGCCCATCACCAGCCGAATGTGTTTGAGCAGTTCGCTTTGATCGCGCGCAAAAATTTTCATCGCTTCGCTCTGATCGATCAAGACCTGCGCGCCGCGCCGCAAGGTGGGCGCGGGCAAACTCGGCAAGTGAT
>CAIKBD010000225.1 GCA_903825565.1 uncultured Anaerolineales bacterium | reverse complement strand
GAATAATTCTCGTTCTCGTTCATCATTCATAAAACCCCTTGAACGACGCGCATCGTAAAACACACGCACGCCGATTGCGCGCCCGCGCAAGCGCATCACCACGCATTGCACTTCGGGCGCGCAACGGCGTGCTACAGCGTTTGCAGACATGCCATTCCAAGATGCGGAGGAGTCGTCATGCCATGAGTAAGAACAAAGTCGGTGAAGAAAGGAAATGGCGAATTGAAACTACAATATCCATAGTTTCGCTGTTGGTTTCAATTGGCGCACTTTTTTTCACGGTTCTATACAACTTGTCGCCAGGTACGGTGCAACCTTATAAGCCCACAGGATACGGTATCATTCGAGGACTTGACCCGTTTCCATCAGACCATCTTGTTGTCCCGCTTGAATGGGAGAACGAAGGGGGGCGTACCGTACTGATTAGGTATCCTCGACTAATCTTGCGCGAACTGAACAGCGAGGGAAAAGAAACTGGCAAGGAATATCGGTATTTCTTGGCAGGAGAATATCAAGACATTTCGTCTGCATCGTTTAGAGAGCCATACAGTGTCAAAAGGTCTTTTACACTTGACCCTCACTCACTCTCTCTGCGCGTGTTGGTATTCCACGTGGAAAATTGGTGGGATGAGAAAGACGACCGATACAACTTCAAGTTCGTCAGCACTCGAAGTTTTCGGGTTTATATTGACTATCAAAAGAACTTTGAACAACAACCCACAAGAGTTTTGTTTGAAATGCCAGTATTTGGAAGTGCTGACCGTCTTAACCCCGACCGTGCAAATGGTTATTGGTGGGATTTTTGGGCGATGGAGTGATGACGACAATCGCACGAGCGTGGAACACACGCACACCGACAACGGCGGTATCGGCTGCCAGCGAAGTAACTTTTCCCAGCAATACACTTTGCGCGCGAAGGTGGCTTGCTTCCGTCCGCCGTTGTCGGTGTGCTGAAGCGTTTTTCGCGTCATGCCTGGCGATGGTATGGCGACATCACACAAGACGGAGGAAAAGATGAAACGTAACATGCTCGTATTCGTTGTGGTTCTTGTTCTTGCTACCGCGTGCACATCTGCGCCAACACCAACGCCTGTGCCGCCAACAACAGTACCTACTCCGATTCCACCGACAGCAACACTTATCCCGTCAACCGCAACGGCAACTTCGGTACCGCCGACAACGACACCAATACTTGTACCACCAACGCAATTGCCGTCTTTGCCCACACCGACAGCATGTTTGTTCCGCGACGATTTCGACGTTGCAACCTTGAATTCCGTATGGTCATGGGTACGGGAAGACAAGACGCACTGGAGTCTCTCTGCCAGTTCTGGCAATCTGCAAATCACAACCAGGTCAAAGGAGAGTATTTTCGGCAAACTGAGCAATCAGAAAAATTTGCTCTTGCAAAAAGCCCCCGCAGGCAACTTTGAGATTATAACGAAAGTCGCCTTCGACCCGACGAAGGATTTTCAGAAGGCGTCGCTCCTGGTCTATCAGGACGACGATAATTTTGTAATGCTCTCCCGCTCATCGTGTGCACAGTGTCGCGGTGGGGGCGTGGATTTGAGCGTCGAAGTGATAGGGAAATCAACGCTCGGTTTTGATGCTGGAATGTACAAGGCATTTCCTCGTTCGCCAGTTTATCTGAAAATTGGCAAAGATGGAACACGTTACAAAGGGTACTATAGCGCGGATGGAACGAGTTGGACCCAAGTTGGCGAACAAACGCACAGCGGTCTCGCCGACATCAAGATTGGTATCACGGCTACGAATGACAGCAATGCAGAGACGACCGAGATTCCCGCTGACTTTGATTATTTTTGCGTAATGAAATCGCCGTAGGAAAAAAAGCCCGCTAACTGCGTGACGCGCGGTTAGCGGGCAGTCTTCGGCATTGATGTCTATCGCCGCGCGAACATCTGCCAGCGCAACGCTTCAAGATTCAGCGTGAGGCGATAAACAAGCGAATCGAGGAAACGCGCGAGGGAACGCAGAGGAGTATGCTTCGGGCGCGGCTTGCTATCTGCCGCGAGAGCATACGTCGTGAAAGTATGTTCGGGGCAAAACGTATACACCGCGCCCAAGTTATCAACGCGCAAAGTCGTCGCCGCGAAAATATGACGCGCTGACGAACGCGCGTCGGGGCAATAGAAATGCGGCGCGAAGGATTGTCCGCAAACCGAACAGGTCAGCGGAGTATCAATTGTGTTTCCGTTGATGCGAAATGAAATTGTCGAACGACAATTCGGACAAGCAATTTGCGCGTTCATCGTTTTGCCTTTTGGAGCGAGCGAATCTTTTCAATCACAGTCAGTACATCGCGCGCGGAAAGTGGCGCGCCGTAAAACTCTGACCACGCTTCGCGAAAGTCGCCGCTTCGTAACGCGTTTTCAAGTTTGCCAAGTTGCGCGGTGATGTGGCGCGTGTTGTTCGTGCGTTCGCAGTTCACCCAAAATTTCTTGGCGTCAATCGTGGGCAGGTCAAGCAACAATGCAATGACATCGCCCAAGTCGCGGTCACGCAATGGCATCAGTTTGAGTATCAGCAAGTCCTCGGCGGAAACCGTCGGCGCAAGCAAATTGCCCGCGTCGTCAATCGCAACCTGCGCCGAATCGGGCGAGAGCGTGTACGTCTGATTGGAAGTCATATCCCACAATCGCTCAACCGCGATGTGGATTTCAACTGACGTGTTGCCAACGCGCTTGGACGCTTTTACGCCTTCAAACTTGGTCAGGTCTTGGTACTCAAAACCCAATCGCTTGAGAACCATGATAAAGTTCGGCTTGTCGTTGCGGCTGATGGCAAGGTCAATGTCGTGCGTGAATCGCTTGCGCCGCGCAAATCCGCGCACCGCCAAGCCGCCGATGAGTCGTGGATGAACGTCAAACTCATCACACAGTTCTAATATTTGTTGTAGCGCATCTTTCAATTCGCGGTCAATGTCCACGCCTGAATTATACACCAAAACTGCACGAACGCGAAACACACGCCCCACGACAACGGCGGGGCGGCGCGCGACTGGAAGGTACTTTCGATTCGTCCGCCGTTGTCGGTGCGCTGTAGCGTTGTTTCGCCAGACACTTTGCGGTACGCTTGGGCATCGGCGCGCTTCAGCGCGTGCGTTATACCCATTCGCGGCAGGCGTTTTGACACGCGTACCCATTTCTCGTATAATCTGCGCAATTCATCCCTAACATAATTGCCCCGAAGCTCACATTCTCAAAGGAGGTGGTTTTCAAAGGAGACAGTCCACCCGCCGCGAACTCCCTGTTCGCGTCTCTCTCCGCATGTTCAACCGCCTGCGATTCCCCAATGCTGAATGGGCAATCTCTGGTCGTGGTGGAGGTCTGAAATCCTTTTCCAATTTCAAACCCAAAGATAAATTTTCAGGAGAAGAAGGCAAAATGAAAAAAGGATTGTTCTTACTCGCGCTGATCGCCGTATTCGCGGCGTTGGTCGCCTGCGCTGCGCCGGTCACACCGGAACCGACGAAAGCGCCCGTCGCCGCGCCCACCAGCGCGCCCAAGCCCACGGATGCCCCCAAGCCAGCGGAGCCGACCAAAGCTGCCGTCGCCACCACTGCGCCCGTTGCCACCAAAGCGCCTGAACCGACCAAAGCCGCCGCCCCCACCGCGACGACTGGTCCCGCGCGTGGCGGCACATTCATCAACGCCTCGTTCGCCGATGGCGTATCGTTCAACGGCTTGCTCACCTCCGATAGCGTGTCGAGCGATTATCAAGCGTTGATGTGGGCTGGGCTGACCCGCGTCGATCCCAAAACGCTGGACATTGTCGGCGTGATGTACGACGGGCAACCGCAACTCTCCGCCGACGGTTCCAAGTTGACGTGGAAATTGCGCCCAGGTCTCAAGTGGAGCGACGGCAAACCGATCACCTCGGCAGATGTCGTGTTCACCTGGGACAAGATGATGGATGAAAAAGTCAAATTCATCTATCGCAAATCGTACCAAGATTCCTTCAGCGCGGTCAAAGCAGTGGACGACTTGACGGTTGAGTACACACTCAAGACCGCCGGCTACTGCCCGGCGATTGTCAACAGCGGTTTGTCATACCCGCTCCCCAAGCATGTCTACGAATCGCTTGACATTAATACTGCCGACGTCAACATCAAACCCGCCGTGACGAGCGGCATCTTCAAGTTCAAAGAATGGCAAAAGGATGATCACCTGACGGTGAGTCCGGCGTATGACGGTTTCGTGCGCGGTCAAGGTTTGCTCGATAGCTACACCTACCGCATCTTGAAAGACAATACCGTGCAAACGCAAATGTTCAAAACCCAGGATGTAGACATTGCGGGTCCCGATCCGGCGGACTGGGACGAAATGTTGAAACTGCCGTTCGCGCAACCCGTCGCCTACTATCCCGCCAGCGGCGCATCGTGGACGTACATCGGCTTTAACCTCCGCAACCCCATGCTCGCCGACAAGACCTTGCGCCAAGCCATTTCGATGGCGGTGGATCGCGACGCGTTGATCAAAGCGATCCGCTTCGGGCACGCCAAAGCACAATACTCGATGTTGCCCTCCTCGTCGTGGGCGGCGGCGGACGAAAAAGATTTGCCGCAATTCAAGTTCGATCTCGCCAAAGCGAACAAGACGCTGGACGACGCCGGATACAAAAAGGGCGCGGATGGCATTCGCGTGGGCAAGGACGGCAAGCCGCTCAAATTCCGCTTGGAGTACAACGCGGGCAACACGCAACGCGAAAAGATCGCGCTCATCACGCAACAGAACTTGAAAGACATTGGCATCGCCACCGAAGTCAATGCCGTCGAATGGAACGCGTACCTCGACAAGGTCAATGTCAAGTTCGATATGGATATGTACGTGTTGGGCTGGACGGGCGGTTACGATCCGGCTTCGACCAAAAACATTTGGGCGTCGGACGGCGGGCAGAACTCGACCGGCTACAAGAACGCCAAAGTGGACCAACTGTACAAGGAAGCCGAAACGGTCGCCGGTTGCAAGCAAGCCGACCGCAAATCCAAGTACGTCGAGATTCAAAAGATCATTGCCGAAGATGCGCCCTACGTTTTCCTCTATACGAACGAAAACCTGTTCGTCTACAACAAACGCATCAACCTCTTGCCGTTGACCGGCTTGGGCGCGACGTACAACCTCGAACAACTGTCCATCAACCCGCTGTACAAGAAATAATGCGCCTGCAGACCCGAAGGGTCCTCCCGACCCTTCGGGTCTCTTGCAAAGGATTGCGTGTATGACGCGTTACTTGGTGCGCCGTTTGCTTCAAACGATTCCAGTCCTGTTCATCATTTCGATTATCCAATTCAGTTTGGTCAACGCCGCGCCGGGCGGACCCCTCAAAGCGTACATGCTCGACCCGAATGTGAGCCAAGAAGACATTAAACGGTTGGAGCATGAGTACGGCTTGGATCAACCCTTGCCGATTCAGTACCTGGTGTGGATGAGTAATATTTTGCGCGGCGATTTCGGGCGCTCGTACTTTACGCATCGCCCGGTGATGGAAGCGGTTATGGAGCGGTTGCCGGCGACGATTTGGCTGGGGCTTGCCGCGACGATCATTTCGTACTCGGTCGGCATTCCGCTTGGCGTGTATGCCGGCTTGCATCGCGGCGGCAAGATCGATCACCTGATCCGGTTTTTCACTTCGATCCTGAACGCGGTGCCGCACTGGTGGCTCGGCTTGGTGATCATCATCTTGCTCGCCAACATCAAGCTCGCGACGGGGGTGATGCTCTTACCGATTGCGGGGGTGAAAACCCTGGGCAAGGAAGAATTTGATCCGCTCGATTATCTATGGCATCTCGCCTTGCCGGCGTTTATGCTCGGCACCGGCGGCTGGGTGACATTCGGACGCTATATGCGTTCCGAAACGCTCGAAGTACTGGGGCAGGATTTCGTCCGCACGGCGTATGCCAAAGGGCTGGCGGAACGCGTCGTCGTGTTTCGCCACGTTTTGCGGAACGCCTTGATCCCGGTCGTCACGATCTCCGCCGGCATTTTCGTCGGCTTGGTCAGCGGCGCGGCGATCTACGAGCAAGTCTTTTCCTGGCCCGGCATGGGGCGGCTGTTGCTCGAAGCGACGCTCAAAAAAGATTATCCGATCAGCATTGGCGTCGTATTCATCTTTACCATTCTCGCGGTCTTGGGTCGCTTGATGTCGGACATTATGTACGGCTGGGTAGACCCGCGCATCCGCTACGATTGAGGTCCCGCATGGCAACGCCCGGAAATACTTCCCCCGCCCCCAAACACGAATCGCTGGACGAACTCGTCCTCAAACGCCCCGCCCGCTCGTTTTGGAGCGACGCGTGGCAACGCTTTTTGCGCGACCGCCTCGCCGTGATGGGTGGGGTGATCTTTTTGGCGCTGTGCGTGCTGGCAATCGCCGCGCCGCTCATTTCCCAATCCATCACCAAGTACGATCCCAATCGTATCAACCTGCTCGACACCTATCAGCCGCCGAGCGACAAACATTGGTTCGGCGCGGACGAATACGGGCGCGATTATTTCACGCGCATTGTGTGGGCGGGGCAAATTTCGTTGAGCATCGGCTTTTTGTTCGCCGCCGTCAGTCTTTCGATTGGCGTCGTATTCGGTTTGGCGGCGGGTTTTTACGGCGGCTGGATTGACGATCTCTTGCAAGCCGTGATCAACATTTTCAACGCGATTCCCTTTTTGCCGTTGCTAATCATCATCGGCTCGCTCGTCAAACTCGGCTGGGTCGAGTTGGCGATGATCCTGTCGTTGCTCGGCTGGACCGGCGCGAGCCGTCAGGTGCGCGGCTTGGTGCTGTCCATCAAGCAACGCGATTACGTGCTTGCCGCGCGCACCGTCGGCGCGTCCGACGCGCGGATCATGTTCCAGCACATTTTGCCAAACGTCTTTTCCATCGTGCTCGTCATCGTCGGGTTCGACGTGGCGAGCGCCATCCTCACCGAATCCGGCTTGTCGTTTCTGGGTTTCGGCGTGCAACCGCCGACGGCAACCTGGGGCAATATGTTGAGCAACTCGTTGCAGTACACCACCAAAGCGCCCTGGCTGATCCTGTTTCCCGGCTTGACGATCTCGTTCACCGTCCTCTCGGTCTTTTTGCTCGCCGACGGTTTGCGCGACGCGATGGACCCGCGGCTCCGCAAATAGCCGCCGCCGAACCTGGGTTGCGATGCACCGTCTCGTTAATGCGCTTTTCGAATTGCCCGCCCCAGTGGTCGGGCAATTTACATTTTCACGCGTGGAGACACAATGCGATTGATCTTGTTACGGCTTGCGCTACTGGGAATTTTGTGGAGCGGCGTCGCGTGCCAAGCCGCGCCGCCGGAGGAGCCAACCGCGACGCCGCGCCCGCCGGCGACGCGCATCCCCTCGCCAACGATTCCGCCCACGCCAACAAAACCGATCCCGCAAAAAGGCGGCGACCTGCGCGAAATTGTTTCGCAAGACGCGATCAACTTTCACCCGTACCTGACGACGGATTCGACCTCGCGCTTGTTTCAGGAACGCGTCTACGCCGGCGGCTTGTGGCTACGCGATCCCAAAACGCTCGAACCAATGCCCGGCTTGGCGGAGGCGTGGAGCATTGCGAGCGACGGCAAAACGTACATGTTTACGCTTCGCAAAAATCTGAAATGGAGCGACGGCGCGCCGCTCACCGCGAACGATTTTGTGTGGACGTTCGAGCAGGCAAGCAAGCCGGAAAATAAATATCCCTACGCCGATAGTTTGGACGGCATCGCGCTGTACCGCGCGAAGGACGACTATACGCTCGAAGTCGGTTTGCACGAAGCGAGCTGTCTCGGCTTGACGCTGGCGGATGCGATCACGCCGTTGCCCAAACACATTTGGAGCAAATTAGCGTGGGGCGATCCGGCGAAAAACCCGGAAATCTTGCAACCCACCGTCGTGTCCGGCGCGTACAAATTGCGCGAGTGGGTGCGCGGCAATTATGCGGCGTTCGTCCGCAACGACGCGTACTATCGCGGCACGGCATACCTCGATTCGATCACCACGCGCATCGTTGCCGATCCAACGATTCAGTTCGGACTGCTCAAAGCCGGTGAGGTGGATGTCGCGCCGGTCAGCGCGAGCGATTACGCCGAAGCGAGCAAAGTCGCCGTGCTCAAAGCGTATACCTGGGAGCCGGCAGCGCCCGAATGGGATTTCATCGGCTTGAACTTGCGCCGTCCGTTTTTGAAAAACGCGCTCGTGCGCCAAGCCCTCGCCTACGCCATCCCGCGCGATCAGATCGCGGACAAGGCGTTCGCCGGTCTCGCCAAGCCGCTGTACTCCATGTTCCCCACCACCGCCAGCGTCTTTGATCCGGACGCGCCGCGCTATGCGTACAATTTGGCGACCGCCAAAGAAATGTTGCAAAAAGCCGGCTATAAATTTGACGCGAATGGCAAAGCGGTAGACAAGGACAACAAGCCCGCGCCGAAATTAAAAATTCTCTACAACGCCGGCAATCGCCCGCGTGAGCAGATCGCCAAAATCGCGCAGGAGGAACTGCGAAAACTGGGGCTGGACTCGGAGGCGACTGCGCTCGACTATGCCGCGTATCTCGCCGCGCTTCGCAAAGAGCCGTTCGATTTCGATCTCTTTATCCTGGGTTGGCGCGCGCCGCTCGAACCGTACTTGACGTACCAACTGTGGAGCGAGGCGAACATTCCGCTGTTGAATCCGGGCGCGTATGTCAATCCCGAAGTCGAAAAACTGTACGCGCAAGCGAATCGTCCGCCTTGCGATCTCGCGTCGCGCAAAACGGTGTTCGGGCAGATTCAGAAAATCGTGGCGACGGATGCGCCGTACATTTTCCTAACGGCGCGCGCGGGGTACGCGTTCGTCAACAAGCGCGTCATTCCCAACGAGCCGACGCCGCTCGGCATTGGCTATGCGCCCGAACAATGGTTCATCGTGAAATGATCGATCCAACGACTGTGCTCGACGATGTATCGTTCGCGTTTCTCGACGTGGAGACGACGGGGCTTTCGCCGCGCTACGGCGATCGCGTGATCGAGCTCGCGATTGTGCGCGCGCGCGCCGATCTCACGCAGGCGACCTTTCAAACGCTCGTCAATCCCGAACGTGCGATTGCGCCGGGCGCGTCCGCCGTCAACGGCATCCATGACGCCGACGTGCGCGACGCGCCGCGGTTCGCCGAAATTGCCGACGCGGCGCTGGCAACGTGGCGCGGCGCGGTGATTGTTTGCCACAATGCGCCGTTTGACCTGGGTTTTATGGCGAGCGAAATGCGGCGCGCGGGTAAACCGTTTCGCGCGCCGGTGGCGGTGGACACGCTCGCGCTCGCGCGGCAAGGTTATCGCTTTCGTTCGAACAGTTTGTCGAACATTGCGCGCGCGCTCAACATTCCCACGCCGGACGCGCACCGCGCGCTGGGCGATGCGCTCACGACGCGCGCCGTGCTGGCGCAGTTCATTGCGGATTTGTGGCGACGCGGCGGGCGCACGCTGGGTGATCTGTTCGCCGCGCAAGGGGGCGGCGCGCCAGCCGTCGTTGGAGCGGCGGAAGCGGAACCGTTGCCGCCGGAAATTGGCGAGGCGTTGAGTGGCGGCAAGAAATTGTTTTTGGAGTACGTGGATGCGAACGGGGAAAAATCGGAACGCTGGGTGACGCCGCATCAAGTCGTCGGCGCGGGCGATACGCTTGCGCTGATCGCGCATTGCCATCTGCGCGACAGCATTCGGCAGTTTCGGTTGGATCGCATCGTGAAAATGGAACTGGAAAGCGAATCTCCCGCCGGATAGCCCGCTGGGGGATTCGCTTTATGCCGTGCGCACCGGTTCCAATTTTTCAAGACGCGTGCCCAGCATCACGAGCCAAACGCCGAGCGTGCTCAATATTTTACAGAGCGCGCAGGTGAATTCGTCTCGTTCAAAAATGTCCGCCTGATGCAAAAGGCGCATCTTTGCCGCCTCGCGCTGGCGTTCCGAAACTTCGATTTCTTTGATCGCCCGCGTCGCATAATCATTAAACTGGTACAGCATGAGGCACCTCTGATTTTACCGACGGCGCTCGTGCGCGTCGCCGACGAGCAACGTCATCGCCCAACTGACGAGAGTGACGACGAGCGCGCCGAGCAACGCCGCCCAAAAGCCATCCACCACGAAACCCAAGTTGAGTTGTTGCGCGATCCACCCGGTCAGCGCCAGCATTGCCGCGTTGATGACGAAGAGGAATAACCCCAGCGTCAACGCGATCAGCGGGCAGGTGAGGAATGCGAGCAACGGGCGCACCAGCGCGTTCACCAACCCAAAAATCAGCGCGACGATTACCAGTGTTTTCCAATCGCCGTCAAAGTGCAAACCGGCGATGCCAACCTGGGTCGCCGCGAACAACGCCAACGCGTTGATAATGAGCCGCAAGATCAAATGTCGCATCGTTTCCTCACTCCGCTATCTTTTGTCCGCCGACGCCGCGCGCGGGCGTTCACTCGATAAACACTTCGACATGTTCGCCGTCCTCGGCGTCTTCCACGTCCACGATCTTACCTTCGCCGCCAGCTTTGATCGCCGTCATAATTTGTTGCATGTCGAGACCTTCCAAGCCGGCGGGCGCAAATTTCGCGCCCATCTTCAAGCCCACGTCCACCAAGCCAAGCGGAATGTTGACGTTGACTTTGCGTCGCCCGCTCTTGAGATCGGTGACGCGCACGCGAAACCATCTGCCGCTGGTTGCCGGCGAGGGTTGTAACGGTTTGGTCTCGCCGCGATCCGCTTCGCCGAGCGCGCCCAACAGTTTCGCGCCCTCTTCGGCGGTGATTTGTTTCGCTTCGATCATTTTCAAAATTTGCATGCGTTCTTCAGCGGTTGCCATTTTATCCTCCCAGGATCGCCCGTCCTAAACGATGTACACCTGAACCTGCTCGCCGTCGCCATCCACATCGACGCTGATGCCGTTCTGCGCGTCGAGTTCATATTCGAGCGCGGCGACGAGTTCATCCAAATCATTCCAATTTACATTTGCGCCCACCGGCCGCGACCGGAATTTGGTTTTGAGTTGGGGCTGGTGGATCGCGAATTGCGCGATCCATAACGCGACGCGCACCAATCCAAAGGGAAACGGCATCCCGAAACGAATGTGATGTCCGCGCGGTCCGCGTTCTTGTACGTTCACGTACAGCCAGTGTCCCGAACGCGCACTCGCGGCGAGCGCCACAACGAGCGCGCCAAGCAAAACGAGCGGCACGCCGACGAGCCACCACAAAATATTGGCGTGCACCGTCGCGGCAATGATCCACGCACCCAGCGCGACGATGCCCGTGCCCAGTGCGAGCGGGTACAGCCACAGCCGCCGTATCCATTCGGGCGCGCCGGTCATTTCGACGCGCGGCGCATTGGTGCGATTGCCGCGCGACGGCGGCGGCGCATCCAAACGTGCGCGGGCTTGGTCGGCGTTGATCGCGCCTTGCTCCAACTGCTTTAAAATTTCGAGCGTGTCTCCGTTATCCATCGTGCCTTCCTGAGGGTGGGACAAATTTTCCAATTTGTTCCGCGCCGCTTTACAATTTCAATTCCATCAACGTCAAGCCGTTCAGAAATGCAAAGCCGTGCCGTTCGAGTGCGGCGCTCCATTCCGGGTGCGAGCCGGTGACGGCGGCGTGAATGGCGCGCGCGGGGAAATGGGCCAGGTGCGCGAGCGCGCACGCCGCGAGTTCGTCTTCGATCTGCCCGCGCACGTCCGGGTGCGCGACGAGCGCGATGTGGTGCGGCGAAAAAAGCCGTTGCCCGCGCACGAGCAGAACCGCAACCAAGCGTTCCGCACGTGCGAGTTTCCAGCGGCGCGTGCTTTGCCCGAGGCACACATCGGCCACGACCTCGAAGATCTGATCCTCAAGCGATAATTCAAAATCGTTGTGCGCCGGGCGGTACGCGTATGCCGGCTCCGGCGTCGCCGCGCGAATCAATTCGGAAACGAGCCGATGATCGACGAGACCAAGTGGCGCAAGTTCCAGATTCCCCGCGCGCGGATTTGTAGCGGAAACCGGGAGCCAAGGCGCAACGGCGCGTTGCCACTTGGCGCGCGTTTCGAGCGGCTTGAATCCCAGGTCGAGATACAACTGAAGCGCGCCGGCGTTTTGCGGACGCACGTTCAACAAAACGGTATGCGCGTCGTGCGTGCGCACGTGCGTCAACGCCGTTTCCATCAATGCCCGCGCAATTCCCTGCCGACGATATTCCGCTTGCACGGCGACATTGCTGATGTAAAAACGGTCGCTACGCCCGGCGTCGAATCCCAGGGTTACGTTGCCGACGATGCGATTGTCTTCAATCCAGACAAACCCATCCAGCGTTTCGGGAAACGGCGGCGCGTAATTCAATGTCCACAGCCACACGCCCAATTCGCGGAAAAGCGGCGAGCGCGAAAAGGGAAACGTGTGATCGGAGCGAAACGCTTCTTCGAGCAAATGGGCGACGGCGAGCAGATCGGTGCGATACTCGAAAGGGCGCGCGCCGCGAAACTTGGTTTGGCGAACGGCTTGAGCGACCACGCCAACTCCTTACTCGCCCTGCAACAAACGGATCGCATCGTCGGCGGAAAGTTTGCCGCGCGCGAGATCGTCGAGAATCGCTTTGCGTTTTTCCGGCGCGGCGTTTACCGACTCCTCCTTCGGCTCTGCGCCCGGCTCATAGCCCATCGCGCAAATCACATCGGTTAGCCGTGCGCGCACCGTCGAGTACGGCATCCCCAATTCCTCGCCGACCTTGTAGGCATTGCCGCGATTTTTGATAAAGAGTTCGACAAAGCGAATTTCGTCGGGACCCAACTGCGCGAGCCGCCCAATCGAAAACTGCCCGCCGATGTCGGTGCCGCACGCGCGACATTCAAGCCGGGTCACGATCAATTCCTCGCCGCAAACGGGGCATTTTCCAAAAACTGGATGCATATTGTTCAATTCCTTTTTATTTTGTGAAAATATTTTACACCACAAATCAAATTTTGTCAATATTACTCAAATAATTTAATTGCAATGTGAAAAATTGTATGTCTAAAAATAAAACCCCCTCACGAAGATTGGAGGGGGGGGTTGGCAACAAGTGGTAACAAGTCATTGTGTTCCGGCGTTCTGCCGCCCAGCCGAGCTATTTCGCTCGCGGAGTAACCGGCGCGTAACAGCGGCTCGATCACATCCGCGCGCAGATTCGGCGCGAACGCGCGCAGTACTTGGCACGTTTCGGTTTGCGGCGTGATGCCAAACGCGCCGAGCGACGCGGGCAGGAAAAACGTTTGCCCGTGTCGTGCAGTCACGCTCTCGCTCAGGTTCGCGCCAAACGTGATCGTTGCCGCGCCGTGAATCAGCGAAAGGATGACGAACTTGCCCTGGGTATGGAGCGCGGTGAACGGCGCGCGCAGGTCGAGGCGTTCGAGCGCGAAATAGCGGCACGCGATGAGGAACTGTTGCGCGCCGCTATCATGCTGAATTGTGAGCGGTGCGATCTGGTGTTCGGTCGTGCGTTTGAAATTGGCGACCTGCAACGATTTGGCGATGTGCAATTCGCGCGGTTTGCCATCCGGGTTTTTCCTGCCCCAGTCGTAGAGCCGGTACGTCAGATCCGAATTTTCCTGAATTTCGGCGACGACGATCCCTTTGGTGATGGCGTGCACGGTGCCGGGCGGAACGAACACGACGTCGCCGGCGCGCACGGGCACGGTTGCCAACAGTTGGGCGAGTTTGTCGCGCGCCAAATAATCGGTGACGATTTCCGGCGAAACGTTGTACTGAAAGCCGTGAATGATCGCCGCGCCCGGCTCGGCGTGGAGAATGTACCACGCTTCGGTTTTGCCGAACGGATAATTGTCGAATGTTTGCGCGGCGGCGTCGTCGGGATGGACCTGCACGGAGAGATCGTCTTGCGCGTCAATGAACTTGAACAGCAACGGGCATTTGTGTTGCGCGGTGACAACTGCGCCCAAAATGCCGTTCACGTCTTTTTCGATCAACGCGCCCAGGGTCTTGCCGCGTTGCGCGCCGTTTTCGATCACGCAGTCATCCCACGCTTCCCAGGTCTCGCCGATCTTTTTGCCCGGCGGCAGGGTTTTGTGCAACACGCGTTCCAGGTTGCGGCCGCCCCAAATCATTTCGCGCGGCCAGGGCTGGAGCGCGAGCGGATAGTAGGGTGAACCGTTCATGTAGCCGCCGTTCGGTTCGTCAAGGCATCGAACGTTTCTTTCGTGATAAACTCGCCGCGGTCAATCGTCTGCGCGGTGATCTTGCGTTGCGCGTTGAACAGGATTTCGGCGCGCATGAGCGTGAAACATTTGCTGTCCATGATTTCCTTGCGGAGGACAAAGCCAGTGCCCTCGTCGTCCAAACTGGGATCATTTCGCAAGTCCACGCGCACGGCGACGGGCGTGCCGCACCGTTTGCATTTCACATACAGCCACAACACGAACGGATCGCCGGTTGTGTCGCCGCTAAACATTGCTTTGAGTTGCTTGAGCCAGCCCACAAGTCCCCCTCGAAAAAAAATATGGCGCGCCACGCACTACGTACTGCGTATTACGTAGTACGTAGTGCGCATCACGTCCGCAATTGTGGCAGGATGAACAGGAACAGCGCCGCGACATCGAGCGTGATGAGCGCGAGATAAAGGAGCGTCCAGAAGACGCGTTCGTGTTGGAAATTGATTGCCTCGCGCAAGCCGCTGACGAGAAAAAACGCGATGGCGATCAAACCTGGGAAGAGGTAGCGCCCCTGCGGTTGAAAGAATTTGAAATTGTACCCGATGTAAGCGGCGATGGTCGTTGCGAGCAACAGCGCGAGCAAGCCGACGCCCCATGCCGGGATGAGCGCCCAGGCGGCGCGGTGGCGCAACACGCGTCTGGTGGCGAGCCCGAGACCCAGCAACGCTACGCCGGTCAACGCAAATAGCAATACGTAGAGGCGGTCGTTGATCAGCACGCCCATCCAACCGAATTGTGCCCAGAACGATTTGAACGAAATCACCAGAAAATCAAACCCGATGCGCCGCGTACCCCATTCGGCGATCATGCCTGCTGTTGTCGGCTGACCTAGCACCACGGCGTCATGCCGCGCCAAGCCGAGCGGATCGGTCACGCCATAGATCACGCTGTTGCGAATGAACATTGGCGCGGCGACGAGCGTA
Organism: uncultured Anaerolineales bacterium; assembly: GCA_903825565.1. Classification (GTDB taxonomy): domain Bacteria; phylum Chloroflexota; class Anaerolineae; order UBA4142; family UBA4142; genus CAIKBD01. Next base: position 3,888 of record CAIKBD010000225.1, on the reverse strand, counting down.
GAGAGAATGAAAACGTGGAAGGTGTTACGTAAAACGTAAAATGTAACGCGTAGTTTGGTGAGATGAATCCGCGCAATTTCAGCGGCGACGAGCAGAGTCGCGCCCGGCACATAGGTCGTCGTTTTAGTGAGCAACCCCGCGCCAAACAGTAACCCGCCATAAACGACAAAGCGGCGATTTGAGAGGGTGTTCTTGGCGCGCCGGATCGCGAGCCACAAAATTGTTACGAGGATGAGTTCAGCGGCGAGGTCGTTGCTGATGGACGCGCTGACCGCGAGGTGTTGCGGGATCGTTGCCATCAAGCCGACGGTTGCCAATGCAAGCGCTTTGTCGTTCGGGAAAATTTCGTGGACACAGCGGAACGCGACGACCAAAACAAGCGCGCCCAACACAACGGAAAACAGGCGCAGGGCGATCACCGTTGTGTCCAGCCCGAACGCGCGCGCGCCGATGTACACCGGTGTCGCGGCGAGATAGTAGAGCGGCGGTTGGTACGCTTCGTAACGGATCGCGTCAATGCTCAACGCCGCCGGAAATTTCGCCGCTTTGATTTTTTCGAGGTACGCCTGATCGTAATCGCCGGGTTGCAAAACTGGCAACGCGCCGGTTTCCGCAATCGCGCGAATGTAGTTGAAATGCGCCGGCTCATCTGGCGCTTGCCATTTGGGAGTGAAGGTAGCGTAAAGGGAGGCAAGAACAAGATAGATCAGAATGACGGACGCGAGAATAAATCGTTGCAAAGGAATTGCCTTATCCGATCGGTCGGTGGTTTATTCGTTCGCCGCCCATTCTACTGTAATTCGCGCAAAAATCAAACGCTGTAGGCGATTTGCCGCTTTGTACAAATATGGCGTCGCCGCGTTTCTACCGTTACGAATTGGTGCGATGTCAATCTGGAATTTGATCGTCCGTCATCATCAAATGCACGGCGCCTGTGCGGAATGTGCGTGGCAATGCCAGGATTTTTGGATTCGGTCCGGTGTAGCGCTCCGCATCCTTCATTGCTTCGGCAAACGTCGCACGCGTTTTCATGCCCATAGCCCGTGCATAGCCCGGCGCGTACGCGCCGACGATGTACACCGCCGCCGTATGCATCTCTGCAAGGTGCCCGCACGAAATCATCGAGAACGCATGGTACGGATGATAGCCGTATGCAAAGCGATACTTGTTGATGTACTCGGGCTTGGCGCTCACATACTCACCGAATTTGTCGAGATCGGGCAGAATGTTGTGGTAATCGTTTTGAAACAGATCATACAGTTCGCGGTACGAGGGAAATTCTTCGTCGTGAAAATAGCCGTTACAAATTGAACTGCAAATGATAACGCAATTGTCTTTGAGCACGCGCTTGTGCCGAATGATCTGCGCGGCAATCGCCTGCATCATCAAGATCGGATTCGTACCGTGCCCGTTGCCATAGTGAAAATTCTGCGGCATTCCGAACATCATCACATCGTATTTTTCCTGCGCAAACGGGACGAACGTGCGCCGGTTCGCGACCTTCCAAGATAGCGGTTGAATGGCCGCGCCATAGCCGGAAAAGATCGCGATTTGGCGCGCGTGCGTGTCGAGCACGGCGTCGCACATGAAAAATTTTTTGCCCATGCGCGCTTCCATGTGCCGACCAATGGCATTCATTTTGTGGCGCATCACGCTGTGCGGCGAGGCAGGCACAAAATCCGGCTCGTGCATTACAACGGGAATGTGATGCGCCGCAATAGATTTCCAGTGGGTCAAGCCGGTGGCAACCATCTTGTAGCCGCCCGAATAACCGGCATACGGATTGCCAACCACGTGCCCGATCAGGATTGGCACGTCTGACTCAAACACCGCGCGATTTAGGATCACGTGGTCGCCGAGTTCGTCGTAACCCAGATCGACGAGATTATCCCAATCTTCGGAATCGTGATTGACGATTTGGTGGGTCGGCATAAATTCGCGGTATATCGCGTCGCCGACGAGCGCACGAATTTCTGCGTCCGTGTTTTTGCGATGCAACCCGTTCGAACAAATCAGTTGAATGTCGCGCTTGTTTACGCCGGCTTGGTAGAGCTCGGCGATGATGAGCGGGATGGCCGTTTTGCGATGCGAGTTCGGCTGAAAGCCGCCTTTGACGCGATCGGGAAAACTGATTGTCACTTTTGCGCCGGGCTTGGCGAGTTGCGCGAGCGGTGGCATCTCGATGGGGTTGAGAATCGAGTCGCGCGTCGCGGTTTCCACATCTGGCAAGTACGGTGGATCGGCGACTGTTTCACCGGGCACAAATACATCCGTCGAGTCCGGGAGTTGTGCCGCCAGGGTGCCTTCGCCGTATTCAAATTGCACGGTCTTCACCTTGCCTCCGGTTTATTCTCTTGTCAAAATTTCTTGTCCGCGAGTCTCACGAATGACAGTAAAACAATTAACGAAGATTCGCGAGATTCGCGGATAATTTTTATGCCAGATACTTGCCGACAATCGCGCTCAACTGCGCGACGTTGAAGCCGATTTCGCCGGTGAATTGGGTGAGTGCGACCAAGCCGCCCTCAATGGTTTCGATGCTGGCGATCAGCGCCGCATTTTCCTCTTTCAGACCGCCGCCGTACACAACGGGGATTTTCGCTCCTAGACTGTCGTGCGCGGTGCGTTGAATGAACGCGGACACGAATGCGATGTACTCTCTGCCCGGTGGGACTTTGCCTGGTCCAATCGCCCAGATCGGCTCATAACCAATCACGATTTTGCCGTCGCGCAGAAAGCGTTCTGCACCTTGCAAGCCGTTGGTCACTTGGGCGCGTAAAACTTTTTCGATGCGCGGTTGTTGTTCCTCGAACGTGCCCTCGCCAAGTTCCTCCGCCGATTCGCCGACGCACATCAGCACGCGCAAACCGGCGTTCAGCGCGCATTGCACTTCGTCACGCACGAGTTGGTCAATCGTCGTCGCGGCGCGCGCACGTGCATCTATGTTGGTCGCAATCGTCGCATCGTACGCGCTGAGGATTTGCATTTTCGCGCGGCGTTCCTCCGAGTGACCGATGATTGCCCACGCGCTTCCCAGGTTTGCCGCGGCGACCGCCGGCACGCTCGTCGTGAACGCGCCGAAATTTTTGCCGGGGCGCACATCGTCCCAGTGGACGCCCTGCACGCCAACCGCGAGCATCTTGCGTTGCGCGATTGGAAATTGCGCGAGCCGCCGCGCCGCCGTCGGCACGAGACCTTCGGGCAAAAGGTATGTGAGCGCGAGATTATCGTGCGCGCCCAAGCCGAGCTCGACCGATTGGGCGATGACGGATTCGATCCACGCAAGTGGATCGTGTTGCGGACAGACGCCGCCGAGTTGACGCGGCACATCGAAGCGTTTTAGGTTCACAAAAATTTGTTTCATGGATTTTTCCTTGCTCAAGATAGTCCGACGTGTTAGCCGGCTTTGGTCAGCGGGATGCCGGTGATTGCGGCAAACTCTTCGAGATCCGCGACCAGATCCGCGTATGACATCGCAAGGTGATGTTCCCAACCGCCGTAAATAAAGTCGTCCAAAACCCGTTTTACGGGCGCGTCAGTTTTTACCCAACTTGACGTGCCGCGAATGAACATGTCGGTTGGGAGCGCCTCGCCGGTGGTTGTAAAGAGGCGGAGATGCTTGCCATCATTGCCCAAGCGGGTGAGGGTCACACGCCCCGGCGGTAAACCAAACCCCACGGTCAAGCCGCGATTCATTTGGAAATGCGTAAAGAGATGTTTGCGCGTTGCCGCGAGTCGCAGGGCGGCGCAACCGTTGTGCCACAGCAACAGCGCGTTTTTATCGTGATCCACGCCGGAAACATCCGATAGGTACGGAATGCTGTTTGCCAAACGTTGCACGATCAATGATGTGAGCGCACCTTCGAGATCGCCTTCGCATCCGCCGGG
>CAIKBD010000224.1 GCA_903825565.1 uncultured Anaerolineales bacterium | reverse complement strand
TGTCATATGAGAACAACCTAACCCCCAGCCCCTTCCCTACGAGGGAAGGAGAGAAATACTCCCTCTCCTCCTAGGAGAGGGTCGGGGAGAGGTCGGCCTGCGCGCGCAACAACGGGAAGCGGAACGGCAAGCGGAGCGGCACACAGCGCCGTGTTTCAGTCGTTGTTGCATCAATCGTTTTCGTAGAGGCGGGGTCATCCCGCCCAAATACGGGCGTGCGAAGCGAGACGCCGCCCCAACAAAGAAGAGGGCACAATGAAAAATGGCACTTGTCCCGAATGTAATTCGCCGGAAGTTTATTACACCACAGGTGAGGATGGCCAAGGTTTGCGAAGCGAGGATAATATTTACCTTCGCGTCAAGGGCTTGAATGACCTTGATTTGGAGACATATGTCTGCGCTGAGTGTGGTTACGTTCGGTCTTTCATCGCGTCAGAAATTCTTGCTGATATCGTGGCAGGCATTGGCAAGAGCAAGCTGTGGAAAAAAGCGACGTGAACGCCACTGGCATATATTGTCCAGCAGTTTGAGCGTCTGCGCGTGCAACAACGAGAAGCGGAACGGCTAACAGCGCCGTGTTTCAGACGCTGTTGCGTCAATCGTTTTCGTAGGGGCGGGGTTATCCCGCCCACCATCCCGCCCATAACCCAGGGCGTGCAAAGCGAGACGCCGCCCCAAACAGAGGAATACCTTGATTCTCACCTTACCCAAATTTCCGGGTCGGCATTCAGAATGGCATTGATCAGTCTGCGCGATGTCTGCATCGCCTTTGGCGGATCCTGGCTCCTGGACACGGTCAATCTGCAAATCGAACGCGGCGAACGCGTCTGTTTGCTGGGACGCAATGGCACGGGCAAATCCACTTTGCTCAAAATCGTCAACGGCGATTTGCCGCCCGATCGCGGCGAAGCGTGGCGCGCGCAAGGTGTGCGCACCGCGTATCTCTCGCAAGCCGTGCCACTCGATTTGAATGGGCGCGTGCGCGATGTGATCGCGCGCGGCTTGGATGCGACCACGAGCGAGGAATGGCACCGCGAACATCAAATTGATAAAATCGTTTCACAGATGAATCTGGACGCGGATGCGTCAAGTTCTACGCTATCGGCGGGCTTGAAACGGCGCGTGCTGTTGGCGCAAGGTTTGGTGCGCGCGCCGGACCTGGTTCTGCTCGATGAACCGACCAACCATCTCGACATTGAATCCATCGCGTGGCTCGAAGATTTCTTGTTGCGCTATGGCGGCACCCTGCTCTTTGTCACGCACGATCGCATGTTCCTGCGTAAACTGGCGACGCGCATCATCGAATTGGATCGCGGGCAGTTGTCGAATTGGAATTGCGATTACGATACCTTTCTCGTCCGCAAGCAAGCCGCGTTGGAGAACGAGGCAACCGCGCGCGCGCTGTTCGACAGAAAGTTAGCGCAAGAAGAGGCGTGGATTCGCCAAGGCATCCGTGCGCGCCGAACGCGCAACGAGGGACGCGTGCGTGCGCTGGAACAGATGCGCCGCCAGCGTAGTGAGCGGCGCGACCGTATCGGTACTGTGCGAATGGCGACCCAAGAGAGCGAACGTTCGGGGCAACTCGTGATCGAAACGGAGAAGGCGAGTTTTACGTACGCCGACCGCGCCATCATCCAATCGTTGACGACGACGATTATGCGCGGCGACAAAGTGGGCATCATCGGTCCGAATGGCGTGGGCAAAACGACGCTCTTGCGTTTACTGCTCGGCGAATTGACTCCGACGCGTGGAACGGTGCGGCACGGCACGCGCTTGACGATTGCGTACTTTGACCAAATGCGCGCGCAACTCGATGAGGACAAATCGGCGTGGGACAATATCAGTCCAAGCAGTGACCACGTGGTGATCAACGGTCAAACGCGGCACGTGACTGGCTACCTGCAAGATTTTCTTTTCGATCCAGAGCGAATACGATTGCCGGCGCGTGCGCTCTCCGGCGGCGAGCGCAATCGGTTGTTGCTGGCAAAGATGTTTACGCAACCGGCGAATGTTCTGGTGCTCGATGAACCGACTAACGATCTGGATGCCGAGACGTTGGAATTGCTCGAAGAACTCTTGGTTGATTTTAGCGGCACCTTGCTGTTGGTTAGCCACGACCGCATGTTTCTCAACAACGTCGTCACGAGCGTCCTCGCGCTGTCCGGCGATGGGAGCATCGGCGAATACGCCGGTGGTTACGATGATTGGTTGCGCCAGCGCAAAGAAGCCGAGCCAATCAAACGCGAGCCGGTAAAATCCGAAACGCCGCGCCGCGCGCCCGATCCAGGTCGGTTGAGTTACAAGGCGCAACGCGAGCGCGAGGCGATGCGGCAAGAGTTGGAGACGTTGCCCCAACGGATCCAAGCGTTGGAAAACGAACAACACACATTGACGCAGACGATGACCACCGCCGAATTTTACAAACAATCCGCCAGCGCGATTGTGCAAGCGAATGAGCGCCTGCATGCTCTAGCGGAGGAATTGGCTATCGCGTATGCGCGCTGGGAGGAATTGGAAAACGAGTTGAGCTAGGGCGTCCGTTTCACCTGGGGACTCGATATGCCTCAACTCGTCGACATCCATGCTTTGCTTGGCGACAATGGGGGGTGGTTGACACTCGTGAAAGATCGTGATACACTTTTGACGTAATAGACGGTCTGTTAGGGATAGCTGTTACTGCTCAATAGAAAGAAGGCACAATGAGCAGATCACGGTTCCCGCATCCACCTCACAATCGGATTGCTTGTAGAGCCAAAGCACTCGGTGTTCGAGACTAGAGCGTATCTCGAACGCGAGTGCTTTTTGTCTATTTTCGACGGAACAGTTTTGGCGAACATCGTGTTCCTTCTCTGTGGTTGCCGCATGAATTTCAAGGGGCTAACCAGTGCAATCCGATTGCAGTGCCGGTGCAAATCCCTCTGCACGCATTGAGGGTGAAACGACGTACGAACCAAACCTGCGACACATGCAGGCGGCGCTCGCGCGCATAGACGCGCGCATCGCGCACGAGGTACGGCGTTGGCAACGCGCGAGCCAAGACCCGGCGGACGCGTTTCGCGGGCTGTATGTTTCGCACGACCAAGCCGACGCTTTACTCGCGCGGCCCTTCGGCGCGAGTTGGGGCCAAACCGTCGCGCTCGATCCCGATCAGGCACAAGTGTTTGCGGCGGCAAAAGCGCGCGCGGATCGTGAAAGCGAAGCGTGGGCACAACTCCTGCACGCGCGCAACGAAACGCCGCGCCTGGAACAAATTGCCCGGGCGTTTGGCTTGGAGCCGTGCCAAGTAGATGCGCTCCTGATCTGCCTCGCGCCCACGCTCGATCTCCGCTATGAAAAATTGTACGGCTATCTCCAAGACGATGTGACGCGCAAACGTCCCACGCTCGACCTCATCCTCAATTTGCTGAGCGAACCGGGCACCTCCCGCTTGGCACTGCAAGCGCGCTTCACCGATGATGCCGCGCTGTTCCGCCACCATCTGCTCGAACGCATCTCCGATCCGAACGTTGGCAAACAACCGGCATTGAGCCAAACGCTTTATCTCGACGAGACCATCGTCGCCTGGTTCCTGGGAGTGTACCAGCCGCCGGGCGAATTGCGCGCGGGCGCATCCTTTTCCTCGCCGCACGAAAATGAGACCGACGCGCTGTTGACCGCTCCCGTATGGGCGCACTTGGAGCCGGCTTGGACTGACCCAGCCCTCATCATTTTTGCCGGCACGGATTCAACGATGCAACACGCCGCGGCGCGCCGACTCGCGGCGCGTGCCGGGCAATCGCTGTTGCGCGTTGACCTGGAAGCGCTCGCCACGCCGGAACTCGCCACGCTGCGCGCCGTGCGCCTGGCATTGCGCGACGCGCGCTTGACCGGCGCGTTGCCATTTTTTTGCGGCTGGGATGTTTGCTTGAACGAAGGCGCGCCGCCGCAAAATTTACTGGCGGAACTTTTGGAATTTCCGGGCAACGTGATTGTCGCCGGGCGTGCGGCGTGGCATCCCGGCGGCGTCGCGCGCGCGCGCGCGGTGCGCGTCATCGAGTTTCCGCTGCCGGCTTTTTCGCAACGCCACGCGTTGTGGACACACTTTTTGGGGCGCGCCGCGCCGGGCGATCTCACGCCGCTGGTGAGCCAATTTCGTTTAGCGAGCGGACAAATCCGCGATGCGGTTGCGACCGCGCAGGATTGCGCGGCGCAACGCGGCGAGCCGGTGCGCGAGCAAGATTTGTTTGCCGCCGCGCGCGTTCATTCCAACTTGCAACTGGCGGGCTTGGCGCGCAAGATTACGCCGCGCTACGATTGGCGCGATCTGATTTTGCCGGCGGATCAACTCGACTTGTTGCGCGAACTTGTCGCGACGGTGCGCACGCGGGCAGTGGTGTTGGACGAGTGGCAGGTGGGCGCGAAATTGGTGTCCAGCGCCGGCATCACCGCGCTCTTCGCAGGTCCGCCGGGCACCGGCAAAACAATGGCGGCGGAAATCATCGCGCGCGAATTGCAATTCGATTTATACAAAATCGATCTGTCCACCATCGTCAGCAAATACATCGGCGAGACTGAAAAAAATCTCGAACGCATTTTCCGCGAGGCGGAGACGAGTAACGCGATTTTGTTTTTCGACGAAGCGGACGCGCTGTTCGGCAAACGCTCCGAAGTGCGCGACGCACATGATCGGTACGCCAACATCGAGATCAGTTATCTGTTGCAACGGATGGAAGCGTACACCGGTGTCACGATCCTGGCGACGAACTTGCGCGCGAACTTGGACGAAGCGTTCACACGGCGTCTGCAATTCGCGGTGGACTTTCCTTTCCCCGACGAAGCGGAGCGGTTGCGAATTTGGCGCGCGCTCTTTCCGCCCGCCGTGCCGTGCGACGCAAATCTCGACCTGGGTCTGCTGGCGCAACGGTTCAAACTCGCTGGCGGCAGTATTCGCAACATTATTGTCAGCGCGGCGTATCTCGCCGCGGCAGACGGCAGACAGGTGACGATGCGCCATTTGTTGCACGGCACGCGGCGTGAACTACAAAAGATGGGACGGCTGTTGAGCGATCAAGATTGGAGCGTCGGCTAAAATTGGCAAACCGCCAACTCGTCGGCAGACGCGATTGAATTTGGCAAAGAGGTGCTCACGTGTCAAGCGAATTTGATCGAGCGCGACGCAAGCAGGATTCGGCGCACGCGGCGCGGCAAGCGGCGGCGACGCTCGCGCCCGCGCAAGCCGACGCGCTACGCGATCTCATTCCGAATCACCGGGGCGCGAGTGTCACGCGTCTCGCCGCGCCGCTCGCCGCCGCTGACCCTGGGATGCGCGCGCGGGTGATGACGCGGCTCCAGCAAACGTGTGGCAATGCGTGCGCGCAACGCGTGGCGGATCAAGCGCAGCGCGCGCCCGCACCCGACGATCACGCCGCGCCGGAATCTGCCGGCGCGTCGCTCTTCGAAACCGAAAGAGCACGCCCGGAGGACGCGGAAGATATGGTGGGCTTGGTCACCCCGACCGCCGGCACGCACGATGAGGTCGTCGCGCTGCGAACCCAGTACGGCGCGGCGGCGCCGCACCGCACGCTGGCGTATGGATTTACGGCGTGGTCGCCGCGCCGCACCGCAACGTTTCCCAACGTCAATATCGCGTGGCAAGCGGCAGGCAACAAGTGGATCGCCGTCGTGCAACCGACGCGCGCCGCAATCGGTGTTATCACGGCGCGCTATGTCAAACCCGACACGTACGCCGTGCCCGGCGCGACGAGGCGCGCGTCTTATCCGCAATGCCAACCGCCCGGTAAGCGCGTGCCCTTGTTCTCCAAGGTCAGCCCGGCGATGGCGCAACTTGCCAAGACCGCCGAGCAAGAGCACTGCGACGATTATCAGCGCGCGTTCAATCTTTCGCTCAAGCGCTGTGCGGATGCGATCAACGCCATCGCCGGCAGACGCTTGGGACCGGGCACGCGCCCCAACATCGAACAGCGAATTCTGCGACAAATTGGCGGCAAAACGCCGCGTCAATGGGTTCAAGAGTTGAACCGGTTGAGCCGGCGCAGTCTGCAACGTGATGACGGGGCGCATCGGCTCAATCCCGGCGGCGATCCCAGGACGTGCCCGGCGGATTGTTCCAAAATTATTTGCACGACGGTGCGCTCGCCGACCACGCGCATCCCGGGTACGTCGTCGGAAGAGTTGATCAGGTAGTGTCGAATTTCCTGAGGATATATGGCAAGTGAACTTGGGCAAGCGCAACGTCAGCGTAATCAAACCGACACCATGCTTCTGCCGATCAAGTTGGCGCAAGCCGACGTGTTGCGCGATCTCTTTCCGAATCACCGGGTCGCGAGCGTCACGCATCTCGCCGCCGCCGACGCTGGGATGCGCGCGCGCGTGATGACGCGGCTCCAGCAAACGCGCGGCAATGCGTGCGCGCAACGCATGGTGTTCCAAACGGGCTGGACCATTGGCGCGTCGCCCGTTCAACGCAAGGAAAAACAAACCACACTGTCCGCGCCGAACGTGGACAATGTTTGGGCACGCGTGCCGTTGAAGAAGCAAACCGCGATTAACAAGGACCCAGACTTGCGGGATAAGCTGAACAAGAACCCGGTCTTGCGGGAGATGTTACTAATGCTGTATGCCCGGATCGGTACCGAGCTTTGGGATCACGTCAAAGAGATCAGTTGGATCTCTGAACGCGGCGAGATGAACTTGATCCCGGTGAACGAAAGCAAATTGCAGAGCGCGTTGATTGCACGTGGTTATACAAGCGCGTATTTTGCGCGAAGAGGCGATAATCGCTGGGGCTTGCGCGAACCAACTTTCCCTACTGCCGGATTGCACTGGAGAGGACTCAATAGCACCTATAAAGACGCCGCCGAAGTTCAAGTGCATATTGATCTGCACCCGCCCCTGTTCACCGGTTTTTGGCATTTGTTTCAAGACTCGTTTCGGCGCACGAAAACGCACACGCCCGAATCTATCCGCGCCGGGATCGAATCGTTGGGCATTTATATTCCGGTCTTGTATCAGCAAACCCTGCATGGCTACATAACATCCGAACTGAACATGCTGGCAAATCGAGTCAAGATTCAGTCCTCGCCAGCGGCGCAAGCAGAAATTGCCAAGGCGCGTGAATATCTCCAAGCGGCGGGGCAGATTCTCTGGGCGCAACGATTCATCGCACAATCGGAATTAGATGTGGCAATGGCGTGTCTGGGATTTGCCTCCGCCGCGATTTCAGGCGCGAAACACACCCAGTCCAACAAAATAGGATCCGCTCCGGCGCAACTCCAACGACACATCAGCAACCGCGCCGTGCAACGCCTCGTCGCGCCACGCGCCGGCGACGGCTCTTTCGAGTTGGACGAGGCGACCCAGGCGCGCATCAACCGCGAGCGCGGCGGTGGCCAGCCGCTCGACGACACAATCCGCGCGCGGTTCGATGCAATGACCGGCAGGTGAGCCAGTCTGCCGCATGGTCTTGCAGGAGGTTTTGGAAAAATGACGCAAACCCACATACCCGACGAAAACAAAACGCGAACGAGCCGGGCAAAGCAAAATGCGAGTGAGCCACCGGGCGTCGCGACGACAACGCGCTTGCCACCGGTCAGCCGATTGCAACAGACCATCGGTAACCGCGCCGTACAACGGCTCCTCGCGCAACGCGCCGGCGACGGCGCATTTGAATTGGACGAGGCAACCCAGGCGCGCATCAACCGTGAGCGCGGCGGCGGTCAGCCGCTCGACAACACGGTTCGCGCCAGTATGGGCAAAGCAATGGGACAAGCATTGCCGGCGGTGCGCGTGCATACTTCGCCGACTGCCGACGCGTTGAGCCGCGATCTGGGTGCGCGCACGTTCACGACCGGGCGCGACATCTTTTTCAGTGCCGGCGCGTATGAGCCGCACTCGACGAGCGGGCAAGAATTGCTCGCGCACGAGTTGACGCACGTCGCGCAACAAAATGCCGGCGCGGGCAGTAGCGGCGGCGAAATGACGGTGAACGCGCCGGGCGATGTGTACGAGCAAGAAGCGGACGCTGTCGCAAAAACTATCGTGAATCATCCCGCCACGAATGGAAGCGAGATTCAGCGTCAGATGCAAGACCAGGAGGAAGAAGAGGAACAACTCAAGCCAGAGGAAGAAGAAGAGGAGGCGGTCTTTTGAGCCAGCCCGCGGCACGTCTCGGTGATGTGACGGCGCACGGTGGCGTCATCACGGGACCCGGTTGCCCCACCGTGTTGATCGGCGGAATGCCGGCGGCACGCGTCGGCGACATGCACACGTGCCCGCTCATGACCGGCGTCGTGCCGCACGTCGGCGGACCTATCTTGCCGCCGGGAAGCGTCACGGTTTTGATCGGCGGAATGCCCGCCGCGCGGCAAGGCGACATGGCAATGTGCGTGGGCGCGCCCGATGTGATCGCGATGGGTTGTCCCACAGTTTTGATTGGTTAGGAAAGCGAAATGATTGACGATCTCGACGAAAGTTTGCAGCGGTTGCTCATCCGCGAATTGCCGATCAAGAACGGCGAAGTGCAGATCGAATTCGATCAGCCCAAACGCGAATGGTCGGCGCGGCTCAGTCGCCCGACGCTGAATCTGTTTCTGTACGACCTCCGCGAGAACAACACGTTGCGCCAACCCGAATGGCAGATCGAGCGGAACGGCGATGGCACGGCGACCAAACGCCGCACGCCCGCGCGCATTGATCTGCATTACGTGATCACCGCTTGGGCAACCGAGCCGGCAGACGAACATCGTTTGCTCGCGCGGACGCTGCTCGCGCTCTTGCGGCACGCCACGTTGCCGGATGAAATCCTCGTGGACAGTTTGCAAGCGCAACCCACGCCGATTCCGCTCCGCGTCGCGCAGGCGGAAGAATTGACCAAGCCGACCGATCTCTGGGGTGTGCTCGACAACGAATTGCGCCCGGCGATCTCCTGCCTCATCACGCTGTCGCTCAACCCGTACCAAGCCGTGTCTGGTCCTGTGGTGCGGACGCGCGAATTGCGGTTTCATCTCGATGACGCCAGCGCGCCGGATCGCATCTGGCTGGTGGGCGGCACCGTGCGCGGCGGCACGCCGACGCAGGTCACGCTCGTCGAAACCGGCGCGCGCATCGCGGTTGAGCCGAACGGCACGTTCGTGATCGGCAATTTAGCGGCGGGCGACTACACGCTCGAAATGATTGTCGCGGGGCGCAAGCCAACCCAGCGCAAGCTGATCGTGCCTTCGCCGAATTACGATCTCGAGCTCGAACAGGAGGTGCCGCGCAAAAAAAACTGATCGGCGATCCTCTGCGGTACATTGGAAGCAAAGAGTTTTGGGACGCGGACTAGCGCGGAGAACGCGGACGATTTTTTTCTGCGCTTGCGTGTCCAATCTATGAAATTTGCTTTCGGCTTGTCCGAGTTAGGAGAATGATCTATGGCAACCAGTTATCTCTCACCCGGGGTCTATGTCGAAGAAGTAGATCGCGGCATCAAGCCGATTGAGGGCGTGGGTACGTCGGTCGCCGCCTTTATCGGTTTCACCGAATGCGCCGAAGAGCCGGGGCGCAACGGCGCGGCGCCGGTTTCATTGCTGAACCAAGCCACGTTGATCACCAACTGGAATCAGTACACTGCCAAGTTCGGCGGGTTTGTGCCGGGCGCGTATTTGCCACAAGCCGTCTACGGGTACTTTGCGAACGGCGGCGGGCGGTGCTATGTGATCAGTTTGAGCACATTCGGCGTGAGCAATGATCCGGCGCGCGCTTTGCCGGCGCAAGCGACGCTCCCGTGCGGCGCCGATCCGAAAAGCGAGAGTTTGCTGATCAAAGCGCGGCAAGGCGGACCCGCCGGCAACACGATCACGGTTTCCGTCAAACATGCGACGCCGCCCGGCGAAGAACAAGCGAAAGGCGACAACGACGCGTTCACGCTCATCGTTCAGCGCGGCGGCGAGGCGGAGCGTTTCGAGGGCTTGACGTTTGGCGGCGGCGACAACAACGTGGAGACGTTGGTCAACACCAAGTCGAAATGGGTGCAGGTGCAGGTGGCGCGCAAAACCGGCAAACTCGTCGAGCGGCGTCCGGCGGAAGGCACCTACGCGTTGCAAGGCGGCGAGATCAAGGCGTTGGCGGTCAGCGGACAACAGTTTGAAGGCGATGTCGCCCGGCGCGAAGGGCTGGGCGCGCTCGAAGCGATTGACGACGTGACAATGGTGTGCGTGCCCGATTTGATGTCCGCGTACCAGCGCGGCGACATTCCGCTCGACACGGTGCAAGGCGTGCAAAAAACCTTGCTCGATCACTGCGAGCGGATGCGCTATCGCTTTGCGATCCTCGACGCGCCGCCCGGCATAAAGCCCCAGCAAATCCACGATTGGAAACAGAACCAAGCGCGGTACGATTCCAAGTACGGCGCGCTCTACTATCCGTGGCTCAGCGTGCCCAATCCCTTTGGCGCGAGCGGCGCGAACATGCTCGTGCCGCCGTCGGGGTACATCGCCGGCATTTACGCGCGCACGGATAGCCAGCGCGGGGTGCACAAGGCGCCGGCAAACGAAACGATCAGCGGCGCGGTCGGTCTCGAATTCAATTTGACCAAAGGCGAACAAGAAGGGCTGAATCCCGTCGGCATCAACTGCCTCCGCGCATTTCCCGGGCGCGGGATTCGCGTGTGGGGCGCGCGCACGCTCGCCAGCGATCCGGCGTGGCGGTACATCAATGTGCGCCGCTTGTTCAATTTTGTCGAGGCGTCCATCGAACGCGGCACGCAGTGGGTTGTGTTCGAACCGAACGACGCGGATTTGTGGGCGCGCGTGCGCCGCGATGTCACGGCGTTCCTGCGCCAGGTTTGGCGCAGCGGCGCATTGTTCGGCGCAACGCCGGAGCAAGCCTTTTACGTCAAATGCGACGAGGAACTGAATCCGCCCGAAGTGCGCGACGTGGGGCAACTCATCATCGAAGTGGGCATGGCACCGGTCAAGCCCGCCGAGTTTGTCATTTTCCGCATCAGCCAATGGGCGGGTCCGAGCGGCGAGGTCTAGCGATTTTGCAAAAGGAGAAGTAACCGATGGCAAACGGAACAGATCCCCTTGTCCAATTTCATTACGCGATTGAAGTGCAAGGCGTAATCACCGGCTATTTTACCGAATGCTCCGGCTTGGGGTCCGAGCACGAGGTCGTCGAGCACAAGGTCGTGGATGCCAAGGGGAAGGAAATGATCCAAAAGATTCCCGGTCGCCTCAAATGGGAAAACATTGTCCTCAAGCGCGGCATCACGGACAACATGGACATTTGGGACTGGCGCAAAAAGGTCGAGGATGGCAAGGTGGAGGAGGCGCGCAAGAACGGCTCGATTGTGATGATGGATCACAATCTCAAGCCGATGGCGCGGTGGAATTTCGAGCGGGGCTGGCCCGTCAAGGTCACCGGACCCAAACTCCAATCGAACTCGAACGAGATCGGGATCGAGGAACTGACCATCGCGCACGAACGCCTGGAACGCGTCAAGGGGTAACGCGCGATGGGAGCGTCAATGTTGCAAACCGAATTTGAGTTTACGCTGCCGAAAGGGTACGTGGACGCGGACGGCACGATGCACCGCGACGGCGTGATGCGGCTCGCCACGGCGCTCGACGAAATCGCGCCGATGCGCGATCCGCGCGTCAAGGCAAACGAAGCGTACCTGACGATCATCCTGCTCGCGCGCGTCATCACTCGGCTGGGCACACTGCGCCAGGTCAATCCCGGCGTGATCGAAAACTTGTACTCCGCCGATCTCGCCTTTCTGCAAGACCTGTACCGCCGCATCAACGAAAACGGACACTCGCACGTTCAGGTCGAGTGCCCCCAGTGCCAACATCGCTTTGAATGGGAGGTCACACCCTTGGGGGGATGATCGTCTACCCACTCGACCGCCTGTACCAGGAAATGGCGTACCTCGCGTATCACTTGCACTGGTCGTACCGCGAGTTGTTGCAACTGGAACACGGCGAACGCTTGCGCTGGGTAGACGAAATTTCGGCCATCCACACGCAACTCGAAATCGCTGAGGAGGAAACGTGAGCGCAGATCAAACGCCCAACGATCCGGCGATGCTCCCGGCGCAAGACACAGCAAACCGCACGCCGCCGCGCGCGGCAACCGAGCGGGAGCCGCGCCCCTGGTCTATCGAAGCGATTGCGGAACGCGTGTATCAACTTTTTTGCGAAGAACTGCGCCGCGAACGGGAACGGCGCGGCGGCTGGTGAAAGGAAACGTATGGCTACGACGACGCCCGAAGTTCACAACGCGTTTCGCTTTGCCGTCAAGATCGGCGGCGAGGAGGCGCTCTTTACCGAGTGCACTCTCCCGCCGCTCGAAATCAACACGATGGAGCAAAAAGAGGGCGGCTATAACCAGGGCGTCCACCTGTTGCCCGGACCCGTCAAGGCGGGGCACGTCATTCTCAAGCGCGGCATCACCAAGTCGAACGAAATGCTCAAGTGGTACCTCGACGTGGCGAGCGGCAAGCCCAAAGCGGCGGAACGCAATATCTCGGTCATCGTGTACGACTCGACGCAAAAGCAAGTACTGCGACTCGAATTTATGCGCGCGTATCCGGTCAAATGGACGGGACCCGCGCTCAAGTCAGCGGACAGCGCGATTGCCATCGAAACATTGGAATTGGCATTCGCCGAATTTCAATGCAAGTAGGGACGTTCAATCAAACGTCCCTACATTGCCAATGTCAGATTCGATTTGAGTAGGAGCGCGGAATGGCCGGCGTGCAACGCTTCATCGGGTTGGCACGAAACAGTCTGGGACGATCCATCGCGCGGCGGATGCTGGGAATCGGCGCACGCACATTCCGGTTGCCGCGCGCGATTGAAACCGGCTATGCGCGGGCAAGCCGCAACCTGGTGTGGCGTGCGGCGCGGCAACCGTTGCGCCGGCATACGCCAACGCTGGCAACGCTTCGCGCCGCGTCCGAGCAAGCCGCGCCTACACCGTTTCCGTTCGAGCCGGCGACGCCCGAATGGGAAACGCTTGCGGGTTCCGAAAATTCCCAGGTTCCCGCAAGCCAAGCCGAGGTGATGCGTGCCGAAAACACTTTGCCGCGCGCGTGGCAACCCCGGCGACCACTCGCCGAAACGCCGCACGCCGCGCGCCCGATCCAAATTCAATCGCGGATCGAGGAACTGACACCGCAAGCCGGCGCTGTTTCGCCGGTTTTGCCAGAAGAACCGGCGGAGCGGATCGCGTCAGAACCGCAAACGCCGCAAATGCCGGAACGCGCCGCGCTGTTTTTTTCGGCGGAAGAACCAGCGGCGAAACAAGCCGGCGTGGAAGCGCAAACGCCGCAAATGCCGGAACGCGTCGCGCCGGTTTTGCCGGCGGAAGAACCAGCGGCGGAACAAGCCGGCGTGGAAGCGCAAACGCCGCTGATGCCGGAGCGCGCCGCGCTGTTTTTTTCGGCGGAAGAATCGGCGGCGGAGCGCGCCGCGCCGGAATCGCAAACGCCGCAAATGCCGGAGCGTTCGTCGCCGCGCGCGCCGGCACGCACGCCGGTATCTCTGCCGCCGGCGATTGCGCCCGCATCCGAATCACCCGGCGACGAGTCCGCCGCAGAAATTTCGGCGTCCGCGCCCGAACCTTTCGCAAGCGCGTCGGCATCTGCGCCGAGTTCGCCCGCTGGCGAGACGCCACCGGCATCGCCTTCCGCTGAAACCTGGGTCGAGCCGCCGCAGTCAGCCGCAACTCGCGCGCCGCACGTCGCGCGCCGTTTCGCGCCGGACGCGTCCAACGCGCCGAAAAATCTGGGCGAGGAAACGGATCGCACGCGGGTTGAAACGCAACTTGCGCCGGCTCTGCCGCCGCCGCCCGCAAGTTTCCGGGAAACCGTGCCGGCGAACCGGCAGAGCGAGTCCGCGCCGGCGGCACAGCAAGAACCTGGGTTGATGTCGCGCACGCTTCTGCCGGCGATGCGTTCGCCGGCAACGCCGACGCCGCGCGCGCCTGAAACGCCGGCGTCGCCGATCCAGATGGGCGAGCCGCTACGCCCGCTCGGATCGGCGCGAAAAATTCAGCGCGTCGAAAAAATGGAGCCGCCGCGTCCGCCGATTCTTGCGCGCCCACTCGTGGCGTACCATCCGCCCAGATCGTACCAGCGCGCGCCGGCGGAAAGCGCAGAGGGCGCGCCGCGTCCCGGTTTGGATTCTGCCGCTGAAATTTTGGAAACGCCGGACGGGGATCGCTTGTCGCGCGCGGCGTCGCTCGCTTTGCCGCGCGCCGACATTCGCCCGCACCGCTCACGCTTGCCGGCGGCGAGCGCAAAAATTTTTGCGGCGTGGGATGAGCGCGCGGAACGCGACGTGCCGGCGTTGTCGTCCGATCTCGACGCGCCGACGATTCAACAGCGCGCCGCGTTGGAGCCGGCGACTGCCGCGCCCGCTGACGCATCGAGCGAGCCACCCAGCCCGGCGACTGCATCGGCGACAACGCCGCGCGTCGGCGCAACCGCCGAGGGCGCGCCCGGCGCAGACCTCGACACCGTAGCGCGCCAAGTGTACCAAATTCTGCGCCGACGTTTGCAGGTGGAGCTGGAGCGGAGCCGCGGCTGGAGCGGCAGATAAAAGGTGAACGATGCCAAACACACGGGGCGATCTCGCGCCAGCGACGATTGAAAATCTGGCGACGCACGACAAGGTGTACTGTATGTTCAATCCCAACGAATACACCTTGGCAAAAACGAATCAGTACGCGACGGACAAGGTCAAGGGCAAGAACACGCCCAAAGTCAAATTTTCCCAGGGCGGCTCAGAGACGCTGAAACTGCAACTGTTCTTCGATTCGTACGCCGAAGGCACGGACATTCGCGCGCACACCCAAGCGTTGTGGAAAATGATGATGGTGAGCGATCAGAAAAAGAATCAAAAGAACAACAAGAGCGAGCCGCCGCACGTCGCGTTCGATTGGGGTGTGTTTCACTTCGAGGCGGTGATCACGAGCATTTCGCAAAAGTTCACCTTGTTTTTGGAAGATGGCACGCCAGTGCGAACGACGGTAGACGTTACGTTTCAGCAGGTCGAGGACAAGCAAGATCATCACGGGCAAAATCCAACTTCGGGCGGCGGTCCGCCGATCAAGACGCACATCGTCCAAGCCGAAGACCGGCTGGATTTGATCGCGGCGCACGTTTACGGCGATCCGACGCAGTGGCGCGTGATCGCGCGGGAAAATGGAATCACGCATCCCCTGCATCTGCGCGAGGGGCAACAGTTGATCATCCCCGCGCTGGAGTGACAACCGCATGGCAATGGAACAACGCTTGATGGATCACCTGTTCATCCAGGTGGACGGCGCGCACGTGCCGACGCCGGCGATGGATGATCTGATCCAGGTGACGATTGACACCAGTTTGCATTTGCCCGACATGTTCACCCTGCACCTGCACGACGAGCGGCTCAAGTGGGTGGACGAGGGACCTTTTGGTTTGGGCAAGGCGATAGAAATTTCGGCGTTGCCGGACGAGGGCAACACGAGCCAGGTTTTGTTCAAGGGCGAGATCACTGCGCTCGAACCGGACTATGGCGAGGGCACGCAGGCGACGCTGGTCGTGCGCGGCTATGATCGGTCGCATCGCTTGCATCGCGGCACGCACAGCAAAGCGTACCTTCAAGTGACGGACAGCGACCTGGCGACGCGCATCGCGCAGGAAGCCGGCTTGCGCGCGCAGGTGGACGCGACAACCGAGGTTTACGATCACATTTTGCAACACAACCAAACGCACATGGATTTCTTGACCGAGCGCGCGCGGCGCATCGGGTACGAATTTTTCGTGGACGACAAGACGCTCCATTTCCGCAAGCCGGCGAAAAACGGCGGCGCGCTCGAATTGGAGTGGGGCAAGCAACTGCTAAATTTCAAGCCGCGCTTGACGTTGGTCGAGCAGGTGGACGAGGTGATCGTCAAGGGCTGGAATGCCAAGACGCGTCAGACCATTGTTGGGCAGGCGAGTCGCGGACACGCCGAGCCGGCGACCGGGCACGCGCAAAGCGGCGCGACGCTCGCGGCTGCCGCGTTTCGCAATGCGCGGCGCGTCGTCGTGAATCGTTCCGTCGCCAGCCAAGCCGAGGCGGACACGCTGGCGCAAGCGATCCTGGACGAGATCAGCGGCGCGTTTATCGAGGCGGACGGCGTGTGCCGGGGCACGCCCGAGTTGCGCGCCGGCAAATTCGTCAAACTCGCCGCGCTGGGTCGCCAATTCAGCGGCACGTTTTTCGTCACTGCCGCGACGCACATCTATCGCGCGGACGCCGCGTATGCGACGCAGTTTAACATTCACGGGCGCAGACCCGGCACACTGCACGCGCTCGTCGAACAAGCGGCGCAACCCGCCGGCGAGCGCGGCGGGCTGGGCGTGGCGATTGCGTTGGTGACGAACAACAAGGACCCCGAAGGGCGCGGGCGCGTCAAGGTAAAATTTCCCTGGCTCGCGGAGGATGTCGAAAGCGGCTGGGCGCGCATCGTCGGCGTGGGCGCGGGCGCGGAGCGCGGCTTGTTCTGGTTGCCCGAAATCAACGACGAGGTGCTCGTCGCCTTTGAGAAAAACGATTACGCTTATCCGTACGTGATCGGCGGTTTGTGGAACGGACAGGACGCGCCGCCGCTGGCGATTGATCGCGCGCTCGAAAACGGCAAGGTCAGTCAACGCGTACTCACGACGCGCGCGGGGCATCGTCTCCTGTTTACGGATGGCGCGGGCAAAGCCATCGTGTTGGAAACGGCAAGCGGGCATCGGCTCACGCTTGACGAGGAAAAGAAACGCGTGACGCTGGAAACGGCGGGCGGGCAAACGCTGACGCTCGACGACGCCAAAAAAGAGATCGCGCTCGAATCGTCCGCGAACCTGTCCATCAAAAGCGGCGCGAACCTCAATCTGGAGGCGACGGGCAGTTTGTCGCTCAAAGGGCAAACGTTTGCATTGCAAGCGAACGCCGCCGGCGAAGTCAAGGCGAGCGGGATGCTGAACCTGCAAGCCGGAATGATCAAGATCAACTAAGGGTCTGGAAAAGAATAACTTCCCGGATGTCACCCTGAGCGAAGCGAAGGGTCTCGCGCGTAGCGAAGGGTCTCGCGCGTAGCGAAGGGTCTCGCGCGTAGCGATCCGAGATTCTTCGCTTCGCTCAGAATGACAACTTGGGTGACGCGACAGTGGTATGCGGCAAGTTATTTTTTTACGAACCCTAAGGAGCGCGTTTTGAAAATGGGATCGCCGCCGATTCAAAGACTCTGTTGGCGA
>CAIKBD010000223.1 GCA_903825565.1 uncultured Anaerolineales bacterium | reverse complement strand
CGCTCGCGCGACATCCGTGCGGCGTCCCGCCGCGTTACGGACGCGCTAGCGCCTCTCCCCAATAGGGGCGAGGGAATTTACCCCTTCTCCCTTTGAGGGAGAAGGTTGGGATGAGGGTCGCCTGACTTTTGAAAAGCCCTGCCTGCAAACTAAAAGTAACTTGTCGCTGATTCGTTGTTGTGCTACAATCCCCGCAACCATCTGACAAAGCAACCCCAAAGAGGTTATCGGAAATGGATGATCCCAATCGGCTTATTCAAAAGCAATTCGGCGCGCATGCAAACAATTATGTGACCAGCCAAGTGCATGCCCAAGGTCCAAGTCTCGCGCGCTTGGTTGAACTGACCCAACCCCAAAAAGATTGGGTGGTGCTCGACATTTCAACCGGCGCAGGGCATACCGCGCTCGCGTTCGCACCGCACGTCGCGCGCGTACTCGCAACCGATCTCACACCGCAAATGCTCGACGCCGCGCGCCAATTGGCAACCGAACGCGCCATCACAAATATCGAGTTCAAGCCCGCCGACGCGCACGCTCTGCCGTTCGGCGAAAACACCTACGACCTTGTGACGAATCGGCTTGCACTGCATCATTTCACCGACGCGCGCCAAGCGATGGCGGAAATGGCGCGCGTATGCAAGCCGGGCGGGCGCGTCGCGCTCGTGGATAATATCGTGCCGCCGGAAAAGGAAACGGCGGGATACATCAATCGTTTCGAAAAGTTACGCGATCCGTCGCATCAATGGGCGTATCCAACCGTCCGCCTCGAAGCCATGTTTGCAGACGCTGGACTGCAAATCGTCCACAGCGAAAATTTCAGCAAGGAATTGGAATTTGACCCCTGGGCGGAACGCATGGGCGTCAGCGCGCCCGTCAAAACGCAATTGCGCGATTTGCTGTTCACCGCGCCCGCCGTGGTGCGCGAGTTTCTTGCGCCGCGCGCCGATGCCGCCAAAGTGTTTTTTCAGTTGCACGAAGCCATTTTGATCGGGCGCAAAGTATGAACACGCGCGCCGATCTGATCCTGCGATCCTTTGCGCCGGTCATTGCGCCCCAATCGCGCATTTTGGACATTGGCGCGGGCAAAGGTTTCCTCGCGCTCGAAATGACGCGGCAATTGAACGCGCGCGTGACGCTCGTGGATGTCGCCGCGTACAACCACACCGCATTGCCGCTGACCGTCTGCGACAGCCGCGCCCTCGCGTTCGCAGACCATAGTTTTGATTACGCGGTGCTAAGTTTCGTCCTGCATCATTGCCCGCAACCGGAAAATATTTTGCGCGAGGCGTTACGCGTCGCGCGCGAGGTCATCGTGATCGAAAACGACGTGCGCGGCAAACTGCGCGGCGCAATCACGCGGCTGATTGATTCGTACCCCGCGCTCCGCTTTGGCACGCCGCCGTGCTACATCGCGCAATCGCGCGACGCGTGGCTCGCGTGGTTCGCGCAATTTCCGGTTGAAGCAACAGTGTTGAGCGAGTTTAGTTTGGAACGCGGTTTCTTTCGGAATGTAACGATCCGTGTACATAGAAAAGCATGAGCAAATGAAATACCACATAACCACTTATGGCTGTCAAATGAACGAAGCCGATTCACAACGCGTCGCGTCCGAGTTGGAGAAACTCGGTTATCGCGCGACGCGCGACGCCGAGTCCGCCGATGTCATCGTGCTGAACACGTGTGTCGTGCGCCAAAGCGCGGAGGATAAGGCGTATGGGCGACTCATGTCGCTCAAACCGCTCAAGCAAGCGCGCCCCGATCTCGTCCTGGGATTGATGGGCTGTCTCGTCGGCGTGCGCGACGCGTCGCCGTTGCAAAAACGTTTCCCATTCGTGGACGTGTTTCTGCCGCCGTCCGATCCGACAAAACTCGTCGCGTTGTTGCGCGAACGTACCCCCACCCTGCACGCCCCCATTACCGCCGAGGAGGATTATCAAATCGCGCGACGCGAACGGGAAACATCGTACGAGTTGATGGACGCCGATCTGATTTTGCCGGCGCACGAACGCGGCAACTTGGTCAGCGCGCACGTACCGATTGTCTACGGGTGCAGTCACGTGTGCACGTACTGCATCATTCCGTACCGACGTGGCATCGAACGTTCGCGCTCCATCGGCGAAATTGCGGCAGAGGTGCACGCGCTCGTAGCGCAAGGCGTCCGCGAGATCACCCTCCTCGGACAAATCGTGGATCGCTACGGGTACGACGTGCCCGACGGTCCGCGCTTGCCTGATCTCTTGCGCGCGATTCACGCGATTGACGGCTTGAAACGCATTCGCTTTCTCACCTCGCACCCGCTTTACATGACCGACGAATTGCTCGACACGATTGCCACGCTCCCCAAAGTATGCGAGCACATCGAGGTGCCGATCCAATCCGGCGATGATGCGATGCTGAAAAAAATGAAACGCGGCTATACGGCGGACGAGTACCGCGCACTCATCGCCAGAATTCGCGCCCGCCTGCCGCACGCTGGCATCGCAACGGACATTATCGTTGGCATGCCCGGCGAAACGGAAGCGCAGTTCCTCGGCACGTACGATTTGCTCCAGGAACTGCAACTCGATGTGGCGCATGTCGCCATGTTTTCGCCACGCCCAAACACCGTCGCCGCGCGCTGGGCGGACGATGTGCCGCCGGAGGAGAAAGAGCGCCGCCGCAAAGCAATTGACGATCTGCAAGCCGAGGTCGTCGGCAAAATCAACGCAAAATTGCTGGGGCAAACGGTCGAGGTGCTGGTCGAGGAAAAAATCAAGAACCGGTGGAAGAGCCGTACGCGCACGAACAAACTCGTCTTTTTCGAAGACGACACGGGCGAGTGGCAAGGCAAACTCGCCAACGTGAAAATCGAGTGGACAGGTCCCTGGTCCATGATTGGCACGGCGATTTAACGCGGAGACGCGGAGAACGCAGAGGTCACAGAGAAAAACATTATGAAGATCAATGAACTTACTGAGGGCATCATCGGCTCGGCGATTGAGGTTCACCGTGCATTGGGGCGTGGTCGTCGAAATTAAAGCGGTCGAAAATATTTTGCCAGTGCACCAAGCTCAATTGCTCACGTACTTGAAGGCGGGCAAGTGGACAACGGGCTTGCTCATCAACTTTAACGTTCCGATTTTGAAACAAGGCATTCACCGACGTGTCTTGAATTTGCAGGAAGAAAACAACCCATAATGATTTGCAATTTCATCAAAAATAAATCTCCGCGCTCTCTGCGTCCTCTGCGCCTCTGCGTTGAAACACGCATCGCATGACGTTCATCGAAATTCTCATCATCGCCATTGGCTTGGCGATGGACGTTTTTGCCGTGTCGCTCGGCGCGGCAACTTCGGAGCACGTGGACGGACCACGCGCCGAGTTTCGCTTGTGGTGGCACTTTGGCTTGTTCCAAGCGCTGATGCCAGTTCTCGGTTGGCTGTTGGGCAGTACCGTCACCGGTTGGATCGCGCCAATTGATCACTGGATCGCATTCGGCTTGCTCGCGTTCGTCGGCGCGCGCATGATCCGCGCCGGTTTTGATCCCGACGCGGAAGGATTTGCGACGAACCCGACACGCGGCAAGACGATGGTGATGCTCGCCATTGCGACGAGCATTGACGCACTCGCCATCGGTCTCTCGCTCGCGTTGCTCGATGTGACGATCTGGTATCCCAGCATCATCATCGGCGTCGTCTCCTCCACATTTTCATTCGCCGGTTTGCGGCTGGGGCGCTTGCTCGGCGAACGGTTTGGCAAACGGATGGAAGTGATCGGCGGCGCGATTCTGGTTTTGATCGGACTGCGAATTTTGTTCGAGCACTTGCGCTAAAACAACACCCGCAGGACAAGGTGTCCTGCGGGTAATTTTTATTCCTCTGCGTTACTGCGCCGATTGCGAAAAATTAGTTTCAGCGGCGCGCCTTCAAAACCCCAGCGCGCGCGAATTTGGTTTTCCAAAAACCGTTCGTAGGTAAAATGCACCAAGCGCTTGTCGTTGACGAAAAACACGAACGTCGGCAAGGTCCCCTCCACCTGCGTCGCGTACAGCAATTTCAAAACGTGCTTGCCTTTTGTGCTGGGCGCGTGTTTGGCAACCGCGTCGCGCACGAGTTGATTCAGCTCGCTCGTCGGCGCGCGGAAATGAAACGACTCGCGAACGATCAACGCGCGCTCGATCACCTGCTTGACGCGCTGATGCGTTTTGGCGGAGACGAACACGACCGGCGCATACGCGATGAAATCGAGTTGCTGGCGAATCCGGTCGGTAAACGCGTCCAACGTGTGTTCGTCCTTTTCGATCAAATCCCACTTGTTAATGACAATCACCACGCCCTTGCCTTCCGCGAGAATATAACCGGCGACATGTTGATCTTGCGCGAGCACGCCGGCTTGCGCGTCAATCACGAGCAACGCCACATCCGCGCGCTGAATCGCGCGGAACGCGCGGAGCGAACTGTACTTTTCAATCCCCGGAATAATTTGCCCGCGCTTTTTCAGCCCCGCCGTATCAATCAAAACGATCCGCTGATCATCCCAGACCAACTCCGTGTCGAGCGCGTCGCGCGTCGTGCCGGGAATATCGCTCACCATCGCGCGCTCTTCGCCCAGGATCGCGTTGAGGAGCGACGATTTGCCCACATTCGGTCGCCCGACGATGGCGAGATGCGGAATCACACTCGGCTCGGTGGGCGTTTCCTCCGGCAAATGCTCGATGATCTTGTCGAGCAAATCGCCGGTGCCGACACCATGCAGCGCCGAGATCGCAATCGGCTCGTCAAGACCCAGTTGAAAAAATTCCACCGCGTCTTGCCGGCGCGTGTCGTTATCGGCTTTGTTGACAACCAGATACACCGGCTTGGTCGCCTGCCGCAAAATTTTGGCGATCTCGGCGTCGTTCGGCGTCACCCCTTGCTCGACATCCACCAGGAACACCACCGCATCTGCTTCGTCAATGGCGATTTGCGCTTGCGCGCGCACACCCGCGAGCATCGCCGCCGGCGTGCCGGGCAAATCGGCTTGATCGTCGAGCGCCAGCCCGCCGGTATCCACCACGATGAATTCGCGCCCGGCGAAATCCGCCTCGCCGTACAAACGATCCCGCGTCGTGCCCGCCGTGTCGGCGACAATCGCTCGCTTTTCGCCAATGAGTCGGTTGAACAAAGTAGACTTGCCCACGTTCGGGCGTCCCACAAGCGCAATAATTGGTTTGGTCATTGTAAATTTGTGCCCACCAGTTTGTGCGTGCCAGTCGCCGTGTCGAGCAAGCCGCCACTGCCATTGCCGCGTAAGATATTTTCGCTGATAATATAATTGTCCAAATTGCCGGCGGTGTAAATGCCGTACCGGTGATTAGGTCCATGCACCAAATTGCTTTGCACGATCACGTCCGAGCCGCCCGCCAGGTAAATCCCGTCAAAGCGACGCGCGCCGAGCGTGCTGTTCGCCTCGATGATGTTGCCGGCGATACGCACACGCGAACCTTGACTGTGAATGCCGTACATCCGTTGATCGCCGATGCGACATTCGGAAATCACAACGTTCTCGATCCCAGGTTCGATCCGAATCCCGGTGCGGGTCGCGCCTTTCAGGTCGCCCGCGCCGAGCCAGCAACTGGAAATGACGATGCGTTTGGTGCCGGGATTGCCGCCGATGTGGATTTGCGCTTGCAACGCGTTTTCCACATTGACGCCGATCAGATAGCGCGCAAAACCGGTGCCCTCGCTGACAATGCCGAACTCGTACGCGTTCCCGTTGATCACGCTCGTCTGCATGATGAAAATGCCGTTTGCGTCGCCGGACATGACGATGCCGCGATTCGACGGTTCGATGAACGAACGGCTCACCGCGTAATCCGCGCCGGAAAAAAAGCGAATGCCCGCATCCGGAAAATTGCCGCCAGAGACAAAAACTTGGTCAATGTAAACGAACTGGGTGGGAATGCCGCCCATCTCCGGCACGCCCACGGCAATGCCGATGCCCTGGTTGTGGACGTTGAGCCGCGCCACGCGCGTGTACCGCGCGTGCTCGATGGTCAACCCAATCGCGGTTGGCTCGGGCCGCACGCCGCGATCCAACGTGAGATCGGCGACCTGGTTGTTGATACACTGGAACAAATCATTCGCGTGACTAATCCGGATCGCCGCGCCGGTTGGCATCGCTGGTTTGATGATGGACGCGTTACCCGCACCTTGCAAAACGACGGCGTTGCTCTTGAGCAACAAGGTTGCCGTCGTGCGAAACACGCCAACGGGAAACGAAACGACGCCGCCGCACGCCGCCTGCGCCGCGTCTATCGCCGCCTGAATCGCGCGCGTATCGTCAGTGGCATCATCGCCGCGCGCGCCAAAATCGCGGACGTTGTACACCTCGGCAACCTGGCTTGTCGCGCCATCCGCGCGATGCCCCGCGCGCAGAAAATCGTTGAGCAACGCGCCCCACTGTTCTTCATCCGACCCAGGAATGGGTAACCGCGGCATTTCGCTCCCTCGCTATTTCCCCGACGCCGGCAATGCTTTGCCATACGTCCCCGCGCCGTAACGCCCGCGTCCATAATAGTCTGCGTTTGTCACGCGCGCCGGATTTTTTTCGACGAGGATCGCCCACAGTCCGGCAACTGCGGCAATCAGAAATTTCAGAAATTGTCGGCGTGCCATAAATTCCACCACAATCATCTTGGGTAACCGAACAGCGACAGGGTAGCCAAGACCCGGTGCGCGTAATGATACGCGTAAAATAAAATGGGACTCGCTTTGATATTCCACAACCACGTTCCCCAGTTGTCGCCGGTGTCGAACGTGTGGTGCCAGTTCACGCCGTAATCGAACACGCCCAGCGCGTGCGCGCCCACGGCAAAAACACTCGCCGCGCCGAACAACCACCACCCGCCGCGCGACAACCGTTCGCACATCGGCAAGAGTAGCACGCCGAGCAACGGCAACGCGTCCGTCAGCATCCGATTGCCGTACGACCAGCCGCCGTACCAACTCCACCAGCGGCTCATCACCAGCGTGAAAATGGCGAATGCGCCGAACGCGAAAAACTCCAACGACCTGGGTTGACGCAACGCGCGCACCGCGCCGATCAACGCCAGCACCAAGAACGGCGAAAAGATCAGCAATCCTTTTGCGGGACTGATCAGCAAACCGGCAAACCCCAATGCCATGTCCGCTGTCCAACCGTTTCCCGCCGCGCCGTAACTCAATTCAAACGGCGAGCCAAAAATCAGTTGGTTGTACGCCAACCACGCCAGCAACGGCAACGCGCCCAAAGCAACGAACGCCGGGAACTGACGCCGATAACGTAAGCAGACGTAACCTCCCAAAAGAACCCAGGTTGTCGCATTGTTGTAGCGCGCGGCGGTCGCCGCCGACAGCAATAGCCCCGCCCAGGGAATCCGGCGCGCGTCCCGCTCGCCGGTGATCAGCAACCACAGCGCGCCGAACAACAGCGGCAGACTCGCCGTGTGTTGCCACAAGCCCTGCGACGCCGTCGTCCATGCCGAGGTGCCCAGCCCAAACGCGAGTGTCACGCCGACCGCTTGCCGCGCCGGCAAACGCTCCAAACAGATCAGCAGGAACAAACCTAGCGCGCCGGCAGTTAGCATCGCCGCGGCGATGCGTGCAAGCGTGAACGCCGCGCCGGGTTGCGCGCCCCACCCTGCCCACACCGGCACGGCATAGACCGGCACCGCCAAGATCGCCGCAACGACTGGGTAAATCGAAGCCAGGTGTCCTTGCGTCGCGCGCAGAAAGGGCGCGCCCGCGCTCCAGTTGTCGCGGAAAAACGGCGCGTACTCGTCGAGAAAAAAATCGCCGTCGCGCAAGATGCTCACGGGCAACAACGCCGTCGGCGCAGTATCGGAGCTGGGGAGCAAGATAAAGATCGGTTGCCCGTTCGCGCCGTTGATCAACACCGGCGCAAGGTAAACGAGCAACAAGCCCAAGCTCACGGCGACGACAAGATTGATTTTGGATTCGCGCAATTTTCGGATCATCCTGGGAAACGTTGGCGCAACCGGCGTCAATCCACAAACCGATATTTCAGCAACGTCCAGATCGCGACGAACCCGTCTTTCATCCCGATCTTTTTGCCTTCGTGATATTCGCGCCCGTAGTACGAAATCGGCACTTCGAAAATACGAATCCCGCGCTTGAGGATTTTCGCCGTGATCTCCGGCTCGAAATCGAAACGCCGGCACCGGAGCGGAATCCCTTTCAGCACGTCCGCGCGAAACGCCTTGTAACCGGTTTCCATGTCGCTGAGGATCGCATCGTACAAAATATTCGTCATCAACGTCAACATCTTGTTGGCGATCATGTGCCAGAAAAACATCGCCATGCGGGGTCCTAAAAAGCGCGAACCGTAAACGACTTTGGCGCGCCCCTCGACAATCGGCTGAACCAGTTGCGCGTAATCGCGCGGATCATACTCAAGATCGGCGTCCTGAATGATGATAATGTCGCCGGTCGCGCGCTGGATGCCGGTGTGCAACGCCGCGCCCTTGCCGCGATTGCGGTCGTGATACAGCACGAGCACGCCTTGCTTTTCCAATGCGGGCAAAATGTCACGCGTGCCGTCCGTCGAGCCGTCGTCAATCGCAATCACCTGTTTTTCAAACGGCGATGCCAACACGCGCCGCACAATTTCTTCAATCGTCGCGCGTTCGTTGTACACCGGCAACAAGATCGAAAGTTTCACGCCCTCCTCCTCAAGGCAGAGTCACGAGTGCGCGCAATTCAGCGGGCGACAATGCGCGCGTTTTTCTAAACACAAGCGGCAACGGATGATCGTAGACGGTAAAACTTTCGTCCGCATAGCCCCAGTTCCACGCCCACGCATCGGAGCGCGGCGGCAAGCCGACGTACTGCTTGCCGTTAAACCGATCATCCGCGATCACCACGCCGTCGAGCGCGATGCCGTTTTGCGCGAACGCCGCGAGATCGAATCCCAGTTCGCCGGCGAACAGCAACCGATAGTACCGCGCCGAAATCGGATAGCGCGCCGGCAATCGCTCAATCGTCGCGGACAAACGTTGCGTTGCCAGCACGATATAATCCGTCGCGCTCAACGCTTCGACGAGCGCGTCAATTTTCTGCGCGTCGTCGTCATCGTACAGCGGCAAGGTGACGTAACGGAAATCACTCGGCGCACGCATCACGCCGTTGAGCTGCATCGGCAACGGCAATTGATCATCCCAGTATTCCGTCGCTAGCGTCGCCTGCATTGGCACATTCGCGTACACCCAGCGCGAAATTTCGATCCAGGGATGCTCACGCGCGTACAGCGAAACGAACGCGAGCGAGTACACCAGCGCACCGCCAAGCGCCGCGCCAACCGCAACGCGCGAAACGAAAGCGGCAAAACGCGAAACGCACGCCGCCAACCCCGCGCTTGCCATGATGAACAGAAACGGCGTGAGCGGCAAGAGGTAGCGCAGATATTTGGCGTGTTGCGCGCCGATGGAGAAAAAGTACAAGCCCGCCCACGCCACAAGCAATCCGGCACGCCAATCGCGTTCGCGCCAGCCGCGCCACGCGAACCACGCGCTCCCGCCCCACGCAAAAATGCCGAGCGGCAAACTCATGCCCCACACACTGCTTTGCAGGATCGGGTAGACGAACGGCAATGTGTTCGCGTATTGCCGCGTGTACGGATAATCGAGCCAGCCGCGCGCCACCAACAATTCAGTGGCCACTTGCGCCCAAAAACGCAACGGATCGATCCACGCATACGGTTGCGTGATCACGAACACCGCGAACGCGACGCCGAAAATTTTTGCCAGCGTTTTGCGCGCGCGCCAAATTTGATCGCACCAATCTCCCAAGATGAGCCGCGCCCGCGCAAGCCAGGCAAGCGTCGGCGAAGCCGAAATTCCGGTTGTCCGCTCGTTCCGCGCGCGGACAACCGCCACCAGAATCGGCGCGATCAACGGCGCGGCGGTGATCTTGGTGGCGAGCGCAAGCCCAAACACAATTCCCAGCAACACCGCGTCACGGCGTCGCCGCCCCTGCGCGTATCGCGCGGCGTAGTAGACCGTTGCCACAACCAGCAACGTGAGCAACGTATCCACCGCGTAAAAATGCGCGAGTTGAATGTGCAACACCGTCACGGCAACGCACGCCGCCGCGAACAAGCCAATTGTCGCCGAATACAGACGACGCGCGAGCAAGAACGTGAACAGGATCGTGCCCAGATCGAACAGCGCCGACAGCACGCGTCCCAGGAACATCAAGCCGACAAAATCCTCGCGCCAGGGTACGGCATAGCCCGCCCCTGAAATCGGCACGAGCGCGCTGAGCATTTTCAGCAAATAGATCGGGAAAGAACCGTAGGCGAAAAACTTGGGGTTGAGCGGACTAGCGGGCAAAAAAAATTCACCGAGCGTCGTCGGCAAACGCAGTTCCGCCGCCACGAGCAAAATTTTGCGTTCGTCGGGATGAAACAAATAGCCGCCGTCCCACGCGAGTCCGTAGAATCGCAAGCACGCGGCGGCGATCAGAATCACGCCCAGGGCAAAAAATTCGCGCTTCACGCGTTACATGTCCAGTCCGCCGTTTTCCTTCACCGCTTTGATCCGCTCCAAAAATTCCGGCGAGTGGAGCAACTCGGCTTGCGCCTCAGTTTCGGCTTGTGCCGACGCGTCCGCGTCGCGATCAAACGATTGATCAATCAGCCGCTTGGCGAACGCCAACGCGCGCGGCGAATACTGCGCGTCGCGCTCCGCCCAACTGCGCGCCAACCCCATCAGGTCGCCGTGCTCGGCGACACGATGCACCAAGCCCATGCGTTGCGCGTCAATCGCGGTGACGTTGCGCCCGCGCAAAATCATTTCCTTCGCCGCGCTCACGCCGATCAAGCGCGTGAGCCGTTGCGTGCCGCCGAGCGCAAGCACCATGCCCAGTTTGATTTCGGGCAAGCCGAAAATCGCGCGCGTGGAGGCGAGGCGGAAATCGCATGCCAGCGCGAGCACGACCCCGCCGCCGTACGCCAAGCCGTTGATCGCGGCGATGGTGATCTGCGGCAAACGTTCCCACTCATCGAACGCCGCGCGCCATTTCAAAATTTCGGCGCGCGTTTGCTCGGGCGTAAACGTTTCGCCGATCCGCGTCAACATGTCTACGTCCGCGCCAATCGAAAAGGTTTTGCCCGCGCCAGTCAAAATGATCGCGCGCGTAGTCGCATCGTCGCGCAATTGCGCGATCAATCCGCGCAGATCGTCAATCATCTCGCTCGACAAACTGTTGCGCTGGCTGGGGCGATTCAGATAAACGGTGGTGAGCGCGTCTTTGGTCTCGACGCGCAGAGTTTTGAACGTCACGCTTCCTCGATGCGATACTGGGTTTTGATCTGCGCGCCGGGACGCACCGTCGCCAGGACGGAACAATACTTGTTTTCCGAGAGATCAATCGCACGCTGGATCAAGGTCTCGTTGAGCTGGCGACCCCGAATCACGTACTCAATCGCAATCGTGTTGAATTTCCACGGCGGGTCGGCGTCCTGTTCACCCGTGACGTTGATTTCCAAACTGGTGATCGCTTGGCGTTGCTTGTGCAAAATTTCGGCGACATCGTGCCCCGAACACCCGGCGACGCCGAGCAACAATAGATCGGACGCTTTGACGCCCAGCCACGCCGGCTCGTGCCCGGCGGACTTGCCGATGGTGAGCGGCGTGCCGCGCGAGTCAATGCCCGTGAACAAACCGCCTTCGATCCATTTGACGTGCACGATTGCCTGCACCATTTTATTTTTCGTCTCCCAATTTGAGGACTGCCATAAAGGCATCCTGCGGAATTTCAACCGTGCCGAAACGCTTCATCCGCTTTTTACCTTCCTTCTGCTTTTCGAGAAGTTTGCGCTTCCGCGTAATGTCGCCCCCGTAGCACTTGGCGAGCACGTCCTTACGCAAAGCACGGATCGTTTCGCGCGCGATGATTTTGCCGCCGAGCGCGGCTTGCAGCGGCACGGGGAAGAGTTGTTGCGGGATGACCTCTTTCAATTTTTTGCACAATGCCGACCCGCGCGGGTACGCGTAATCCTTGTGCACGATCATCGAAAGCGCGTCCACCGCTTCTTCGTTGACGAGAATATTCATCTTGACGAGATCGCTCACGCGGTACTCGGCGAACGCATAATCGAGCGAGGCGTAACCGCGCGTGCGCGATTTCAGTTGATCGTAAAAATCAATGATCAATTCGGACAGCGGGATGAAATATCCCAGCATCACGCGTTGCTCGTCGAGATATTCCATCTTGTCGAACGTGCCGCGCCGCGCGACGACGAGATCCATGATCGGTCCGATGTACTCTTTCGGTGTAAATACCTGAATCCGCATCCAGGGTTCTTCGATCTCGACAATCTCGTCCGCGCCGGGCATCTCCGCCGGATTGTCCACCGTGATCACATCGCCGGATGTTTTCAGCACGCGGTACTCGACGCTCGGTGCAGTCGCGATCAGGTTCAGATCATACTCGCGCTCCAATCGCTCTTGCACGATCTCCATGTGCAGCAAGCCGAGAAAGCCGCAGCGAAAACCAAAACCGAGCGCGGCGGAGGTTTCGGGATCGTACGTGAGTGAGGCATCGTTCAATTTCAGTTTATCGAGCGCGTCGCGCAATAACGGATAGTCGTTCGTTTCAACCGGATAAAAGCCGGCGAACACCATCGGTTTGGCGGGGCGATAGCCGGGCAGCGGCTCACACGCCGGGCTGTCGCTGTGTGTGATCGTGTCGCCCACTTGAATGTCGCGCACGCTCTTCAACCCGGTCGCCACGTAACCCACTTCGCCGGCGATCAGCGTGTCCCCGGCGAGCATCTTGGGGCGAAACACGCCCACTTCGAGCGCGTCAATTTCCAGCCCCGACGACATCAGTTTGATTTTGCGATTCTTGGGCAGTTCACCTTCCATCACACGCACGTACGCGACGACGCCTTTGTAAGCATCGTACTTGGAATCGAAGATGAGCGCACGAAGTGGCAGAGCCGTATCACCGACCGGCGGCGGAATCTTGGCGATGATGGATTCAAGGATTTGCTCCACGCCAACGCCACTTTTGGCGGACGCCCGAATGATGTCGTCTGCCGGCACACTCAATAAATTTTCGATTTCGTGCGCCGATTCGTCGGGGCGGGCGGACGGGAGATCGATCTTGTTGACGACCGGAATGATCGTGAGATTGTGTTCGAGCGCGAGATACAAGTTCGCCAGCGTTTGCGCCTCGACACCCTGAGTCGCATCCACGACCAGAATTGCGCCTTCACACGCCGCCAGCGCGCGCGAAACCTCGTACGTGAAATCCACGTGACCGGGCGTATCAATAAGATTCAGTTCGTACTCGACGCCATCGCGCGCACGATAGAGCATCCGCACGGCTTTCGCCTTGATTGTGATGCCCTTTTCCCGTTCCAAGTCCATTTGGTCCATCACCTGCTCGACCATCTCGCGTTTGGCGAGCGTGCCGGTTACTTCGAGCAAGCGATCGGTGAGCGTGGATTTGCCGTGGTCAATGTGCGCGATAATGCACAGATTGCGAATTTTCGATTGATCCATCAAGACGCATTATAGCACGTCTTGAGGATGCGCGCTAATTTCATAAAAAAAACCGAAGGGTTGCCAGCGCGCCGGCAAGCCCTTCGGTTCTCGCGGATTCGCATTACCGCGACGAAAACAATTTGGGTTGGTACGGCGCACTCGATTGGCGCGCGTCAATCACCTGAATCCCCAATCGCTCCAACGCGCTCACGATCTCCTCGCGCTGGACATCGAGAATTTTCATCGTGATCTCGGCTTTGTTCGCCGACCCCACGGCAAAATCCACGAGACTGAGGATGTTGCCGCCCTGCCGCGCGACTTCGCTCGTGAGTTTTGCCAGCTCACCTTTGCGATCCGGCACGCGCACCGTCACACGCAAACAATTGTTGCACCCGCCGCCTAACGCCTCCGCCATCGTGCGGAAAATGTCCGTCTCGGTAACAATGCCTACCACCTGGTTGCCACGCACAATCGGCAAAGAGCCGATCTTGTGCTCGATCATGATGCGCGCCGCTTCTTCGATGGGACAATCCTCTTCAACCGCGATCACGCGCTTGGTCATAATATCCTTGACCTGGAGTTTCGAGAGCAAGTAATGAATTTCGAACACGCTCAACGAAGTCGCTGGCGAGGGCGACGCGTAGAGCAAATCTTTTTCGACGACGATGCCGACCAGCGCGCCGTTTTTATCAACCACCGGCAAGCGGCGAATTTTCTTCTCGCGCAACAATTGCAACGCCTCTTCAAATGGCGTATCGGGATGAACCACGACCGGATTTGCCGTCATTCGTTCACGAACTAACATGATGCGCCTCCTTTGGTGCAGAAATATCGGGCAAGACATTCAAGCGATTCGTTTGAATATCCCGTTTGGGCTATACTATATCACAAATTTTCCAAAGTTGCCAACACACCTTCCGGCAAAGCGCGCACCACGCGCGCACGCGTGAACCGGTTGCGGAGATCGTTTCCGCTCGCCGCCTCCACGCGCACGTAATTGTCGGTATAGCCCGACCACATCCCGGCGGTCTGCGTTTCCCACAACACGTGCACCACGCGCCCGATCAGGGTTTGCGCGAACGCGCGTTGGCTGGCATCCGCGACGACTTGCATCGTCCGGGCGCGCGCCTCTTTGATCGCCGGCGCGACCTGGGCGGGCAAGGTTGCCGCCACCGTGCCCGCACGCGGTGAAAAGGGGAAAACATGCACGCGCGCAAATTGCATCCGCTCGACAAACGCCGCCGACTCGGCAAACTCGGTTTCGGTTTCGCCGGGAAAGCCGACGATGACATCCGTCGTGATCCCGACCTCGGGAATTTTCGCGCGCGCCAATTCCACCGCCTGCGCGAATTGCGCGGTCGTATACGGTCGGCGCATTCGGCGTAGCACCGCGTCGCAACCGGCTTGGAGCGACAGATGCAAATGCCGGCACAGGCGCGGATCGTGAAACAGATCGAGCAAGGTCTCGTCCAAATCCCAGGGCGCGATGCTGGTGAGCCGCAAGCGCGGCGTGTTCGTCTCCGCCAGGATCGCGGCGACGAGATCGCGTAACGACGCGCGGTACGCCGAAATCTGCACGCCGGTCAAGACGATTTCGTTGTAGCCCTGCGCCACGAGCGCCTGCACTTCGGCGACAATCGCCGCGCGCGAACGACTGCGCGAATCGCCGCGCGCAAGCGGAATGATGCAATACGCGCACCGCATATTGCATCCATCCTGAACTTTGACGAACGCGCGTGTCCGCAAATGAGAAGCGGGAAGAGAGACCTCGGGGCTTGGAACGAGCGAGTCCCAATCCTCAATCCCCGCTTTCAGATCACCGATTGCGAGACGCTCTGCCGCAATTCCCGCCAACCGATCTTTATCCGCACTGGGCACAAGGAGGGCAACGTTTGGCAATGCGCGCGCTTCGGCAGGCGCGATGTCGGCGAAGCAACCGGTGAGCACGATGCGCGCGGCGGGGTTGGCGCGCGCAAGTTGCCGCGCGAGTTGCCGCGATTTGCGCGCGGCAATGTGCGTAACCGCGCACGTGTTCAGCACGCATACCTCCGCCTCCGCCGGCGTCGCGACGATTTCATTGCCATCTTGCGCGAACCGGCGCGTCCACGCTTCCAATTCGCTTTCGTTCAGTTTGCAGCCCAGGGTGGAGAGATAAATTTTCATCGTCGCGCCAAAACAGCTCCAAAGAAAAATGGCGGCAAGCCATAGCCCTGCAAATTATTGCCGTCGTTGCTACCTTGCACAAGCAGATTGCGCCCGTTGTTCGAGTAAGTGTTGCCGGTTACCTGATTACGCGTCGAATCGAGCAAGTGGACGCCAATCGTGTTCGATTGCAGTGTGTTGTTGCATAAACAATTATCATGCGAGCGATAATCGCCCGCCGGCAAAAACGCATACGCCACGCGATCATATTCCTCGGAGTAGAAATAGAGCGCTTCGTTGCTGTTGATGATTTGATTGCCGCTGACGGTATTGTGGTGACTGTTCAACGAAATGACCCCGTGGTTTCGCATATTCGCGATCACGTTACCCTTGATCTCGGTATCGCGCGCAAAGCCAAGCCACACGCCATCCAAGCCATCGCGCATTTGATTGTTATTGATCTTGTTGCCCGCGCAAAAACTCAACTCAACCGCGTTGTACAGCACGCCCGTAATCGTGTTGCCGACAATCGCGTTATTGTTGCCGCACGGCAACGCGTGGGCTTTGATGAAAATGCCGTTGCCGTTACGCCCGCTCACCGTATTGTTGGTAATCTCGTTGCCGTTTGAGCCGTCCTGCACGACGATGCCGCCGGCATCGCAACCCCAACCAACCGTGCCCGCGCCCCAGGTGCACTTGCGAACATTGTCCACTGTCGTATTGCTAACCACGTCGCTGTTACCCGTCCGCACCAAATTGATTCCCCACGCGGAATTATCGGAGGCGGTATTGTTTCGCACGGCAATATTATTCGAGTTGCGAACGTCAATGCCAATCGCTTGATGCAACGTCGTGTTGTTGAGCACCTGGGAATCCTGGACATTGTTTAGACGAATCCCGCCGCCGTCGGTCATCCCCAAAAATTTGCCAAAGCGCGTGGCGGGATCGGTGTCGTCGAAATTGTTCGAGCTGTCGTTATCGCGGATGACGAGATGGTGTCCCGCGTCCGCCAAAATGCCGTAGAGAAAATTCGAGACGCGGCAATTTCGCACTTCGACATAGCCCGGCGTTTGTCCGTCGAGTAAACCGTACTTGCGGATCGCGATCCCATAGCCCTTGTAATTTGTGCCGCGAATGAGGCGATTCGCGCAATCGAGCACGACGTAACTCGATTTGATCTGAATGCACTCGCCGCCGCTCGCCGCCAAGTCCGCGCCCAAGCGATAATGTCCCGGCTCGTCCAAGACATCGCACTGCGTCAGCGTCTTCCAAGTGATCGGCGTAGGTCCGCTCGTCGGGCGCGGCGTCGGCGAAAGCGTGGGCGTGGGCGACAAGGTTGGCGTGGGCGAAAGTGAGGGCGTAGGTGTTGCAGACGGTGAAGGTGTCCGCGTGCGGGTCGGCATGCGCGACGGCGTGAAAGTGGGCGTCGGCGTGGGCGTCGGCGGCGTTGCCGTCAACAGCGCGACAAAAACACTCGTCACCCGTGCCACCGCCGTCCGCTGAACAATCACATCCTGCGCGCGTTCGTACTGATCCATGATCACGCCAAAGATCGTCATCGCCACCAGACCGACGACAGTGGTTTCGATCACGACCAGTACGGCAAGTCTCTTGCGTTTCATCACGCGCGATTCTAGCATAGGGGCGACAGGGTGTCAATTTGTCTTATGCAACCGGCGTGCGAAATGGCGCTGTACAGTTTGCCCAACCGATCCGCCATTGCTTTCTCGCAAGTTGACTAAAGACAGCGACGCGAATTTTTTATATACTTTTTATATAAATTCGATGGCTTGGCGACTCGCAACCAATTGGCAAGTCGGTCAAAGCAGTGACAAATTACGCTCACCAAGTTTGCGCTTTCACCGGGCAGATCCTAGCAACGTTGCAAAGGAATACGTCGTTTAGTTCAAACCGCCTAGACTTGGCGGTTTTTGTTTGTTCCCGTTATAGGAACGAGGAGGTTATACCATGTGTCGAATGGCGGCAATCAAATCCAAAACGCCGGTGCCCCCCGCACTCGCGCTCCGCATGATGCTGGCGATGCAAAAGGGGCACGATAATTCCGGTTTTGCGATGGTCATGCAAGACCTCGGCGGTGCGTTTGCCGAGTTTAAAAAATTTCCGCTCCTCTCGATGGCGTGCACATCGCAAGGTCTCGAACGCGCGGAGGAGTTGCTCGAAGAACTGGGCTTTTCGCCCAAGTTCGATTATCAGCCGGACGTGGTGAACAAGCCGGGGCTGGATTTTCGGCGGATGCCGCACTATATCTTCCGCAACTATCGTTACCCCGAACCGCTCAACGCGGCGTACCCTAACCAACCAACGCCCGAACAAAAAAAACTGCTCGTCGAAACACGGCTCAAACTGCGCGAAGTTTTGTCGCACGACAAGCAAGGTTTCGTCTATTCGTTTTGGCCCGATGTGCTAACACTCAAAGAAGTGGGCGACCCACGCGATATTGGCACGTACTTTCAGATGTGGGATGACAATCACTGGTTGAA
Organism: uncultured Anaerolineales bacterium; assembly: GCA_903825565.1. Lineage (GTDB taxonomy): Bacteria > Chloroflexota > Anaerolineae > UBA4142 > UBA4142 > CAIKBD01. The sequence goes on along the minus strand of CAIKBD010000223.1, from coordinate 13,021 downwards.
GGCGCGCGTCATTTCCGCCCAGTGCCGACAAAACACCAACTATCGCATCGTGCGGTACGCGGCGCACCCGTTTTTCCTCGAAGGGTACACGCTGATGGGCAACGGCGAAAACACCTTTTACCAAAAGAACAAGGAATTTCAGCAACGCTTGCACCCGGCGTACATCGGCTTTGAGTCCGATACGCAGTGCTTCCTCTACACCTTGCACTATATTCGCGAAGAACTGGGTTGGCCCCTCCCATACTACAAGCACGTGATTACCCCGCTCACCTTTGAAGAAATGCAACGCCGCTCCGACGCCGATGTGTTGATGCGCGTCCGCCAATCGCTGATGCACTTGGAAATCAACGGACCGAATACCGTCGTGTTCGTTTTGCCGGACGGCGCGATGGGCGTGATCGCCGATGCAAAAAAATTGCGCCCGTACGTTATCGGCAAAGACGGCGACCTCGTCGTGTCCGCCTCCGAAGTGTGTGGCGTGAATATGATCATTCCCGACCGCAACACCGAAGCCGACATTTATCCCGGCGAACGCGAAACCGTTTTGATTGACAACGCGCTGGAGGTGCAACGATGGCAACAATAAAAGCGGACGAGATTAAACTCGCGCCCCAAAATAACGGCAACGACAAAGTCAATGGCTTGCGGGTGCCGTCCGCGCCGAGCACGCATATCATCAAGCCCACGTTCGTGCGCGATTCGCACGCGATGGATTTTCCCTGGAAGATCAAATGGAACGCCGAGACGTGCATTCGGTGCGGTTCGTGCGTCGCCACGTGCACATTCGGCGCAATCAAGCCGCAACTGCAACGCAAAGGGCAGGCGTTAAGCACCGGGCACTTGCCCAGCCCCATCGAAGCCACCGAAGTGATCATGGCGATCAAACAGGTGAACGATCCCAAATACTATTGTCGCGGTTGCGAAATGTGCGAAAAGGTCTGCCCCACCGATTCGATCAAACCGGTGCCCAACGAGCAACATCGCTTTCCGCTCGTCGCGCGGCACGGCGGCTCGCCGATCAAGCGCGGCGGGCGCGGGCATCACATTCCGATCCGCGTGCTCGATTACATCAAAGTCGGACGGATCAGTCAGATGACCGACCCGTCGCTCGACGCGGCACGGCACACCTTTGATCTGCTCACCCCGCTGGGACGCGGTTTGCCGGCGGACGAGTTGCCATTCAAAGTGGAAAACGGCAAACTCGTGCCGGGTGGTTCGATCCCGCCGATGCGTTGGATTTATCCGGTGATCATCGGCGATATGTCTGTCGGCGCATTGTCGTGGCGCATGTGGGAAGCGCTTGCGCTCGCCGTGGCGTACCTCAACGAAGAATGTAAAATGCCGGTGCGGATGTCGTCGGGCGAAGGGGGAATGCCGTCGCGTTTGCTCAAATCCGAATTCCTCAAATACTTTATCATCCAAATTGCCAGCGGACATTTCGGCTGGAACCGTATCATCAAGGCGATGCCGGAAATGGTGACCGACCCTGCCGCGATTTTGATCAAGATTGGGCAAGGCGCGAAACCGGGCGATGGCGGTTTACTGCCAGCCGAAAAGGTCGCCTCGCACATTCAAGCGATTCGCGGCGTGCCGAAAGCCGACTTGATGAGTCCGCCGAATCATCAGGGTTTGTACAGCATTGAAGAGTCGGTGCAAAAAATGTTCCTGAGCATGAACGCCGCATTCAAGTTCCGCGTGCCGGTGGCGATCAAGGTCGCCGCGAGTTCGACGAGTGTCGCCGTGTTCAACAACCTTGTCCGCGATCCGTACCAAATCGTCGGCGGCTATTTCCTCGATGGGATTCAGGGCGGCACTGGCGCGGCGCACGAAGTAAGCATGGATCACACCGGGCATCCGATCCTCAGCAAACTGCGCGACTGTTACCTCGCGGCAGTGGATCAAGGCAAACAGGGGCAAATCCCGCTGTTCGTCGGCGGCGGTTTCGGCGACACGGGCGATCTTGCGGCGGACGCGTTCAAGGCGATCTGTCTCGGCGCGAACGGGGTGTTCTCGGCAAAAATTTGGTTACAACTCGCCGGGTGCGTGGGCAATGAAAAAGGGCGTTGCAACGCGTGCAACACCGGCTATTGTCCGGTCGGCATCTGCACCCAGGACCACCGGCTCGTCGCGCGGCTCGACGTGGACGCCGTCGCGCAAAACATTGTGGATTACTTTCTCGCGCTCGATCAGGAACTGAAAAAATTGATGGCGCCGATTGGCAACTCGACGTTGCCGATTGGGCGCAGCGATGCGCTCGTCTCCATGTCCAAGTCAGCGGCGGAACGACTGCAGATCGCATACGCCTGTTAAAAATTCAGAATTCTGAATTCAGAACCCAGAAGACAGAATCTCGAATGGAGAATTCATAATGGATCGCGCTCCTGCCAAGTCGTTTCTGGATTTGATTGTCTGGCAAAAGGCACATCAATTTGTGTTGAGCGTGTATCGGCTCACGGAAAATTTTCCAAAGAGCGAGATTTATGGATTGTCATCACAAATGCGGCGCGCGGCGGTGGCGATTCCCGCGAATATCGCCGAAGGATTCAAGAAAAAAGGCAAAGCGAACAAGGCACGATTTATGAATATCGCGCAAGGATCGCTTGAAGAATGTCGTTACTATCTTATTCTCGCGCGCGATTTGAAATACGGAGACGTGGCATCCATGCAATTGCAACTCGAAGAAACAAGCAAATTGCTTGAGGCGTATACGTCGGCGATTATCGAATCATATCAATGAAAAGTCAGAATCCAGAATTCAGAAGCCAGAAGGTTTTCTTCTGAATTCTGACTCCTGGCTTCTGGATTCCAAGAGGCATTTATGGTACATCTCACTACATACAGCGACAATAAACGCAAATCCACCCAGACGTTACTGCAAGAAGTTTACACGGCGATGCAAGCCGGCGAAACGGAATTTGAAATCGACGCGTCCGGTCAGCACAACATCGGGGGACCCTTGTGGCGCACCGATGGACAGCCGCTGAAATTTTACGTTCGCAACCCCGGTCAGCGCGTCGGCTCGATGGGTATGCCCGGCACCGAGATCGTCGTCGAAGGTTCCGCGCCCGCCGACGTAGGCTGGCTCAACGCAGGCGCGACGATCACCGTCAAGGGCGATGGCGGCGACACGACCGGGCATTGCGCGGCGGACGGGATCATTTACATCGGCGGGCGCGCGGGTACGCGCACCGGCTCGCTGATGAAACACGATCCCGCGTTCAATCCGCCGCAATTGTGGATTTTGAAAAACACCGGCTCGTTCCCGTTCGAATTTATGGGCGGCGGGATTGCCGTCGTGTGCGGGCACGACGCGGACGAATCCGCTTCGGTGTTGGGCGAGCGCGCGTGCGTCGGCATGGTCGGCGGCATCATTTACGTGCGCGGGCACATCGGCAAACTGCCGAGCAACGTCAAGCTCGTCGAGACGCTCGAAAAAGAAGACTGGGATTTTCTCACCGACGGAATGCCGAAATTTTTGCGCGCGGTGGAGCGCGCCGATTTGAACGCTACGATGTTAGCGCAAAGCGAATGGCGCAAGATCGTGCCCAAGAGTTACGAAGAACTCAAACAGGGCAAGCGCCGCCATTCGCTCGGCGAGTTTCGCGCAAACCGCTGGATTCAGGGCGGCTTGTTCGGCGATGTCGTCGAAGATGCCGGCAATGTGATCCCGCTCGTAGCGATGGGTAAGTACCGCACGCACTCGCCGGTGTGGAACAATGCCGTGTTCGCCGCGCCGTGCGAGTACGCGTGCCCCAGTTACATTCCGACCCAGGATCGCATCAACTTGCTTCGCAAGGGCAAAATCCGCGACGCGCTCGATCTCGTGCTGAGTTACAACCCCTTCCCAGGTTCAGTCTGCGGCGCGGCGTGCCCCAATCCGTGTATGACCGCGTGCACGCGCCAGCACATTGATTTCGCCGTGCTCGCCGGTCCGCTCGGCAAGTACTCGATGGACTTGCCCGCGCCGACGCCGGACGTGCACACCGGCAAACGCTTCGCCGTGATCGGTTCCGGCGTGGGCGGCTTGTCGGCGGCATGGCAACTCGCGTTGCGCGGTCACACGGTCACAATCTACGAAAAAGAAAATTCGCTCGGCGGCAAAATGGCGCACGCAATCCCGCACGGTCGGCTCGAACAAGAAATCGTGCAAGCCGAAATTCGCCGCATCTTGTCGCTCGGCGTGCAAGTCGAACTCGGCATCGAGATCACGCGCGAATTTTTCCAACAGATTCGCGATCTGTGCGATGGCGTGATCATCGCCATCGGTGCGCACACGCCGCGCAAAATTCCGTTTCCCGGTAGCGAACGCACCCACTCGGCGCTCGAATTTCTGACGAGCGCGAACGACGGCACGCCGGTTGTTAGCGTCGCCGGTAGGTCGGTCATCGTGATTGGCGCAGGCGACGTAGGGATGGACGCGTGCGCGACGGCGTGGCAACTGGGCGCGACAAGCGTCACGGCAATTGACATTCAAGAACCGGCAAGCGCAAGCCGCGAACGTGAAGCCGCAATGGCACTCGGCACCCAGGTCGTGTGGCCCCGCACCACACTCGAATACCGCGACGAGGAAATCTTTTTCAAGGAAGGCGGTTCGTTGCCGGCGGATGTCGTGATCGTCGCCATCGGCGAAGTGCCAGACACGGCTTGGCTTCCCGAAAATTTTGCGCGCGTCAAAAACAATTGGCTCGCGACGGACGAGATCGGGCGGACGCGTGATCCGCGCGTGTTCGCGGTCGGCGACGTGGTTAAGCCGGGCTTGCTGACCCAGGCGATTGGCGCGGGGCGCGTCGCCGCGCTCGCGCTCCACGCCGAGGTGATGGGCGAGAAATTCGAACTGCCGCGCAAGCAAGCGATCCCGCGCGAAAAATTGAACCTGATCTATTTCACGCCGCGCCTCAGCCAATGCCCCACCGATCCCTTGTCCGAAACGTCGCGCTGTATTTCATGCGGCACTTGCCGCGACTGTAACATCTGCGTCGCAATCTGCGGGCAGAACGCGATCACGCGGTACGAACACGCAAACGGCGCGTACGAATTTCGCGTGGACGAGGAACATTGCATCGGTTGCGGCTTTTGCTCCGCCGCATGTCCCAGCGGCATTTGGACGATGGTGCCCAACTTGTTTGAAGAGACCGTCAAGGAGTAAACCCCAGACCTGGAAAGTTTCGCGCAAGCGTCTTTCCAGGTCTTTTTTTTACAAACTGGTTACATCAAACTCATTTGCGTTTTAGTTTTTTGCGCGATAATCCGATCACTAACGATGGAGGTTGCGCCGATGAAATGCCAGTGGTTGCTCGTCTCGATTTTGCTGTTCGCCCTCACGGCTTGCGCGCCAACGCCCGCCCCGTCGTTGCCCCCAGCGCAAGTCAAGCCCACGCTTGCACCGCCCGTCCCTGCGCCAACCCAGGTTCCGCCGAGTACGCCCGCGCCCGCGACGAAACCGAACTTGCCGCCGAATACCCTCGCGCCTGCAACCAAACCGGGTCTGCCGACGCTCGGCGCGCAGAAACCGCCCGCCGCGACCAAGCCCGGCGCAAACATCACCCCGCCTTCGCTCCCGAAGGGTATTGCCAAAACGCACTCGGTGACGAACCCAACGACGAACGCCAAACTGCACGTCCAAGTGTTCGCGCCCAAAAACGCGAGCCGTTTGCCGGCGCTCGTGCTTGTGCCCGGCGGCACCGGCGATAGCGGCGGGTTTGTGGACGACGCGTTGCAAATGGTAAACACCGGGATCGTCGCCGTCATTTTCGATCCGGATGGGCGCGGCAAAAGTACCGGGCACGAAGATTACAACGGCGCAAAGCACCAAGACGGACTCGCCGCCGTGATTCGTTTCGCCGCGACACTGCCCGAAGTGGACGCCCAGCGGCTCGGCGTGGCGACGTACTCGTATGGCATTACGATGGGTAGCGGCACGCTCGCGCGCTATGGCGATCTGCCCGTCAAGTTTTTGATTGACTGGGAAGGTCCGGCAGATCGTCACTATACGACGACTGGCTGTCAAGCCAATCGTCCGGGCGGAATCCAATGGCAACCGTGCAATGACCAAGCGTGGTGGGCGGAACGCGAGGCGGTAAATTTCATCGGCAAAATTCGCGTGCCGTACCAACGCATTCAATCCGAAAAAGATCACGTCCAGATCAACAATAACCACGCGCTCGATCTGATCAACGCGGCGATTCGAGGCGGCGTGCCGTGGGTACGACTCAACGCACTCACGCCCAACCAAACCTACGACGCGAAAAACCCGCCGCCGCTGTTGCCGGAATCCCAGGATCGCCAACTGCCGCAAACCGTGATCCAATTCGCGCAAGAGTTGTTCAAAAAATAATGTCCAAGCTCATTTGGGTTCTCGGCTTGATCGTGGTCGGCGCAATTTCTTGCGCTGTCCCGCATCCAATCGCGTCACCCACGCCGCACGCGCTCCGCCCCGGCGATTTCGAGGAATCGCTCACCCACGCCAGCCGCGCGCGCACTTACACCGTGCACCTGCCGCGCGGGATCGGCGATGCGCCGGCTTTCCCTCTGGTGATCGCCTTGCACGGCGGCGGCGGCGATGATGACAACATCGCGCGAATGTCTGGATTGAGCGCAAAAGCGGATCGCGAAAATTTTATCGTCGTCTATCCGAATGGCACCGGCAAGCGCGACACCAAGTTGCTCACTTGGAACGCCGGCAATTGTTGCGGCTATGCGCTCGATAACAACGTGGACGATGTGGGATTTCTGCGCGCGCTGATCGAGAAATTACAACACGCGTATCCCATCGATCCAAAACGCGTCTACGTCACGGGGATGTCGAACGGCGCGATGATGGCGCACCGGTTCGCGTGCGAAGCATCCGATCTCGTCGCGGCGATTGCGCCGGTTGTCGGCGCGCTCAATGTCGCGTGCGCGCCGACCAAGCCGGTGTCGGTGATCGCGTTCAATGGAATGAAAGATGAGCACGTCTTGTTCGCTGGCGGCGTCCCGCAAAAAAGTCTTGACCCGCACCCGCGCGTGGACAATTCTGCCGCGAACACGTTAGCGTTTTGGGCAAAGCACGCTCAATGCGCGCCAACATCACAGCACAGCGAGACCGGCAATATCATTCGCGAGGAATACGGCGAGTGCACAGCCGGCATCAGCATCGTTCTGTATGCGATCACGGATGGCAAACATGCGTGGCCCGGCGGAGCGCGCGGATCGGTTTTCGGCGATGCGCCAACACGCGAAATTTCCGCGACCGATCTCATGTGGGATTTTTTCAAACACCATCCTCAGCCGTAAGAGAATTTTGCAAGGGGGCGATATGTTTCGAGCGAGACGATTCTGGCGACCGCGCCGTTGGACGCGACGCGTGTACGGTTTGGTCTGTAGCATCATCGCGTTGTTCTTCCTGCTGTACGGGCTAGGCACGTTCACGCTAAACCTGCTCGCACGCCGGGGATTTTGAGCCGAGGCAAAACCAAATGGCAATTGCAGATTCACCGCGCACCGCCGCGCGCACGTGGCACTATTTTGCGCTCGCAACGATCCTGCTCCTGGCAATTTTTTTGCATTTCTTCCGACTTGACCAGGAAGGATTCGCCAACTTGTATTACGCCGCAACCGTCAAAAGCATGTTGACTAGTTGGCGCAATTGGTTTTTCGCCGCATTCGATCCCGGCGGGTTTGTCACGGTAGATAAACCGCCGCTCGGATTTTGGATCCAAACGATCAGCGCAACGCTATTCGGGTTCAGCGGTTGGAGTTTGCTATTGCCGCAAGCGCTCGCCGGCGTCCTTTCCGTCGCGCTGATCTATCATCTCGTCGCGCGCGTATTCGGCGCAACCGCCGGTCTCGTCGCCGCGCTCACGCTCACCGTGACGCCGATCAGCATCGCCGCGAATCGCAACAACACGATGGACAGCCAACTCGTGTTCACCTCACTCCTCGCCGCGTGGGCAATCTCACTGGCGTTAGAGCGCGGCAAACTGGGCTGGCTTGTGCTCGGCGCAATTCTCGTCGGCATCGGGTTCAACATCAAAATGTTGCAAGCGGTGATGGTCTTGCCGGCGTTCTGGCTCACCTATCTGATCGCGGCGCGCACAGCGTGGTGGCGACGCATCGTTCATCTCGCGCTAGCCACGGCGACGCTCGTAATCGTTTCGCTTGCCTGGGTCATCGCCGTAGACCTCACGCCCGCCGATCAGCGGCCCTTCGTGGGCAGCAGCGGCAACAACACCGAGTTGGAATTGATCGTCGGGCATAACGGCGTTGCGCGCTTGGGCACGCTTGCCAATTGGCTCGGCTTGCGCGGGACGCCGCAACCGGGTCCCCGTGCCGCACTCCCGCCGGCGCAACCCGAACTGCCGCGCAATCCGATCCCAGGTCAGCCGCCGAACGCGCCGCAACCGCGCAACCCGATCCCAGGTCAGCCGCCGAACGCGCCGCCCGCCAACCCGCCGGGGCAACCAGGTACGCCACCAAGTGTCAGCAACGAAACTGGCGCGCCGGGCATCTTGCGCCTGTTCAACCAACAACTCGCCGGTCAAATCAGTTGGCTCTTGCCGCTCGCGCTGATTGGATTTTGCGCCGCGATGCTCCAGACGCGTCTGCGCTATCCATTCGCGCGCGAACCGCAACAACTGTTGCTGTGGATTTTATGGCTCGCGCCGATGATCGTGTTCTTTAGTTTCGCGGGCTTGTTTCATCGGTACTATCTCGAAATGTTGTCACCTGCCATAGCCGCACTCGTCGGCGCAGGCGTCGCCGCAATGTGGACGTGCTACGCGCGCCGCGATTGGCGCGGCACTCTGTTGCCGCTGGCGTTGTTGACAAGCGCACTCACCCAAGCTCTACTCCTGCTTCATTTCATCAACTGGATCGGCTGGCTCATCCCGATCATCATTGGCATGTCCGCGCTTGCCGCCGCCGCGCTCGTGATCCTGATCCTGTTCCCGCCCCAGCGCATCACGCGTTGGGCACAAGCCATTGCAACGATCCTGGGTCTAGTCGCGCTTTTCATCGCGCCAACGATCTGGTCGCTCACGCCGCTCGCCAGCGCGGACAGCGGCTTGCCCTTTGCCGGTCCCGAATTGCTCGCACGCCCGATGCGTAGCGCGAATATGCCAAGCGACAACCGGTTGATCGAGTTCGTGACCGCCAATCGCAACGGCGCAAAATTTCTCGTCGCCACACTCACCGCCAACACCGCCGCACCGATCATTTTGGCAACTGGCGAACCGGTGATGGCACTCGGTGGATTTTCCGGTAGCGATCAAATTCTCACCCCCGACCAACTCGCGGCGAACGTCGCAAACAACACGGTGCGCTTTTTCTGGCTTCCCGCCGACGGGGGACAACAGCCCGCGCTCACGCAGTGGGTCAAGAGCAATTGTCGCACAGTTCAAACGAACGCGCCGCGCACGCCCAACTCAGGTCCGAATCCCGCGAACCAACTATACGATTGCGCCCGTACGCGTTGAAAGGAAATTATGAAACGCCAATTTCTCTTTGCATTTTTGCTGTGCGCCGTGTTGCTCGTCCCCGAGTGTCAACGGCGTAACCCACCAGGCGATGCTCGCGCCGACGCTACGCCGACGCCGCCGGCAAGCGCGCAACAAACGCGCGGCGCGATCACGCCGACACTGCCGACAAGCGCGACGAATGTGCCGCGCGCGCAACAAACGCGCAGCGCGATCACGCTGACACCCGGCACAACCAAAGCAGTTCTCGTACCGGCGGAATACAAAAAACTGTACGACTATTTGCAAGCCACGCTCGATCAAGCGGACGCGCAATTCACCGCCGCGCTTCAAGGGCGCACGCACCCAATCACGTTCGCCGCTGAACTGATCGTCGCCGATTCGAATCGCGGCGAAGAATTGCTACGCCCGGAAGCACTCCCGGCGACCCAGTTATACCTCGACCGCTTGCGCGCACTCGGCGTGCGCGGCGTCAAACTCAGCGTGCAGTATCCGTTGCTCACGCCGAGTTTTCCGCGCTATGCCCAGTATGTCGAATTTTATCGGCAGGTTGCCCGCGAAGTGAAAAAACGCGAGATGGTTTTGGCGATCCAAGCGTCGGTTATTTTTGCGCAAACCAATTTTTCGTCGCTCAAGGTAAATTTCACCGGGCTGACCCTGGAGCGTTTCAAAGCCGAAAATCGGCAAATGGCGCAAACGATCCTCGACGAGTTGCGTCCCGATTACCTCGTCATCGTCGGCGAGCCGGACACGGCGGCAACGCTGACCGGGATCAAGGAATTGAACGATCCGGCGCAGTCGGTTGCGTACGTGAAATTTATTTTGGAGGGGTTGGAGCGGGGCGCGACCAAAATCGCGGCAGGCACCGGCACGTGGAGTCCGCTCGCGTTCGCCGAACGCTACGCGCAAGACACGACGCTTGACTGCATCGTATTGCACATGTACCCAGTCGGCAAAGAAACGCTGGCGAACGCGCTGGCGATGGCGCAAGCGGCGCACGCGAACGGCAAATGCGTTTTGATCAACGAAGCGTGGCTGTACAAAACGCTCGATCCGCGCGGCGGCAATCATGTCGCCGCAAGCGAAGAAATCTTCAGGCGGGATGCGTACAGCTTTTGGCAACCGCTCGATCAAAAATTCTTGCGCGTGATGACCCAGCTCGCCGATCTCACGCAAGCCGATTTCCTGTCGTTCTTTTGGTCTATGTATTTCTGGGGGTACGCAGAGTATGATCCCAAGTTGGAAAAACTGCCGTATAGCCAAGTACGCCAGCAAGCGAACCAGATCGCATACAAGAATTTGCAGGCAAACCAACTGAGCGCAACCGGCACGGCGTACCGCGATCTGATCGCGCAACGTGAGCCAGCCAACGCCGGCGCAACGCACCGCGACATTCCGTACTGCACCGCCGATGGCGTCGCGCTCAAACTGGATTTGGCGTATCCAAAAAATTTTGCGAACAAGCCCGCGCCCATCGCCGTGTTTATTCACGGCGGCGGATGGACAGCGGGCAACAAAAACGGCGGCACGAACACGGCGGACGCGAAAGAATTGCTCGCGCGCGGTTACATTGTCGCCGCGCTCGATTACCGGCTCGCGCCGCAATTCAAATGGCCCGCCCAAATTACCGACGTGAAATGCGCGATCCGCTATTTGCGCGCGCATGCAACCCAGTATCAGATCAACCCAACTAAGATCGGCGTGTGGGGATCGAGCGCGGGCGGACATCTCGTCGCAATGCTCGGCACCACCGACACGTCCGCCGGGTTTGACGTGGGCGAGTATCTCACGCACTCGTCGCGCGTGCAGGCGGTCGTTGATCTGTTCGGTCCCGCCGATTTGCCGGCGTTACTCTCGACCAACGCGCAACTCGTCGGCAATCGCGTGTTCGGTTCCACATCGCGCGACGATTCGGTATTGATCCAGGCAAGCCCGATCACGTACATCACGCGCGACGATCCGCCGTTTCTCATCTTGCAAGGCGATCAAGACAAAACCGTGCCGCTGGCACAATCCGAAACTCTGAACGCTAAACTGCAAGCCGGCGGCGTGCCGACCCAGCTTGTGATCGTGAAAAACGCCGGGCACGGCTTTGCCCCTACGGGCGGTCCGATCAGCCCAACGCGCACAGAACTGACCAAACTACTCGCCGATCACTTTGACAAACATCTCAAGTAGCATCAACTCACACGCACGTTGCCCGCAAACACGCGGCGCGGCACGACGCGTGTCGCGCCGCGAATTTCAAACGCGCCGCGTGCGCGAATGTCCTCCGACGAACTGCCGACCAGCACCTGGATCGTTCCCGGCTCGACGACGAGTTGCATCGCCTCATCGAAAAATGCGAGCAACGCGAAAGGCATTTCGAATGTGACCGTGCGCGTTTCGCGGGGCGCGAGATGCACGCGCTGAAAGCCCTTCAACTCCTTCACTGGGCGCGGCACCGAGGCGACCTCGTCGCGGACATAAAACTGGACGACCTCATCGCCGGCACGCGCGCCGACATTTTGGATCGTGATACGAATCGTCACTTGCTCGTCCGTCGCCGCAATTTGCAAATCCGAGTACGCGAATTGGGTGTAACTCAAACCGTGCCCGAATGGAAACAGCGGTTTGATCGAAAGCGCTACGTAATCGGTGTGCCAGTGCGAGTGTCCGCCGGACGATTTGTGATTGTAGAAAATCGGAATTTGTCCGACCGCGCGCGGGAACGTCAGCGGCAGTTTGCCGCCGGGGTTCACATCGCCGAACAAGACCCGTGCCAGCGCGGGCGCGCCCTCTTCGCCTGGCAACCACGCTTCAACGATTGCCGGCACATTTTCCGCGATCCAGGGAATCGCCAGCGGTCGCCCGTTGACGAGCACGACAATCGTCGGCTTGCCGAGCGCGACAATCGTTTCGATCAATTCGTGTTGCACACCGGGCAAAAGCAAATCCGCGCTATCGCGCGATTCACCGCTCGTGCAATCGAGCGTCAAGCCGGACTTGTCGCCGACGATGAGAACGACCACTTGCGCCGCTTGCGCGATTCGCACCGCTTCAGCAAAACCCGAACGCTCGGCGGAATTGATCGCGCAACCCGGCGCAAAAAGAACCTGGGTTGCTGGTGATACGCGCGCGCGGATCGCGTCGAGAATTGTCGGCGCCGCCACCGAACCCGGCACAATGCCGTTGGAACTGGGATCGCACTTGAGGAGCACGGCGAGTTCCGGTTGTTTCTCCAACAACGTTTCAATGTGCGCGGGATGCGAATAGTCCGCGAACAAATGCCGCGCCTCGTGCGCGCTGGGACCGATAACCGCGATACTCGCCACATCTTGCGCCAGCGGCAAAAGATCGTGCGCGTTTTTCAACAGTACGATGCTCTGCTCGGCAATCTCGCGCGCGAGCGCGCGTTGCGCCGGTGTATCGTACACCGCCGACACGCGTTCAACCGGGACGAACGGATTTTCAAACAGATCTAGTTCGAATTTTTTGCGGAGGATGCGTTCGACCGCCGTATCCACCAACGCTTCGGGGATCGCACCGGATTGCACCGCTTGAAACGACGGCGCGCCATAACAATTTGT
>CAIKBD010000222.1 GCA_903825565.1 uncultured Anaerolineales bacterium | reverse complement strand
TCATTTCGAGCGAAGCGAGAAATCTCACGCACTGCGGCAGAGATTTCTCGGCACAAAAGGCGTGCCTCGAAATGACAAGACCAGGACGTGCCTTGACAGTGCTGTGAATTGTGGGACAAAATTAAATGGTCAGTCCACTAGATTGGACGCGGACTGGCGCGGAAAACCCGGATGTTTTTTGTCTGCGCGCGCCGCGTGCCAAAAGTTTTTCGCTACTCAGGCAAACCCAAGCCGATGCGCTCGCGCTCGCTGTCCACTGTCATAATCACCACGTCAATCACATCGCCGACGGACAATCCCGACGCGGCACGGCGCATTTGACTCTTATGTAACAGTCCGTCGTGCTTGAGACCAATATCCACGAACGCGCCGAAATCCACCACGTTTCGCACCGTGCCTTTGAGGCGCATTCCGGTTTTCAAATCCTCAAGCTTGAGCACATCGCGCCGCAAAATCGGCTTGGGCAATTCGTCGCGCGGGTCACGTCCGGGGCGCGCCAACTGCTCCCAAATGTCGGCAAGCGTCAGGTCTCCGCACTCGAGCGTGCGCGCGCAATCCGCCAAGGTGTTGCGCTGGCGAAACTCGGCGAGCCGCGCCGGTAGATCGCGCTCGCGCCCGGTCACGCCCATCAGCGCAAACAAGTTGCGGACGACGGCGTACGATTCGGGATGAATCGCCGTATTGTCGAGCGGTTCGTCGCCGCCACCCACGCGCAAAAATCCCGCCGCCTGCTCGAACGCTTTCGGGCCCAGCCCTTTCACTTTTCGCAACGCGGCGCGATTGGGAAACGCGCCGTTCGCCTCGCGGTGTGCGACGACGGTCTCTGCGAGTTTGGGTCCGATTCCCGCGACGTAACGCAACAGCGCGGGCGACGCCGTGTTCACATCCACGCCAACCGAATTGACGGCGGATTCGACGACGGCATCGAGCGCGTCGCTCAATTGTTTTTCGTCGAGGTCGTGTTGATACAAGCCGACGCCAATCGAGCGCGCGTCAATCTTGACCAGTTCCGCGAGCGGATCGAGCACGCGGCGCGCGATGGAGACCGCGCCGCGCAAGGTCACGTCGAGGTCGGGCAATTCGGCGCGCGCGAGCGGCGAGGCGGAGTACACCGACGCCCCCTGCTCGCTGACGATCAGATATTCGACCGGCGCGCCCTCGCCGATCAGTTCCGCGACCAGTTGTTCGCTTTCGCGCGACGCCGTGCCGTTGCCAATCGCGATCAAGTCCGCGCCGGTCTTGGCGATCAAACGCCGCAAGATCGCTTTGCTTTCGCTCCACTGCTTTTGCGGCTCGTGCGGGTACATCGTGCCGGTCGTAAGCACCTTGCCCGTCGCGTCCACCACGGCGAGTTTGCACCCGGTTCGGAATCCTGGGTCAATGCCGATGATCGCATGACCGCGAATCGGCGGTTGGAGCAAGAGCGCGCGCACGTTGTCGGCAAAGATGCGCGTCGCGTGCGCGCTCGCCTCCTCGGTCAACATTCGCCGTACATCGCGCTCGATGGCGGGCAACAACAATCGCTCGCACGCGTCCTGGGTCGCCAGCGTCAGTTGCTCGGCAAGCGCGGATTGCGCCTGCGCGCGGTGTTTTTGCCGGAGCCGCGCGAGAATTTCACCGTCGGGCATGCCCAGTTTCATTTTCACCACGCCCGCCTCTTCGCCGCGATTGAGCGCGAGAATATGGTGCGGGCGCATCCGCGCCAGCGGCATTTCAAATTCATAATACTGCGCGAAAATTTTGCGCGGGTCTTGCGCCGCATCCGCGAGTCCGCTCGTCACCTGGCTCCGGGCACGCGCGAGCGTACGCGCCGCGCCGCGCGATTCGGGATCGTCGGAAATCATTTCGGCGACAATATCGCGCGCGCCCGCCCACGCATCATCCGCCGTCGCCACCTCGTCCGATAAAAACGGCGCGGCGAGTTTGGCAAGCGATTCGCGCGTGGGCGTTTGCGCGAGAATCATTTGCGCGAGCGGCTCCAAGCCCCGGTCGCGCGCCATCGTCGCGCGCGTGCGCCGCTTGGGTTTGAACGGCAAGTATAAATCTTCCACCGTTTGCAACGTTTCGGCGGAAGCGATTGCCGCTTCGAGCGCGGGCGTCAGTTTGCCCAGCGCGGTCAGCGTCGCCAGGACGCTGGTCTTGCGTTCCTCCAAATTACGCAGATACGCAAGGCGTTCCGCCAGTTGCCGCAGTTGTTCTTCGTCGAGCGCATCGGTCACTTCTTTGCGATAACGCGCGATGAACGGAATCGTGTTGCCGTCGTCGAGCAAAGTCACGGCGGCTTGCACCTGAGTCGAACGGAGTTTGAGTTCGCGCGCGAGGGTAACGTGGAGGTCCATATTTTTTCCCATCTGTAAAATTTTGGCTCGCGGCATTATACTCCAATTTGCCGGAAGCAAAAATGCGCGGGGATGATTTAAGCGAACGCCCCACTTGACACAAATGACCCGGCGCGAATATATTAAGCCATCTCAATCAAAGGTGATCCGCCATGCCCGATTCCGACATTCGCATTCTGCAAGTCGAACCCCATTTTGCCAACGAAAAAGCGCGCGAGCCGTTAAAGTTCGGCGCGTCGGTGATGGACGTGGTGACGCTGTGCCACGTCCGCGTGCGCGTCGAAAACCGGCGCGGCAACATCGCCGATGGCTGGGGCGCGATTTTCCTCTCCGACTTTTGGGCGTTCCCCACGCCGCGCCTCGCGCACGAACTGCGCGATCAAGTGATGCGCCGCGTCACGCAAAAAATTTGTGAACGCTTTGCCGCGCATCACACCTTCGCGCACCCGCTCGATATTTTTTGGGCGCTCGAACCTGAACTCAAAACAATCAACGCGCAGGTTTGCGCCGAGATGCAATTGCCGGAAACGATGCCGTTCCTCGGCGCGCTCGTGTGCGCCGCGCCGGTGGATGCGGCGGTGCACGACGCGTTCGGCAACGTCAACGGCATTTCGAGTTACGCCGGCTATGGGCGCGATTTCGTCGCGCACGATCTCAGCGCATTTCTCGGCGATGCGTTTCGGGGACGCTACTTGAGCGAGTTTGTGCGCCCGACGTTCGCGCCGACCGTGCCGATCTTTCATCTCGTCGGCGGCCTCGACAAACTGCGCGCGACGGACGTGAGCACGGACGCGCCGCGCGATGGCCGCCCCAACGCGCTCGCCGAATGGATCGCACGCGATGGCGTGTATTGCCTCAAAGTGAAATTGCGCGGCACCGATCTCGCCTGGGATTTGGATCGCACGCTGGCGGTGTACCGCATTGCGAGCGAAATTCTCACGCGGCAGGGACAGCGCGAGTTGCACCTCTCCGCCGACACGAACGAGCAATGCGAATCGCCCGCGTACATCGTCGAGTACTTGCGCCGCTTGCGCGAGCAAGAGCCGCGCGCGTATGCCGCGCTCCTCTACGTCGAGCAACCGACCGAGCGCGATCTCACCGCACATCGTTTCGATCTCCGCGCGGTTGCCGCGCTCAAGCCGGTCATCCTCGACGAAAGTCTCGTCGGGTTTGCCGAAATGGATCTCGCGCTCGAATTGGGTTGGTCGGGCGTCGCGCTCAAAACGTGCAAGTGCCACTCGATGGCTCTGCTCACCGCCGCGCGCGCGCAAGCGGCAAACATTCCGTACACGATTCAGGATTTGACGAACCCAGGTTTGTCGCTCCTGCATTCGGTTGGGCTGGGCGCGCGCTTGGCGCCGCTGATGGGCGTCGAAGCCAACTCGCGCCAGTACTATCCCGCCGCCTCCGCGCCCGAAGCCGCCGCGCATCCCGCGCTCGTGCGCGTGCAGAACGGCGTCGCGCACACCGATTCGTTGCGCGGCACCGGGTTGGGCTATCGCGTTAGCGAAATCGCACGCGAGATTTTTCGAAAAGATGAACGCTCCGCGTGAAGGATGAAAAAATTCATCTTTCACGCGGAGCGTTCATCTTTCATCCTTTGTTTTGAGGAGTTGTGATGAATCCCAAAGATCGTTTGCTCAACGCGTTGCGCCGGCAACCGGTGGATCGCGTGCCGGTCGCGGCAGTCGCCACCGGGATCACCGTCGAGATGCAGGACAAGGTCGGCATTTACTGGCCCCAGGCGCACGGCGACGTGGAGCAACTCGCCGGGCTTGCCGAGTCCATTCACTTGTACACCGCCATCGAGTGCATCAAACTGCCGTTTTGCATGACGGTCGAGGTTGAGGCGCTGGGCGCGGAAGTGGACTATCGCACACGCGATACCGTGCCAACCGAAAAGCATCACGTTTTTAGTCAGCCGGATGAACTGGTCATCCCGGAGAATTTTTTTGATCGCGCACGCGTGCCGGTCGTTTTGAAGGCGATCACCAAACTGCGAAAAAAATACGACGCCGAGATCGGCATCATCGCGTCTATCGTGGGACCCTTTTCGCTAGCGGAAAAACTCTTCGGGTTCGATCATTTTCTCGAATGGATCATTACACGCCCAGAGTGGATCCATCAAGCGATGCAGCAGCTCACGCCGCTGGCGATTCGGTACGCGTGCGCGCAAGTCGAAGCCGGCGCGGATGCGATCATTCTCGGCGAAGCCGGCTGTTCCGGCGGTTTGATCTCGCCGCACACGTACCGCGATTTCATTCTGCCGTATCACCAGCAATTGTGCGCGGCAATCTCCGCGCCGACGATTATGCACATCTGCGGCAAGTCCACGCGGCACACGCCCTACATCGCGGAAACCGGGACGACGGTGTACAATTTCGACGAAGGCGTGGATGTGCAGATCGCGCGCAAAAATCTTGCGGGCAAGGTTGGTTTGACCGGCTATGTGCCGACCGTGACGGTTTTGCTCAACGGCACGCCGGACGAGGTGTACCAGAGCGCGTGGGAATGTTTGGAAAATGGGGTGGATGTGCTGACGCCGGGATGCGCGCTCGCGCCGCACACGCCGCTCGCCAATATCGCGGCGCTGACGCAAGCGGCGGACGATTGGGGACGCCGCCAAAAATAAGCGTGTTTCCCGCAGTTTTTCGTACCAAATTTTGACCGAATCCGCTTGATTTTCGCGGCGGAACGATGTAATATGATATAAGATATAAAATATATGTCAACGGTCTGTGCTTCAACGTTGCACGCAGACGGACACATGCTTACTTCAATCGAACTCCCCAAGTATCGCACGAAAGAAGAGTACGCCTACGAAATTTTGCGGCGGGCGATTTTGCATTGCGAACTCAAACCCGGCGAAAAACTCGTCGCGGACACGCTCGCCACGCAAATGGGCGTCAGCCCCATTCCCATTCGCGCTGCCCTGCAACGCCTCCAGTCTGAGGGCTTGATCGAAATTACGCCGCACACCGGCGCAATCGTCACCGAACTGTCCCCCGCCGATTTTGAACCCGTGTCCCTGTTGCTCGAACGGCTCGAAGTTTTGGCGTTTGAGGTCGCCGCGCAAAAGGCGACTGACACCGACCTAGCGCGCCTGCGCGAAATCGTCGCAGAGTTGGATCGCGCGATCAGCACGAACGATCTCGAACGCTGGGCGGAGATGAACATCGAATTTCATCGCACGGTCGCCAACATCACCGGCATGAAACTCCTCATCGAATTTTCGACGCGCATCCTCGACACGTGGACGCGGTTGCGCCGCTGGTACCTGCCGCCGATCATCGCGCAATTGCCGCAAGCCCAAGCCGAACATCATCGCATGATCGAACTCCTGGCGACGCGCGACACGCCGACGCTGACCCAGATCGTCGTGCAACATAGCCAGCGGCTCCGCCGCTACGCCTCCCAAGCCACCGTGAACATTCCGGTCGAAGAACGTCAAGTGCACTAGGAAAGGACCTCGCAAATGACAACTCTCACCCAACTCCGCAAGCACAAGTGGATGAATCTCGTATTTCAAACGGTCACACCCTTGGCAGGCACGTTGCTCTTTTTGCTCATCTGGCAATTGGGGGTGATCCTGTTCAATGTGCCGGCATATTTCTTGCCGTCGCCCACGCGCATTTTGGAAGAAGGCATTCGCGAATGGTCGAAGTTGAACACGCATAGTTGGATCACGATTTACGAAATGCTCGCCGGCTATTTTCTCGCCGTGATGGTCGGTGTGCCGCTGGCGATTGCCATGACCTCGTCGCGCCGCTTTGACGAATTCGTGACGCCGACGATGCTCTTTTTCCAAGTCGTGCCGAAAATTGCAGTCGCTCCGTTGTTCATCGTTTGGTTCGGCGTCGGCATCACGCCGAAAATTTTGGTCGCGTTCCTCATTTCGTTTTTTCCCATCGTGATTGACACGGCAGTGGGGTTGCGCTCGATCACGCCGGACATGATTGACCTGGCGCGTTCGATGGGCGCAAGCAAATTGCAAATTTTCCGCGACTTTCGTCTGCCGACGAGTTTGCCGTACCTGTTCAGCGGCCTCAAGGTCGCGGCGACGCTCGCGGTCGCCGGCGCAGTCGTCGGCGAGTTTGTCGGCGCGGACAAGGGACTGGGTTATCTCTTGCTCGTGACCAACTCGAACATGCAAACCGCGTTGATGTTTGCGACGATTGTCATGCTCACGATCATCGGCTTGATCTTTTTCTACATCATCGAATTTCTCGAATCACTCATGATTCCCTGGCACGTCACGCAACGCACCAAAGAAGACGCGCCCACGATGTAACTTGTCCCATTCGTAAGGGAGGTGATCAGCCAGTCTAATCTCCAATCGCTAATTTCCAACTCCCAATTTCCAATTTCCCAACTCAAAGAGGAGAAGAACCAAAATGAAGCAAGCATTACTCGTCTCGTTGTTGGTCGTGCTCGTCGCGGTGATCGTCGTCGCGTGCGCGCCTGCGCCAACCGCCACCCCGGTGCCACCGACTAAAGCCCCGGCGCAACCAACTGCCGCGCCAAAACCGACCGACGCACCCAAGCCGACCGAAGCGCCCAAGCCCACGGTCGCGCCGACTGCCGTGCCCAAACCGACCGAAGCGCCCAAGCCCACCGCCGTCCCTCCGACAGCGACTGCGGCACCGCTCGTCAAATTCCCGTTCCGCTTGAACTGGACCCTCTACGGCGAACACGCCGGCTTTTTCGTCGCACTTGAAAAAGGTTTCTACAAAGAAGAAGGTCTCGATGTAGACATTCAAGAAGGCGGCGGATCGGGCGTAGTTGCCGGTCTCGTAGCGAACAATCAAAGCCCGGTCGCGTATATTGACTCGGCGACGATGATTCAACGCGTCGTCGGCGGCATGCCGATCAAAGCCGTCGCCGTGATGTTGCAACAATCGCCGATGGCGTTCATCTATCGCGCGGACGCCGCGCGCCCGACCAAGGTTTCTGAAATCAAAGGGTCGCGCATTGCCATCACGCAAGGCGATGCGTCGCTCGCGATCTTTACCGCGTTCCTGGGTAAAGAGGGCATGAAGTTGGACGATGTGCAATTCGTCATGACCGCAAACCCGCAAGCCAAAGAACAAGCCGTCCTCAACAAGCAAGCCGACGCGCTCCTCGGTTACTTTATGGATCAAGGTCCGCGCATGCAATTGCAGACCGGCGTCAAGATGGGCTGGACGCGCTTGTACGACATCAATGGCACGAGCACGCTGTCGAGCGCCATCGTCGTCAACAATGAATGGGTCAAGGACGCCAAGAACCAGGACGTGTTGAAACGCTTTTTGCGCGCGTCGCAACGCGGTTGGCAGTACACTTCCGAGAATCGCGCCGAAGCCGCCAAGATTTTCATCAAGTACGCGCCGGCGTTCACCGAAGAAATCGCCAAGTTGGAAATTGACGGCACGATGACGATCCTCCAATCGCCGCGCACCAAAGGC
>CAIKBD010000221.1 GCA_903825565.1 uncultured Anaerolineales bacterium | reverse complement strand
TCGCTTGATTCCCCAATCGCCTTTGCATTAGTCAGTAGAATTTGTTTCGCCCGTTCAAGGTTGGCTTTTTGGAGTCTCCGTTGATGATGATACCTTTTTCCATTCCTGTTGATAGCAAGAGTGGCGTACTCAATTGCTGACTGCAAAGACGATTGTTGTCTAAACCAATCGAGTTCTTCGTTTGCGCGAGGTCTAATCCGTTCCGTGTAAACGCGTACTATGGCTTTGAGATTCATCTTTGAATTTTGCCCTTTTACACTCCGCGCGAATAGAAAGCGACGATAGATTTGTAACGGAATGTCGTGTAACTCATTGCATCCCGCATAAGTGCGGCATGCATGCTAATTTGGTATGCTTCCCGCACTCCGGGTGCGGGACACAACCCTTTGGCTACGACGTGTCCATCATTCCTCCTTACAACCCCAACCTGTCCATTTGCTCCGTCACCTGCCGCACTCAATCACAGGCGTGTTCTGCGCCGCCGCCGCAACGCTCGCCAACTCCGCGCCGCCGCTCCCCGCTTTCAAAACGCAACCACCCATCGCCCGCCGCGCAAATTTCGCGGGGCAGCGATGGGTGGTCTCGATTCAAAACGTTCTCCGGCGCGGGCAATCCATTTCATCCGTTGCCTTTCCGCAATCGGCAATCCAGCATAACCCGAAACAAGGAAAACCAAACTTGCGTCCCAACTATATTCCAAACTGCGCGGACTGTCAAAACCACCTTGCCCGCCATCACGGCTTCTCAAAAGTCAAGCCCAAAAAGCCAAGATTTTTGGGACGCGGACGAGCGCGGGAAACGCGAATGTTTTTTGTCCGCACTTGTCTGCGCTCGTCCGCGTCCAATCTAAAAACGTGACGCCCACCCCGCGCATCGCGCGCGCGCGCATTTTCCCAACGACCATTCCGCCGGAAAAACGCGTGCCCCTCTTTCACAAATCCGCAATCAAGAGTATAATGAAAATGCAGAACTGGGTATCGGCTTGGTTTATTTCTCCCCGTGTCACCTCGCTAACTCGGAAAGGGGTCCATGGCTCGGTTCACACAAGGTCGCGCGCTCGTGGTGGGTGTGGGCAAGTACCAACACGTTGCGGAGGTCGCCGCCACTGCCCACGACGCCGAAGACGTTGCGGCGACGCTTGCCGACGAAACGGTTGCCGCCTATCCACCCGATCAAGTCCAACTCCTGCGAAACGAAGAGACGACCCTTGCCCTAGTTGACACCGCGTTGCAAAACCTGGCGCAACAAGCCCAGCCCGGCGATACGGTGATCGTTTTTCTCTGCGGGCACGGCGCGCCCGGCACGGACGGCGAATATTATTTCGGCACGCACGACGCCGTTTTCGTCGGCAATCAAATCCAAGCCGGCACCGGCTTGAGCACACCCACCTTGCTCCAGCGCCTCCGCGTGATCCCGGCGCAAAAAGTTCTCCTAATCCTCAACACCTGTTTCTCCGGCTATGTCCAACCCTCGCTCGCGCCGGCGGCTCCCGCGCCGATGTTGCCGGTGGGCGCGCCGCCACCCACCGAACTCGACCACGCCGTTCTCAACTTGGGCGCGGGGCGCGCGCTGATCACCGCCAGCCGTCCGTCCCAGTACTCGTACTTTCTGGCGACCGGGCGGAATACATTTTTCGGCACGGCGTTGATCCAAGCCCTGCGCGGAGCCACGATCCGCACGACCAGCCCCTACATCGATCTCGCCGATCTGTACAAAGCAATCCACGCCAGCGTCACCACCGCCGCGCAAGCGCATCAACTCGTGCAAGAGCCGATGCATTCGATCCTGCAAGGCGTGGGTCCGTTTCCGGTCGCGCACTATTTGGGCGCGCGCGTCGCCAGTCTGGGAAGCGAAACGGCGTCATCCGCGCCGACGTTGCTGGGCACACCGCCGCGCGTTTACCTCAGCCATCACGCAACCGAGCCGGCGGCGCGCGTCATCTTGGAAAAAATTACCCTGCGCCTGCAAGCCGCCGGGATAAAAGTCCTCACGCACGAAAACCGCTTGGCGGCGCAACCCACCTGGGATCGCGATCTGTTCAACGCGATGGGGCTTGCGCACGCGGCGATCCTGTTACTCTCCCCGAACGCGCTCGCCTCACCGCTCGCACAAAAGGAAGCGCGCTTTTTAACCGGGCGCTTGGCGTTGAGCGAGCCGGTCACGCTGGCGGACGACCCGTTCAAACTCCTGCCGATTCAAATCGGCGATGTGGCGGCGGGCTTGAGCCAAGACCCCTGGCCGCATTTGGCGTGGGCATTGACGCCCGCGCTTGCCGACCCCGACCCGGATCAGATCGCCGCGAGGGTGATGCAACAACTCGCCTGGCTCGCGCACGCGCAAGCCCAGCCCATGCCCACCAACTTGGAGGCGTTGCTGGCGACGATTGCCAAACACCTCACCCCCGCCCATGATGTTTTCTCGCGCGTCGCACACGCACTCCAAGCCACTAACCCCGCCGCCGCGCAATCCAATCACGCGTTGGCGCGCGCGCTGTGGCAATCCGACTGCGCGCAATGGAATGGCGTGATGCAAGAGTTGACACCCTTGCTCGACGACCGCCGCGCTTTTATGCGCCTCATCTCGCCGACCTGGGTCGATCCGTGCGCGGCGGGCGAGGTGCTCGAAGCGACGCGCCGCGATGCGCCCAAACGCGTCCTCCTCACCGACGCCACCCTGCTCGAATTTACGCCGGATAATTTCGTGCGCCGCGCATACTGCCGCCCGCCCAACGCCAGCCCAATCTTGATCTCAATGGCGAGTCTCTTGAGCGGCAAGCCGCTCGCCGAATCCTACACCGAACTGCGCGAAAAACTCATCGCCAAACTCTTCGCGCAACGCCCGCCCGAAAAACTCCTCGAATTGCGCCTGCACAAAGCCATCGCCAAGCAACCGATCTTTGTCGGTGTCGCGGCTCCCCACCCCGACCGCAAACGGCTCGCCGCGTTTCTCGATCTCGTGCCGTTTCCCAATCTCTACTTTTTCGTGTTGACCGAAGACCTAAAGCACGCCACCGCAGAGTTGGGCGATCTACGCGACACCGTCACCGAACTGCCATCGGTCGATCCCGAATTGGAATTTGAAGCGTGCGATCAGTACGAGTCTATTTTGAAAAACGCCAATCCTTGATCCCAGTCCCAGGAGGTCGCTTATGCAATACAGTCCGCGCTTTTTCAACCCGCCGGTGTTTGGCGGCGCGCCCCAACCGGTCGCCCCAGCCACACCCGCCGCCCGCGAACGCAAACCGACCGGCGACCGGCGCGACGGGCTGGGCTATGTCTACACGCCGGACATTGTGCTCAAAGTGAACATCGCGCTTGCCACCGGCAGACCGTTGCTGATCAGCGGACCGTCGGGGTGCGGCAAATCGTCGCTCGCCACGAATATCGCGCGCTACAAACGCTGGCGCTATTACGAGTTCGTCGTCACCTCGCGCACGCGCGCGCGCGACTTGCTGTGGACGTTCGACACCTTGCGCCGCCTCAGCGACGCCGAGCAAGGCAGACTGCGCCAAGCCGACACCCAAGCCGCCACCGCCCAGCAAACCATCGCCGAGCGCGCGAACTATATCGAACCGGGCGCGCTATGGTGGGCGCTCGATCCCGCCTCGGCGGCGCGGCGCGGCTTGCCCGAACCATCGCCCCACGTGCTACCCGCGCGCGACACGAACAAGAACGACGAGGCGAACGAACCGCAAGCCGTCGTGCTGATTGACGAAATTGACAAAGCCGATCCCGACGTGCCAAACGATCTGCTCGTGCCGCTCGGCTCGCACGAGTTTCGCGTGGACGAAATCGAAACCGACATCCGCCCGTTGAAAACCAATCCCGCCGCGCCCATCCCGCTCATCCTGATCACGACCAACGGCGAACGCGAATTGCCCAAAGCATTCCTGCGCCGGTGCCTCGTGTTGCCCATTGGTTTTCCCAAAGAGCCAACCGCCAAACGCGATTTTCTGATCCAGATCGCCAAGCGGCGTTTCGGCGACGCCGCGCCGGATGTCGCGCTGTACACCGCGCTCGCCGATTTGATGGACGTGCGTCCGCCCAACACTGCCTCCGCGCCGCTACCCAGCATCGCGGAATTTATTGACGCGCTCCACGCGTGTTTTGAATTTGGCGTCCAGCCGAATCGCGCCGACGCCAATTGGTGCACCATCGAAGCGGCAACCTTGTGGAAGCCGCGCGACCCAACGCGAGGTTAGGCGTGGCAACCCGTTCCAATCCCAGTTCGAAAACTCTGCGCCGCGTCACGCACACTTCCGAAATCTGGCTGGGCGATTTGGCGCGCGCGCTGTCCGCGTTGCAACCGCAGGACGATGCAACCCGGCGCGAGATTGCGCGCGCCCTGGGATTTGAACTGCGCGAACCCGAACTGCCTCCGCCGACCGGCACGTCGCCCGCGTTGCCGCCCACGTCGGTTGCGCCGACCCAGGTACCGCCGCGCAAAACCAAACCCGCGCCCGCGCCGCCCACCGGCGCAGAATTGCCGTTCAAAGTGACGCCGCTCGATCCCGAACCGCCGCACCGCACGCCACGCGCCGCCTCGTTCGATTTGCTCGCGGCAACGGAAAAAACCGCGCCGCCGCCGTTCGAGCCGCTGTTCGCGCCGCCGCTCACGCGCGCGATCTTGAGCGGCGCGCTCGCCACCAACGGCGGCGACGGCGATCTCGATCTCGAACGGATCATTGACACGGTGGCGCGCCGGGAATTTTTCGATCACTTGCCGAGTTTGCCCGCGCCCACCTTGCGGCGCGGCGCGCAGGTCTTGATCGATCAGAGCGAAGCGATGAAAATTTTTGCGCGCGATCAAAGCGAACTGCTCAAACACATTCGGCTGGTGATGGGCGCGGACAAGACGCAAGCATTCGGCTTTCGCGGCTTGCCGATGGAGGTTGCCGATTTTGCGGCGAGCCGGTTCTGGGGCGTCTACCCGCTCGAAGCGGACGAACCGGCAAGTGATCCGCGCGGCGATTATGTCGCGCCAGTCGCCGGCACCGTCGTCGTGTTGCTCACCGACCTGGGAATCGGTCAGCCGGCGCTGGCGGCGAACGAACCGGCGCCGCCGTACCGGTGGCTGGAATTTGCGCG
>CAIKBD010000220.1 GCA_903825565.1 uncultured Anaerolineales bacterium | reverse complement strand
AAGGACCCAACCTCGCAATCGTTTCCGCGTGCGCGACCGGGAACAATGCGCTGGGCGAAGCGGCGGAAATGATCCGACGCGGCAGTGTCGTCGCCGCGATTTGCGGCGGCACCGAAGCGTGCCTTGCGCCGGTCGTGATCGCCGGCTTTAATTCGATGGGCGCGCTTTCCACGCGCAACGCCGAACCCGCCGCCGCCTGCCGCCCGTTCGACGCGACGCGCGATGGTTTTGTGATGGGCGAAGGCGCCGGGATCGTCGTGCTGGAAAATGCCGAACACGCGCGCGCGCGCGGCGCGCAAATTTATGGCGAAGTGATCGGGTACGGCACAAGCGCGGATGCGGTGCATCTCGCCGCGCCGGACGCGGAGGGCGAGGGCATCGGGCGCGCGATGCAATGGGCGCTCAAGCGTGCGAACCTCGAACCGCGCGCGGTCGGGTACATCAACGCGCACGGCACCGGCACCAAATTGAACGACCTGACCGAGACGCACGCGATCAAACAAATTTTTGGCGATTGGGCGTATAATATCCCGGTCAGTTCCACCAAATCCATGATCGGGCACACACTCGGCGCAGCGGGCGCCATCGAAGCGATCATTTGCTTGCAAGCCCTGCGCGAAAAAATTCTGCCGCCGACGATCAACTATGGCACGCCCGACCCGGCGTGCGATCTCGATTACGTGCCGAACGCGGCGCGCGCGCGACCGATCCAGGTTGCTCTGTCCAACTCGATTGGGTTGGGCGGGCACAATGCGTGTCTCATCTTTTCGATTTTTGATTGCTAATTTTCGATTGATGATTTGGGTTCGTCAATCGTCAACCGTGAACGGAGTGCTTATGCCACGCTACGCGCACATTATCGGCTGGGGCAAGTACGCGCCGGCGAATGTGGTGACAAATGTTGATCTCGCTAAAAAAGTAGATACCACCGACGAATGGATCCGCGAACGAACCGGCATCGCGCAACGCCACATCGCCACCGAGAAAGAATCCACCGCGCTGATGGCGGTGCACGCCGCGCGTGATGCCATCGAACGCGCGGATGTTGACCCGCGCGAGATCGATCTCGTGATCGTCGCCACTGCCACGCCGGAATATCTGTTCCCGGCGACGGCGTGCCTTGTGCAAAGCGCGCTGGGTGCGGAGCGCGCCGGCGCATACGATCTCGAAGCCGGTTGTTCCGGTTTCGTCTACGCGCTCGCCACTGCCGCCGCGATGATTCGCAGTGAAACGTTCAACACAATTGTGGTGATCGGTTCGGAAACCTTGTCGCGCGTGGTGGATTGGAAAGATCGCGGGACGTGCGTGCTGTTCGGCGACGGGGCGGGCGCGGTGGTGTTGCGCGGTAGCGACGCGCCGGGCGGCGTGCTCGCTTCGACGCTGGGCGCGGACGGTTCGGGCGGCGAGTTGCTGATCTTGCCGGGCGGCGGCGCAAAACATCCTGCGGGTCCGGACACGGTGCTTTCGAAAATGCACTATCTCAAAATGAATGGGCGCGAGGTGTATCGCTTTGCGACCAAGATTATGGCGGAAGCCGCCAAGCAAGTCGCCGCGCGCGCGAGTTGGTCGCTCGATCAAATCGATCTGTTCATTCCGCACCAGGCAAACGCGCGCATCATCGAGAGCGCGGCAAAAGCGTTGAAACTGCCACCCGAAAAAATTTTCGTCAATCTGCAAAATTACGGCAACACCTCCGCCGCTTCGATTCCCATTGCCTTGTGCGAGGCGCTGGCGGCAGGCAAGATCACCGCGGGCGCGCGGCTCATCTTGGTCGGTTTTGGCGCGGGGCTAACCTGGGCGGCGTGCGCGGTCGAGTGGACGGCGGCAAAGCCGGGGGCGGCAACGCTACGGCATCGCGTTGCCACCGGCAAGTTGCGCTTTGCGTGGGCGGGCATCAAGTCGCTGGGGTGGCAAATCTCGCGGCACGTGGACGCGGTGGTCAGCAAAGTCATTGACGCGGTGGAAAAGAAACCGGCGGCAAAATAAGCGAGGCAACGGGGGAATGTTTAACAAACTTGTTGTGCGACGCTACTGGGAAAGGCCTGTCAGGTTTCCAAAAACCTGACAGGCCTGATGCACAACATCATTTTTCATTTGTTCACAACCGCGCGCCACTGCGCCATTCCCGTAGACGAAATTTGTTCGGGCGCGATCAGCAACGTCGGCGCGGGGGCGGGCGGCTTTTGCTCTTTCGCCAACGCTTCCGCCACAAGCTTCAACGACATTTCGAGCGTGGCGGCGGGCACGTTGGAGCCGAACCACACATTGCCGGCGAGCACTTTGCCATCCTTAAAACTGACTTGGAAATCCACGCGTACTCGCCCCAGGCGCTCCGGCTCGAACCCCGCGCTACCGCCCCACGGCACGGGTGCGTGCTCAACCTGGTTGATGTCAATGCGCTCAATCCCCATGAGTAGTCGCGCCATGCCATAATCGTACGAGTTGGCATATTCCTCAAGGTAGGATTTGATCTGAACGGGGGATGCGCCCTTTTGCCAGTCGAACTCGGCTTCGAGCGCCAACCGATTGGCGACATCTTTGACGAAGAGTTGTTGGCGGTAAGCGTTCTCATCCACGACCGGTTCCGGCTTTTTGCGACCCTCCAGCAACGCGCCGAGATGACCGGCGGGCGCGACGGAACGCCCCTGGCTTTTGCGCGCAAACGCATCCGGCGGCAACATTCCCACCGTGCTCCCCAACGCCAGCGACTGCGGACGAATTACCGCGAACGAAACGCCGGCTTGCGCGAACAGCTCGCGCATCCGCGCCGTGTGCCCCGCGCCAATCGTGATGGCGACCGGCAACCCAGGTTGCGCGGCGAGGATTTGCAAAGTGTTGGCGACCATCGCATCGCTCCGCTGCGCCATGCGCTCTGTCCACTGGCGTGCGGATAGCAAACTCTCCTGCAATTTCGCCGCGGGCTTGAACCCGGCACGTTCCGCTTCTGCCTTGATCCGATCGATCCAAGCAATTGTCTCCTCGATGGTCAACACATTCGCCACGTCCGTCATGCGCGTGTGCGCGTCGGCGGTGAAGGGATCGGAGCGCAACAAGAACAGTTCCGCTTCCAGATCCTTCTTTTGATCGCGGAACGTTTGGAACGTGGCGCGTTGCGTCGCGTTTGCCCGGACGTAGGCGATGTTGAGCAAATAGTTGCCGATGGCGCTGTTGGCATCGGGCGGTAACGCGCTGGCATAGAGCCGCGCATCGTCAATGCCGTTGACGCTCAGGTCGGCGTAGACCAAGCCCAAAAATTCCACGCTACTGATCTCGCCGGCTTGGAGCGTATACGCGATCACATCTTCGTGCGGCGTGATCGGCTTGCCGACTGGCAAGCGCGGCGCGCGTTGCGCCCACGCGAAATCGAGCGGACCGCGTTCGGGGAAATAGCCCTCCAAGCCGATGCGCTTCAAGCCGTGTTTTTCGTACAACCGGTTGAGCATGATCGCAATTTCGATCTGCCCCAGACGTGAATCGTGGCGTTCCTCGAACACAAACACGATCCGCTTGGGATCGCTCTCGCCGGTGTGTGTCACCTTGCCCACCTCCGCCGCGATCTGCGTGGCGATCTCTTTGACGGTGAGCGGCATGGGCGTCGGCGTCGGTGTCGGTGGAATGGGCGTCGCGGTGGGCGGCACGCGGGAGGGCGTTGCGGTTGCGGTTGGCGTGGGCGGCGCGGTTGCAGTCGGCGCAGGCGACGGCGGAACCTGGGTCGGCGCGGACGTGGGTGCGGCGCAACCGGCGCTGAGCCAAACGAGGACGAGCCACACGATCCAAATTGGCGATCTCATTTTTCCTCCCGGTGAACGGCGCGCCGGCTTGGTGTTAGTGCACTTGCTTTTGCGTGACGACGACATAATTCGCCGTGTGATCCAAAACGTCGTTCACGTAAATGTCCACGCGATACGTGCCGAGCGCCCAGTCTTTCGTCGGTTTGAGCGCGAAATCGAGATGCTTTGCGCCGGTCACGAGCTGTTCCGTCTCGCCGAGTTTGACGTTGCACTGTTTCGATCCGTCGGCGTCCACCGCGTAGAACACGGCGCGGAATTTGGTGTTGGCGGGCGCGTTGGCGCTCGTGACAATCGCGTGGATCGTTTCCTTTGCCAGAAATTCGCCGGTGCGATTGACCGGCTCGTTGTTCGCGCCCGCGCCTTCCGCCAGAATCACCTGCGTGATCAACCCGGTGACCTTGTGCGGTTGCGTCGTCGCGGGCGGACAAGTGCCGGCGGGCTTGGTCGTCGCGGCGGCTTGCGGCGTGCCGACGACGACGAAATTCAGTGTGCGATCCAGTTTGCCGTTCCAGTACACTTGCGCTTTGTACAACCCCGGCGCGAATTGGCGGCCGGATCGCTTCAGCACGAAATCCACATTGCGCGATCCCTCGCCGCGCATTTCACTCTCGAACAATTTTGAATCCGGCGGCAGTGCCGCGCCCACGTCCGCCGCGATCCACACAACCTTGACGACGGATGCTTGCGGCGCGTTTGTCAGCGTCACGACGGCGTGAATTTCGGCTTGATCCGGCGGATAGTTGTCGTTGACGTTGACCGCCTCGAACGTATCCGGTTTCACGCTCGGCGCGATCACCGCTTTGGCGATGCCGCCGGGCGGGTTGAGCATTTCGCACGCCGTCGCGCTCAACGCGATCAGCAGTAGCAAAAAGCGTAGCATAATTTTCCTCGTGGTCGTGAATCGTTCGCTCATTCCGGCGGCGGCAAGTCCGCCGGCTTCAGCGCGGCGGCGCGGCGCGGTCTGCGAATCAATCCGCCGAACGTGAACAGCAAGCCGAACAAGATCAGCGCGAGTGATTGGTACAGCATCGGGCGGAAAATTTCGGCGAGCAGAACACCGAACGCGCGCAAAAATTCCGTGCGGACTTCGTTCGGCACTTCGCTCATCGGTCCCGCGATGAGGATGGCGTTGACGAGCGGTTGGTACGCCAGCGAGGGCAACAGCGTGAGCAAGCCGCCGACGAGCAACGGCAAACCGAGCCAGCGCGTCATCGCGAGCGGACTGCGGAAGGTGAGCAGGAACAGCAGGAGCAACAACCCGATGGGGACGACGATGGACAGGTTGGCGGCGGTGCGAATCAATCGGATTTGCCCTTTGAGCGCTTCCGCGCCAACGCCGGTTTCTTTTTGCACGCGCGACAATTCCTGGGTTAGGAAAAACCGGTCGGGCGCGGCGGCAATGATCCGCTCGCGTTCGTTCAGGTAATCCTGGTTTTGATCCGGCTTCCAGGGCATTGGGAACATGCAAGGCGTGTAGAGGTTGTAGAGTACCTCTTTGCCCGGCGGCGCGGCGGCGAGCCGTTTGAGAAAATCGTCAATGTCCGCCTGCTTGCACGGCGGCAGGGAATCGTAGACGATTTGGATCGCCTTGTTCGCGTGTGGGCTTCGGTTGTAATCCTTCCAGGGTTTGAAATCGAGCGTGATTTGCGGCAGGGGATCGTTGTTGTCTACCCAGGTGTACAGCCCGTCCAGCGTGGTCGCCGTCCATGTT
>CAIKBD010000219.1 GCA_903825565.1 uncultured Anaerolineales bacterium | reverse complement strand
CTACGTCGGGCGATTGCGCCGTCCGACTCGTTGTGTCGAGTGCTTGCATATTCAGTTTTCAAGGTGCAAAAGCCGAGTTGATACATTATCTTTCTGATTTCATACTTTGAAAATGAACTTCGCCGATCTGCACATAGCGCGCAATAAACGCTACGGCGTCGGCGAAATCGGTAACGGTTTTTTCTTCGTTGGTTTGGACGTGTACAACAACTGCATGCCAGAGCCGTGTATTGGTTGCCTCTCCAGCAGATGCATCTTGCACGAAACGCAACACGAACGATTCTACGTGTGGACTATCGAGTGACAACGTTGTCCTCCCAACGAGACTAATTCAAGCCGTACCAGTTTAATCTACGATGGTTACAACCGAGTTACACGGTGACGCAGATCGAATTTGGGCTTGACAAGGGGTTTGAAATCGTTTACAATCGCGCTTGTAAACGATTTCAAACCCCTTGGCGTTGGCATCAGGATGGATGAATGGACTCACCGACGAGCCATGACGTGGCAAAGCAAGCCGGCGTTTCGGTGGCAACGGTGTCGCGCGTGTTGAACGACGCGCCGCATGTTAGCCCCGCCGTGCGCCGCCAAGTCCTCCGCGCAATCCGCAAGTTGAACTATCAGCCCAATCGCACCGCGCAACGTTTACGCGCCAAGCAGAGCAAGGTGCTCGGGCTGATCATCTCCGATATTCAAAACCCGTTTTTCACCGCCGTAGTGCGGGGCATCGAGGATGTGGCGCACCAAGCCGGTTACTCGCTCGTCCTCTGCAATTCCGACGAAGACCCCGACAAGGAAAAACTGTACATCAATGTCATGCGCGCCGAAGCGGTCGCCGGCGTGATCCTCGCCAGCGCCTCCGAAGCCAAGCCGCACGCCAGCGATTTGCTCGCGCAGAATATCCCGGTAGTTGCGATCGATCGCCAGATCAAGAGCCGGCGCATTGACTCGGTGCTCGCCGCAAACGAGCAAGGCGCGTGTGACGCTGTTACGCATTTGATCAACCTGGGACATACATGCATCGGTTACGTCGGTTTGCCGCTCACACGCACGCCGGGTATAGAGCGCCTTAAAGGATACGAGCGCGCCTTGCGCGAACACAAGTTACCAGTTGTGCGCGCGCGCATTCGCATTGCTAACGCAAAACAGCTGGGCGGGCACGATAGCGCGCTCGATTTGCTCGTGCAA
The DNA here is from genome assembly GCA_903825565.1 of uncultured Anaerolineales bacterium. GTDB lineage: Bacteria > Chloroflexota > Anaerolineae > UBA4142 > UBA4142 > CAIKBD01. The sequence goes on along the minus strand of CAIKBD010000219.1, from coordinate 12,668 downwards.
CAGCCGTGCATTACCGCGTTGTTCGTCGCGAATAATTTGATGACCCTCGGCGCGCTCAACGCGATCCGCGAGCGCGGCTTGGAAATTCCCCGCGATATTTCGGTGGTTGGCTTTGACGATGTGCCCTGGGCAACTTTGCTTCAGCCACCGCTGACCACCATCGCGCAACCGACGTACGAGCTGGGGCAAAAAGCCGCCGCGCGTTTGCTCGAACGTTTGAAAAATCCCGAGCAGCCGGTGGTGCATACCCATTTGGGCACAACCCTCATCGTGCGCGGCTCGACGAGCGCGCCGCGCGGCAAGGAGAATTCGGCATGATTGTCACGAATGTCGCGAACCTCGCGCGCCAAGTCGCATTGAATTCCAAGTTTGAACAGGCGTTGGAGTTTTTGCGCCGCGAGGGCTGGCGCGGGCAAGCCGACGGCACGCTTCCAATTGACGGCGATCTGGTGTACGGAATGTTGCAATCGTATATGACCAAGTTACCGCAGGAAACTGTGCCGTTTGAAGGGCACCACAAGTACATTGATATTCAGTACTTGATCGAAGGCAAAGAAACGATTTACTGGACCCAGACCGCTGGGTTGACGCCGACGACACCATACGACGCCGCCAAAGATATTTGGTTCAGCCGCGCGCCGATTGGCGATGCGACGCCCATCGTGTTGACACCGGGGCAACTCGTCGTGCTGTTTCCCGAAGATGCGCATGCGCCCACGCATTGCGCTGGCGCGCCAGTGTTCGTTCGCAAGATCGTGATCAAGGTCGCCGCGTAAACTGGATTTTCAAAATGACAGTGCGTCAACTCCGCAATCACATTCCGATTTCAGGTCCTGCGCGCCGCGAGCCGGCAGACGGGAGCGAATCGCCGATGCGTGTGTCGCTCGGCTTTGAGCCGGCGTGGTTCGCGCGACGCTGCGGCGTGGATTTTTCGGAACGCTGGCATTTCGATCCGGTCTATCGCCACGAAACGCTCGTGATGATGAAAGTGGCATTGCATCGTGCGTTTCCAACCGTGACATACTGGGACGTGAATCGCGCCGACGATACCTGGACAATCTCCGGCGTGTACGGATCGTACTTCATCCCGCAAATTTTCGGTTGCGCGTTGCGCTACGAAGCGGATCGTTGGCCCGCGATTGTCGCGCGTCCGGCAATGGCGCTGGCGGAACTGGCGAATCTCGACCGCGCCGCTTTGCTCGCCGCGCCGATCATCGCCGATCTGTTTCGCCAGATGGATGAGATCGAACGGCGCGCCGGCAAGATTCACGGTTACTTGAATTGGCAAGGTGTGCTCAACAACGCGTTCAACATTTTTGGGCAAACCATTTTTGTGGCGATGGCGGATCAGCCGGAACTCGTGCATAAATTTTTCGACTTGATCGCCGACGTGATGATTGCGCTCGCGCACCAAGTGCAAGCGCGGCAACGCGCATCCGGGTTTTACATCAACCAGCTGGACGTGAGCAATTGCGTGATGAACATGATTTCGCCGCGCATGTACCGGCAATTTGGGTTTCCGTACGATCAGCGCATCGCGGAAAATTTTGAATCCTTTGGCGTGCACACCTGCAATTGGAACGTGACGCCGTACCTGGTGGTGTTGCGTGAGTTACCCAAGATGGGCTATCTCGATATGGGTAGTGGTTCAGACTTGCGGCGCGCCCGCGAATTATTTCCTGCGGCGCGGCGCGCGGTGATGTACTCACCGGTCAAATTGCAGGATGCCGCGCTGGACGAAATCGAAAATGATCTGCGAAAGATTCGCGCCGAACTTGCGCCGTGTGATATAGTGATGGCGGATGTTCAAGCCACGACTACAGACGCGCGCGTGAATGAATTCTTACATCTTTGTCGTACCCTCGAATTGTAGCCACAACAGGGAGGTGGTTGGTTTGTGCCAGGCATGACCTGCCCGCTTTGATTTTTTCGATCAATGGATTTAACTCAAGGAGGAGAACGATGAGCGAGAAATTGACCCGCCGCGATTTTTTGAAACGCGCGGCATTGCTTGGCGCGGGCGTGACTGGTACCGCGATCTTGAACGCGTGCGCGCCCACACCCGAGCCGACCAAAGCGCCGGCGCCGACCGCCGTGCCCGCGCAACCCACCAAAGCGCCGGAACCCACCAAAGCGCCCGCACCGACCACTGCGCCGGCGCCCACCAAGGCGCCCGCACCGACGACTGCGCCCACTGCGCCCGCCGTCGTAAAAACACCTGGCGACGCGTTCAGTTGGCAACGCTTCAAAGGCGAAAAGATCGAAGCCCTGTTGATCAAGAATACCCAGGGCGATATTATGGCGCAGAACATTAAAGAGTTCCAGGACTTGACCGGCATCACGGTTGGCGTGGATCAACCGGCGGAGCAACAGCAACGCCAAAAACTCGCGGTCGAGTTTGCGTCCGGCGCGACGAGTTTCGACGTGGTGTATTATTCGTTCCACGTGCAAAAGCGTTTGTTCGGCAAGAACAAATGGGTGATGGACGTGCGCGACTATCTCAAAGACCCGACGATGACCGCGCCCGAATTTGATTGGAACGATTTCTCCGAAGCCGGCAAAGCATGGGCGACCGAACCGGACGGACGCATTGACGCGTTGCCGAACAAGATTGATTATTGCAACTTGTACTGCAACAAGGAACTGTTCGATGCCAAGGGCGTCGCGCTCCCCAAGACGTACGACGAAATGGTGGCGGCGGCGCAAAAGTTGCACGATCCCAGCAAGAATGTTTTCGGCTTTGTCGGGCGCGGTCTCAAGAACGCGAACACGATGCTCTGGGCGTGGATGCTGTTGGGTTGGGACATTGACGTGATTGACAGCAAACTCAACCTGAACACGACCGGTCCCGAAGCGGTTGAATGTTCCAAGATGTACCAGAACTTGATGAAGAACTATGCGCCGCCCGGCGTCGGCGGTTTCAACTGGAACGAGGCGCAATCGGCGTTTGCGTTGGGGCAAGCGGCGATGTGGATGGACGGCGTCGGTTTCGCCGCACCGCTCGAAGATGCCAAGTCGTCCAAGGTCAAGGGCAAGGTTGCGTACGTCGTGCAACCCAAAGGACCCAAGGCGCAATGGGCAGGCATGACCGGCGACGGCATGGGTATTTCGTCGTTCAGCAAAAAACAAGGCGCGGCGTGGTACTTTTCGATGTGGGCGGCAAGCAAGAGCATCCTCGCCAAATCGTTTGCCGCCGGGTCTGGCTCGCAAGCGCGCAACTCGGTCTACACCAACGCCGAGGCGCTCAAGAGTCTCACTGTGCCCACGGCGTGGGTGGATACCGTTGTCGCCTCCGGCAAGATCGGGCGTGCGGCTCTGCCCATCATCGTCCCGGTCACCGAGTTCCGCGACATTTTCGGCGTCGCGCTCAACAATATGATCGGCGGCGCGGATGCGGCAACCGAACTGAAAAAAGCGACGGACGAATTCAAACCGATTTTGGAAAAGAGCGAGAAAGCGTAATCACGCAAGACCCGGAGGGTTGGGAGCAACCCTTCGGGTTTCTCAAAAAAGAGGTGGACATGGCATTGGCATCCCATCGCAAAAAAGGATATAGCCGGCAAAATGCCTATCTGTGGTTTATCGCGCCGGCTGTGCTTGCCATTTTCGCGGTGATCGTTTTCCCCTGGGTTTATACGCTGTGGATGAGTTTGCACGATTGGCAAATTGGCGGCAAGAGCGAATTTGTCGGCATCGAAAATTTCGTCAAACTGGCGACCGATGCGCGCTTTCTCTCCACGATTCCGCGCACGCTCTACTTTACGTTGCTCTCCGTGCTCTTGCCGGTGGTTTTGGGCGTGTTCGCCGCCGAAGTGTTTCACCAAAAATTTCCGCTACGCGGCTTGGTGCGCGGCATTTACATCGCGCCGATGATGGCGACGCCGGTCGCCATCGCACTCGTGTTCACGATGATGTTTCACCCGCAACTCGGCGTGCTGAATTATTTCCTGACGCTTGTCGGCATTCCCAAATCGCTGTGGGTGTACTCCGCCGATACGGTGATCCCCACGCTTGCGTTGGTCGAAGTGTGGCAATGGACGCCGCTCGTGATGCTGATCGTGCTGGGCGCGCTCGCGTCGTTGCCTACCGAACCGTACGAGTCGGCGCTGATTGACGGCGCGAATCAGTGGCAAATGTTTCGTTACATCACCTTCCCGCTGATCTTGCCGTTCTTGATGATCGCCGTGATCATCCGCACGATTGATGCGCTCAAATCGTTCGACATCATTTACGTCATTTCGCAAGGCGGGCCCGGCACGGCGTCCGAAACGATCAATATCTTTTTGTATCTGCAAGCATTTTCATTTTTGCGGATCGGGCACGCCTCCGCCGTCGTCGTTGTGTTCTTTGTGATCATTTTGGCGTTGGCGATCATTCTGCTCGTTGCGCGGGAGAGATTGCGATGGAATCGGTAAACTCGGCGCGGCAAGCGGAAATTTCCTATCGGCTGAAAAAATGGCTGGGGCGGATCGCGCTCCTCTTTTCCGTGATTCTGGTTGTGTCGCCCGCGATCTTTGTGTTCTTCTGGATGCTGTCCCTGTCGCTCAAATACGAGATTGACAATATTGCCTATCCGCCGGTGTTCATTCCCGATCCGCCGACGTTCGACAACTATGCCAAAATTTTCCGCGAGAGTAACTATGTGCTGTACGGCTACAACAGCGTGATCGTGTCCGGCGCGGCGACGTTGATCGCCTTACTCGTCGGCGTGCCGGCGGCGTATGGCATCGCCAAGGGCAAAGCACAGGGCTTGGGGATGCTGATCATGGTGGCGCGCATCACGCCGGGCTTGTCGTACTTGATTCCGCTGTTCATGCTCTTTCGCTTCATTGGCATTTCCGGTTCCTTGCTCGCGCTCACGATCAGCCATTTGGTCATTACGATTCCGATGGTCGTGTGGGTGATGATCAGTTTCTTTGAGGATATGCATCCCGAGTTGGAAGAAGCCGCGCTGGTGGACGGGTGCAACATTTGGCAAGCGTTCTATCGCGTTTCGATGCCGATTGCGCGCCCGGGTATTGCCGTCGCCGCGATTCTGGCGTTCATTCAATCGTGGAATAATTTTCTGTTCGGCGTCGTGATTGCCGGGCGTGAAACGCGCACGTTGCCGGTTGCCGTGTTCAATGCGATGACATTCGAGCAACTGTCGTGGGGACCCGTCGCTGCCGCCGCGCTCGTCGTTACGTTACCTTCGCTCTTGTTGACGATTTTCGTCCAGCGCGATATTGTCACCGGTCTTGCGGCAGGTAGCGTCAAAGGATAACACACATGCTCGCTTATGAAACATTTGCCAAGTTGCGCCAGTTCGACACGCCGACGATTTGTAATGTGATCGAAGTGTTCGACGTGCGCCCGCGCAACACGGGATATATGGATCGGCGCATCGTCGCCGCGTTCCCGGAAATGCCGCCGATGGTTGGCTTTGCCGCCACGGCGACGTTTCGCGCCTCCATCGCGCCGCGCGCCAGCGACGCGTACGCATCGCTCAGCGATCAGGTGGAACGCTTCGGCGAATTGTCCGGTCCCGCCATCGTCGTGTTCCAAGATTTAGACGAGCCGTCCGCCGGGGCAACCTTCGGCGAAATCATGTGCACGACGTACCAAGCGTTCGGCGCGATGGGCTTGATCACGAGCGGCACTGGGCGCGATCTGGAACAGGTGCGCCAACTGGGTTTTCCGGTTTTTACGAACGGCGCATGTTGCTCGCACGGGTACGTGCAAATTCCACAGATTCACATTCCGATCCAAGTGGGCGGTATCACGATCCACCCGGACGATTTATTGCACGGCGATTGCAATGGCGTCACGACGATCCCGAAGGAGATCGCGTCTGAAGTGGCAGACATTGGCGCGGCGTATGTTGCCGCCGAAATGGTGATCATCAGCGCGATGCGCGAATCGCGCGGCGATTTCAAACGGCTCAACGCGGCGCGGGCGGAATCGAAAGCACAAATCGAAAAACTGCGCGCGCAGGTTTCGCGCGCAAAACGCCGGGCAAATTGATCAATTTGCCCGGCGTAGGCAAAGGTGTTGACGCCATCGGCGGTCATGCGTCGGGGGGTCATTTTTTCAGGAGGCAACAACAATGAAAACGGTTTATCTCGTCGCCAGCGGCGACTTGCGGTTAGCGGCGAATCAAAATTGTTGGCTCGCGCAAGCCACGATGGAAAAGCAAGTGATCGCGGCGGTCGAGCGCGAGGGCTGGCAGGTACAGCGCGCGCATCCATACGATCCGGTTTTGGAGCACGGTTTTCTCGATTCGCAAAAGCGCGGTATTCAAGTGTTCCGCACGATTCCGGCGGATGCGCCGTTGATCGTCGCCGAGGCGGTGTGGCAGTACACGCATCACGTCTTGCCCGGCTTGATGACGCATCGCGGGCCCATTCTGACGGTGGCAAACTGGAGCGGGCAGTGGCCCGGTTTGGTTGGGATGCTCAACCTCAACGGCTCGCTCACCAAAGCCGGCGTCAAGTACTCGACGCTGTGGAGCGAAAATTTCGATGATGAATTTTTCCGCACGGGCTTGAAGAAATGGCTCAAGACCGGCAAAGTCGCGCATGACACGTCGCACGTGCGCGCGTTCGCCGACGCCAAAATTCCAGCCGGCGCGGCAAAGCTCGGCGTCAAGTTTGCCCAAGAATTTCGCGCGCATAAATCCATTATGGGCATTTTCGATGAAGGGTGCATGGGCATGTACAACGCGATCATTCCCGACGAATTGCTCAGCCCAGTCGGGATGTTCAAGGAACGGCTCAGCCAGTCCGCGCTCTTCGCCAAAATGCGAACGGTTGCGGACAAGGACGCGCGCGCGGTGTACGATTGGTTGCTTGCCAAAGGAATGAAATTCGCGCTCGGCAAAAACGAAAAGACCGAATTGACCGAGCAACAAATTTTGTTGCAGTGCAAAATGTACATCGCCGCGGTTCGCATCGCGGACGAATTTGGGTGCGACACGATTGGCATTCAATACCAGCAAGGGATGAAAGACGTTGCGCCCGCGTCCGATCTCGTCGAAGGTATTTTGAATAACGTGGATCGCCCGCCGGTGTACCACGAAACGACCGGCGCGGAATTGTTCGCCGGCAAAGCCATTCCGCACTTTAACGAGGTGGACGAGTGCGCCGGGCTGGATGCGCTGATCACGAATCGCCTCTGGAACATCCTGGGTTTTGCGCCTGAAACGACGCTGCACGATGTGCGCTGGGGGCGCAATGTGGACGGCAAGTTCGTGTGGATTCTTGAAATTTCCGGTGCGGTGCCGCCCGCGCATCTCACGGGCGGGTACGCCGGCGCAACCGGCGAACGGCAACCGGCGATGTACTTTCCGCTCGGCGGGAGCACGATCAAAGGGTTGAGCAAACCGGGCTGGGTGGTGTGGAGCCGTGTGTTTGTCGCCAACAATAAACTCAACTGCGATCTGGGTTTGGGCGAGGCGGTTGAACTGCCGCGCGACATCGCCGAAGACAACTGGCAGCAGACGACCGCGCAATGGCCCATGATGCATCTCGTGATGCACAATATTTCGCGCGATCAATTTATGGCGCGCCACAAGGCGAATCACATCCAAGTCGTTTATGCGCCGAGCGAAGCGGACGCGAAAAAAGCGTTGTACGCCAAAGCCGCGGCGCTGAACGAGTTGGGCGTGAACGTTTCGTTCTGCGGAAAAATTTGAGTGGGAGACGGGGAGACATTTTCCTCCTCTCCCCGTCTGGTAAATGGATGGCTATGGCTAAATTTGCAATCGGTCTCGATTTTGGCACCGAGTCCGGGCGTGCGCTGGTTGTGGATGTGGCGACCGGGCGCGAGGTGGCAAGTGCGGTGCATCGCTACGGCGACGGTGTGATTGCCGACAAGTTGCCGGGCACGACGATCAAACTCGAACCGGACACGGCGTTGCAAAACCCGAATGATTACGTTGAGACGCTCAAGCGCGCCGTGCCCGAAGCGATGAAACAAGCCGGCGCGCGCGCCGAGGATGTGATCGGGATCGGCATTGATTTTACCGCGTGCACGATCTTGCCGACGCGCGCCGACAGCGCGCCGTTGTGCAATCTGCGCGAGTGGAAAAATAACCCGCACGCCTGGGTCAAGCTGTGGAAACATCACGCCGCGCAACCGGAAGCCGACCACATCAACGCGGTGGCGCGCGAGCGGCGCGAGCCCTGGCTCGAAATTTATGGCGGCAAGATTTCGTCCGAATGGTTGCACAGCAAAACTCTGCAAATTCTCAATGACGCGCCGGAGATTTATCAGGCGGCGGACAAGATCGTAGAAGCCGGCGATTGGCTCGTGTGGCAAATGACCGGCGTGCTCAAACGCAACGCGTGCGCCGCGGGTTACAAAGGGCTGTGGGTCAAGGGCTTGGGTTATCCCAGCAACGATTTTTTGCGCGCGCTCGATCCGCGCTTGGACGAAATGAACGGAACGAAACTTGCCGGCGACATTGTTCCGCCGGGCGTGCGTGCGGGCGCGCTCACGGCGCAAGCGGCGCGCGTGATGAACTTGCGCCCGGGCATTGCGGTGGCGGCGGCGACGATTGACGCGCACGCCGCTGTGCCCGGCGCGGGTGTCACCGAGCCGGGGCGCATGGTGTTGATCCTGGGAACTTCGACGTGCCACATGATTCTGGATCACGCCAAACATCTCGTGCCCGGCATCAGCGGCGTCGTCGAGGATGGCATTCTGCCGGGTTTGTTCGGCTACGAAGCCGGGCAAGCCGGCGTCGGCGATATTTTCGAATGGTTCGTCGAGCACGGCGTGCCGGCAGAGTACCAGACGCGCGCGGCGGAACGGAGCATCAGTCTGTATCAACTGCTCGAAGAAGATGCGGCGTTGCTCAAGCCCGGCGCATCGGGCTTGCTTGCGCTCGATTGGTGGAACGGCTGTCGCACGCCGCTCGTGGATGCGACGTTGAGCGGCGTGCTCGTCGGCGCAACGCTCGGCACGCGCGCGCCGGAAATTTTCCGCGCGCTGATTGAGGCGACGGCGTTCGGCACGCAAATCATCATCGAAACGTTTGAGCAGAACGGCGTGGCGGTGCAAGAGTTGGTCGCGTGCGGCGGTCTGGCGGAGCGCAACAAATTGCTGTTGCAAATTTACGCCGATGTGACCGGGCGCGAGTTTAAGGAAGCCGGGTCGGGGCAAGCGAGCGCGCTCGGCGCGGCGATGTTCGGCGCGTACGCCGCGGGCCGCGCGGCAGGCGGTTTCGACTCGCTGACCGATGCGGCAAAGGCGATGGCGCAAACCAAAGCCGTGTCGCGCAAGCCGATTGCGGCGCATCGCGCGCCGTATGAAAAATTGTTCGCGGAATATCGCACGTTGCACGCGTACTTTGGGCGCGGCGCGAACGAGGTGATGAAACGCTTGCGTGACATTCGGAACGCGGCGCAATAAACATCGGCTGCCAAGAAAAAAAGTGTCGAAAAGTTGCTCATGTGCCTTCGGTGCACGCGTAGGCGCAAAAAATTGACGGCGGTCGGCGGTCATTCGGCGGCAGTCGTATTTCCAAGGGAGAGAGAAGCAATGCGAGAAAATGTGGTGCGCGGAAAATTAAAACGCGGCGAAGCCGTATTTGGCATGATGGTATCCGAGTTCGATCATCCAACGATTCCGGTGATTTTGGCGGGCGCGGGTTTGGATTTTTTCATTCTGGATATGGAACACGGCGCGTTTACATTGACAAGCGCGTTGCCCATTTTGACGATGGCGCGGCAAGCGAACATCACGCCGCTTGTGCGCGTGCCCGACGGAATGTATCACGTAATCGCGCCGGTGCTTGACGCGGGCGCGCAAGGTGTGGTCGTGCCGCGTGTGGAAACGCGCGAGGTCGCCGAGCGTTCCATTGCGGTGACGCGTTACCCGCCGCTCGGCGTGCGCGGTATTTTCGGCGGCAAGGCAAACAACGATTACGAACCGGTCAAGTTGATGGAGTACACGACGCACGCGAATCAACACATCCTTTCGATCATCCAGATCGAATCGAAAACGGCGGTCGAGCGCGCAGATGAATTGCTCGCCACGCCGAACCTCGACGGCGTGCTCGTGGGACCCTGGGATATGGCGTTGTCGCTCGGCGTGGACCCCAGCGATCCGATGATCGAGCAGATGACGCAACGCGTGTTGGAAGCCGCCAAGCGCAATCGGGTCGCGTGCGGCATTCACATCAGCGACCCGGCGGTGATTCGGCGATGGCAGGCGCGCGGGATGACCTTCCTCTCGTGTCTGAGCGATCTCGAAATGCTTCGCAATTCCGTTCGCGCGCTGAACAAGGCATTGCGCGGCTAGAGCGATCCCCGATGCTGAAAACACACTTGTTGCACCCGGACATTTTGAGCGCGCTGGGCCGCGCGGGGCACGGCGCGCGCGTGCTGATCGCCGATGGCAACTATCCCTTTGCGACCGGCGCGCACCCGAACGCGGCGCGCGTCTACCTGAACCTTGCGCCGGGGATCGTTTCGGCGACGGATGCGTTGCGCGTACTGGCGACCGCGATCCCGCTTGAGAGCGCGGCAGTCATGTTGCCGGACACCGGCGCTGCGCCAGCCATCTTTGCCGAATTTCGCGCGCTACTGCCGGCAGGCATGGCGTTGCAACCGTTGGCGCGCGCGGAATTTTACAGCGCGGCGCGCGATTCCAACACCGCGCTCGTGATCGCCACCGGCGAACAACGCGTCTATGGCAACATCCTGTTGACCATCGGCGTCGTCAGTTCCCAAGATTGATCTGCCCGGAAAGCAAAACCCAACGCCGCGCGGAATCAAACCCGATTCACCGCGCGGCGTTTTCTCGTTCCCCACCCTGCGCCTTCCCGCTCCCCACTCGGCGTTTTCTCGTTCCCCGCCCTGCGCCTTCCCGCTCCCCACTCGGCGCTTTCTTGTTCCCCACCCTACGTTTTCTCGCTTCCCACCCTGCGCCTTTTTACTTTTTACCTTTTACTTTTTACTTGTCACTTGTCACTTGCCATTTTGACATTCCCTCGCGCGCGTGGTATCATCTCGCCCGATGAACCGCACCGATGCTATTCTGCGCGCCAAACTCAACCCGCCACGCCTCACCCGGCACACCCTCGTGCGCCCGCGCGTGGACGCGTTGTTGCGCCAAGCGCGCGACTATCGCGTGACGATTGTGCACGCCGGCACCGGCTATGGCAAGTCCACCGCGCTTGCCAATTTGGCAGACGGCGCCATGCCGCTGTTTTGGTACAGCGCGACCGAAGGCGACGCGGACCCGCACCAATTTCTCGCGCACCTCATCGGCGCGTTTCGCCACCCACTCGAAAATTTCCCCGATACCCCGCTTGCCATTTTGCAAGACCCGTATGCCGGTGCGGGCAAGCCGGTCGTCGCGGCATTGCTCAACGCGCTTGTCGATCTCATTCGCGCGCCGGCATTTCTAGTCATTGATGATTATCACCTCGCCGCGTCCGACGACGTGAACGCCTTGATGGATCATTTCCTTGCGTTCCTCCCCGCCGAGTTGCGCGTGATCGTGGCGACGCGGCACGCCGAACGCCTAACCTGGGATCATCTAGTCACGTGGCGCGCGCGCGGCGAGACCCTGGAGATCAAACGCGACGCGCTCGCGTTCACGCGTGCCGAGATTGCCGCGCTGTTCCACGACACCTACGCGCTCGAATTGGATGCGCGGGAGATTGAGCGACTCGCGGAAAAAACCGAGGGCTGGCCCATCGCGTTACAGTTGGTATGGCAAGAATTGCGCGCCCAGCCGGGTGCGCGCATCGCCGACATTTTCGGCGGCGAGCGCGCGGCAGGCGAACCATCGCCATCGCGCGACACCCTCTTTGCGTATCTGGCGCGCGACGTGCTCGCACAACAATCCGCCGCGACGCAAACGTTCTTGCTCGAAACGGCTGTGTTGCGCGAACTCGATGCGGCGGCGTGCGGCGCGGTGTGTTCGACAAGCGAGGTGCGCGCGCTCCTCACGCATTTGCGCGAGCGCGATCTGTTCGTCATTGCGCTCGGCGATGAGCATTATCGCTACCATCATCTCTTTCACGATTTTTTGCGCAACACGGCGCGGCGGCTCGATCCCGCTGCCGTGCGCGCGCGCCATCAGCGTGCCGCCGCGTTTTTTCACGCGAATGAAAATTTCGACGAGACGATGTATCACCTCCTGTGCGCGTCCGCGTTCGACGCCGCCGCGACGGTGATCGAGCAGATCGGCGAAAGCGTTTTGCGCGCCGGTCGCCTCGACACCTTGTCGGCTTGGATTGCGGATATTCCGTCGGACCAAGTTGCCGCGCGCCCGCGTTTGATTTTTTTGCTCGGCGAGTTGGCGCGTCTGCGGAGCCAATTCCCGGACGCGCTCGCTTGGTACGCGCAAGCCGAGCGCGCGTGGCGCACGGCAAACGATGTGAGCGGCATCGCGCGCGCGTTGCGCGGGCAAGCGTTGATCTACCTCGACACGGTGCGCGCGCGGCAAGCCGAAGAACTGTTGCAAGCGGCGTTGCGTTTGATGGATCGCGTGGATGATCGCGCGGCGCAGGCGCGGCTGTTGGAATTGCTTGCCGAAAATAAATTGAACATGGGCAAGGCGCGCGAGGCGGAAGAGTTGCGCGAGCAAGCGCGAATGTTGCGCGAGGAAGGTCCCAGCGAGGACGCGTTGAGCGTGCGCGTCAAACTCCGCACGGGGCGGCTCGACGAGGCGCG
>CAIKBD010000218.1 GCA_903825565.1 uncultured Anaerolineales bacterium | reverse complement strand
GACGCCCCAATATGCCCGGTCGGTCGGCGCGCCGAGATAATCAATCACCTTCGTCCAATTGAGATGATCGGTGGAATAGAACGCCGTGACGCGGTGGTGCCATTGTTGCACGCGCAGAAAATACACGGTATTGACGGAGAGGGCGACGGCGGTTTGTCCCAGCACCGTGTACGTCACATCTTTGCCCGCGCCCGGATTCGCTTTGCCCAAATAGAATTGCGCGCCGTCGTATGTGACGACCCAGTAATCGGTGGCGGTCTTGATTTGGAACGCGACGCCGACATACGAATTCGTCCACGCGCCCAAACATTTGAATTTGATTTCGGCGTAGCCGTCCACGCCGCGCAGGTGCGCGAGCGTCGCCAGGTTGTCCGCCACCGTTCCATTCGGATCGATGATGCCGCCGTGCAGTTCGCCGCCGGCGGTGTGAAACGAGCCGCGAAAAATATTCAACGAAGTCAGATCGCCAAACTGGGTTAGGTTCGTGCGCGTCGGCGACGCATAGTCGTAGAAAATATCGGGTTGCCACCCGTCGTCTTGCAACCGCTTGACGAAATCGCGCGCGGTAACTTCGAGTGTGTTCTCGACGCCGGCGTCAGTCAGCCGCGTGGCGTGACGAATTTCATCAATGAGGGCAGTGATGGTCGGGGAGGTTTCCTCGCCTTGGGTGGTGACGTAGCCGGTTCTGACGACGAGCGTCGCGCCACGCCGCACAATAGCCGAGTTGGTGTACTTGGCGTTGGGGTTTGCCAGCGTAAAGGTCAGCGTGCCGGCGTTGCCCGTGGGGGGCTTGCTGATCGTCAAATTCGACACCAAATCGCCGGTCAGATCGATCCGCTTGGCGGAATTGTCCACTCCGCACCGCCGCGTGGCATCCGTGCGCCAGGTCTTGTCGAATCCCAGGAGATAGATAAAATCGCCCGCCCCAAGCACGCGTGCGCCCAACAGGTCGTTGAACGCAAACGCAGTGGGCGTAGCGCCGGCGAGATAATTCAGGTCGGTTCCCGCCAGGTATTGGCGGTCCGTCCAATGTTCGCCGTCCAGCGTGCGAAAATAGCAGAGGTGATATACGTTGTGCCCGGCGAAACCCGAGATCTCTAATGCGGTCAACCACCATTCACTGCCCACCGCCTGCAGTTTTGGAAAGGCAATGTACAGCCGCGGATACGCCGTCTGCCCCACGCTCGCCAAGCCGGGATTGGTGGCAAACACGGGCGCGGGCTGTTTCCACTGCGGGGCAAAGGTCGGGATCAGGTTCGCCACGCCACAGGTGTAAATGCCGTCGTTGACGTAGCTGCGCGGTTGGGTGGCGTAAAACGCCACGACCGTCTCATTCGGCGTCAGGTTGATCGCATCGAACGGCACGGTGCGCGGGCCCACGCCGTACACGTTCACCGCGCTAGTCATGGTGATCCCGCCGAGGTCCCAGTTTGCCGCGTACCACGCGCCGCCATACTGCGCGCATACCTTGAGCTGCGTTTTGCCGCCCGCGTTATCCGCCACCAGCACAATGTTCTCCGATGGCGCAGCCAAATAGACGTTGCTCGGTTGCGTCGCCAGCGCGACAACGGTCGTCGCCGCGCCCCAGGTATGCCCGCCGTCACTGCTCGTGATCACCTTGACCGTGTAACCGTCCGAGTGCACATAGTAGCACTTGAGCGCATTGCCATTGGCAAACAACGCCACGCCATGCCCGCTACTCGCCGCGAGCGCAACGGTGTTGCTCGACCAGGTAATTGTCGCCGCTGGCGTGGCATACCGAATGTCCAATGTGCCCGCCGCCAGCGTG
>CAIKBD010000217.1 GCA_903825565.1 uncultured Anaerolineales bacterium | reverse complement strand
GTTGGTTCGTGCCGAAAGGCGAGCAACGCCGAATGGACGAACGCAAAGGGCGACGCCGCGCGCGCATGATGCGCTTGCGCCAAATGCAAGATGAGTAAAACGGCAGTGAGTTTCAGGTTGACCCAGAGGCACAAGGATTGATTCCTTTGTGCCTCTCGGTTTTTTGCGGCAGGAAACGGGTGAGTGAGGAGCGCCACCCCCTGCGTGAGATCGAGCGCACGGTAGCCAAGCAAATCTGCGCGACGATGGAGTAAGGGCGAAGCATTTTGCGAGAGCGACTGCCGCAAGATGCTTCGCCCTTACTCTTCTGCCGTTTTGGTTTCGGGCGAACTTTTGCCCGCGCCATTACTTTCGCCCTTGCGCAGCTCTTCCATCGTCGCCAGCGTACGCGCCACTTCTTGGATCGCGACGCGTTGCTTGCGGTACAGATCGCTTTCGCTGATCGCCAGTTGATACGCAATCTCCCGAACCTTTTTTCCCTGGATCACTTTGAGTTCGAGAATGTTGTACAGCAACCATTCCGGCGCCGTCAGCGAACGCGTGCCGTCCGGCTTGAGCGATTCAATCGCGCGGGCGATTTGGGCGCGCAAGGCGCGCACCGGGTTGCCTTCGTACTCCTCCAGCGACGCTTGGACGATGCTCAGCTGGAGGAGCGGGCTTTCCGACAATTTGGGCCCGCCCCAGTAATGATCGAGCGCATCCTTGACGGCGCGGTGAAAATCCGGCGAGCGAATCGCTTCGTCTTCGGCTTGCGCCGCTTGGATCGCGCCGAGGTAGCGCGGCTTGGAACGCGCGCGTTGCAATAACTCGATCTCGCTCGTCAGTTCCTCAAGCACGTTAAACACACCTTGTTGCAAGTGCCGATCTTCCAACGCCAGTTCCGCTTGTTGCGCGAGCGCGGCGACGAGTTTCTGTTCGCGGTCGGTGAGATGCGCGGCGGGCGCGCGCGCGGCGACCCCCAAGATGCCGATCACTTCATCGCGCGATTTGGCAAACAAACGCCACAACCAAAATTCACCCACGACGAGAAAACTGCCGCGCGGCGCGGCGCTTTGCAACACGTCCGCCCAATTCGTGCGCGCGAGGAATTGGCGGATCGGTTCGCGCGCGCCGGCAAACGTCTCGATGCGCCACGCCTGGTCATCGGGCGCGACGACGAACCCGGTTTGCACTTGCAACAGATCGCACGTCGTCGCCAAAATATTTTCGAGCAACTGGCGCAAATCGCCCGTCGTCAGCAAACGCGTATCCAGTTCTTGGATGCGGCGCAGTTCGGCGCGGTCGCCCCACGAGAGCATACGATCCGCCCAGGGTTTCGCCAAGTTGATCGCCAGTTCGAGAATGACGATGGCGACGATGACGGTGGCAAACAAGATCGTCTCGCGCGTCAAGCCGATCCAACGTTCGACGGTAGGCACGGAGAGCATCAAGCCGACGACGGCGGTGGCGACGAGCGGGCCTCGCAGTAAAAAGTGCACGAGGTTGTGTTTGATGATGCGATCCGGCGAGAGCGCGCCCTGGTACGCGACGGTGTACGACATCACGGTGAGCATCGCGCCGACGCCGATCTTGGCGAGCAAGTTCAGCAACAGGAGCAGGCGCGGCGAAAATTCGGCGGGGAAGCTGGCGAAGATGAGGTACGGGAACACGCCGAGCGCCGGCGCAAAGAATGCCGCGCCGAGGTACGACATCCGGCGGCGCGTCGTCGGGGTGAGACAGCGCGCGCGCGCTTGGTTGATGTTGTGCAAGCCCCAGCCGGTTAGCGCGAAGAAGAAAATCGCAAAGAGCGGAAAGATCGGTCCCGCGGCAAACTGGGTCGCTTGGGGAAAAAAGAAACCGTCGCGCACCACCAGATCGGTGAGCGTGACGAGGAGGAGGAACGCGCCGCTCGTCAGGTACGACAGCGCGACGGCGAGCCAGCGGCGCGGCGAGTATGCATTCATCGAGCGCAGGATCGCATCGGAGAAATGCAAATACGCGGCGGGGATGAACGCGATGCCCAGCCATTTAAAGCGCAACCACACAACGGCGTCGGTGAATGTTTCGACGCGTTGCAAAAACACATCGCCCACGTAGATGATGCTGATGAACGCCAGCAGGATCGAAAAAGCGCGCGCTACGTTGTTGCGAAAGTTGTAGGCGAACAGGTACAAAAAAAGCGAAAAGGAAAAGATGATGATCGCCGAGGACAAGAGCATATTCCCCAGCGAGAGCGCGGAGAGAAAAAGGTTGGGCATCATGCGTAGCGATCCAGCCCGAAAAAAACGAGTCCGCTCACGTCAACGGACTCGGGCACGCACCCCAGGGGAAACCCGGCTGGCGAGAGCAGTCGGTTCAAAGCAACCTCGCGTTTCACGGGTCACACGTTTTCGAGTTTGCCAAACCGGCGCTGGCGTTGGCTGAATGCGGCGAGGGCACGGTACAATTCCGCTTTGTCGAAATCGGGCCAGTAGGTTGGCGTGGAATAGTATTCCGCGTACGCGCCTTGCCAGATCAGAAAATTCGACAGGCGCATTTCGCCCGCCGTGCGGATGATCAGGTCGGGGTCGGGCAAGCCCGCGGTGTACAGATAACTGGCGAATTTTTCTTCGGTGATCTGGTCGGGTGGCACGCCGTCGGCGATGAGGCGGCGGATCACGTTGAGGATTTCTGCGCGCCCGCCGTAGTTAAAGGCGACGTTGAGCGTGATGCGGTCGTTGTGCTTGGTCAACTCGATGGCTTGGCGGACGGCTTGTTTCATCTCGGCGCTAATGCCTTCGAGCGCACCCAGGTGGCGGAGGCGCACGCCGTTCTTGTGCAGTTCGGGCACTTGGCGCGCAATCGTATCGCGCAGGATGTCGAGCAAGCCGTGCACCTCGGCTTCGGGCCTGCCCCAGTTCTCGGTGGAAAAGGCGTAAATGGTCAGCACTTGAACGCCGAACTCGACCGCGCCTTCGAGGACGCGGCGCATATTTTCGGTGCCGGCGCGATGCCCTTCGTGGCGCGGCAAGCCGCGTTGGTTTGCCCAGCGCCCGTTGCCGTCCATAATGATCGCAACGTGCGTCGGAATTTTCGTCAGTGCGCTCTTGTCAAATTCCATAGTTGTTTGGTCGTTAATCGAGTGGTCGGCTAGGCGTATAGTCAAACGATGCGCCCAGCCGACTAGCCGACTCGCTAGACTTCCATAATTTCTGCTTCTTTGACTTTGGCGATCTGATCGATCTGGGCGATGGACTTGTCGGTGATCTCTTGGAGCAAATCCTTGCCCTTGAAATGTTGATCCTCCGAGATCATCTTTTCCTTTTCCATCTCTTCCAGGTCTTTCAACCCGTCGCGGCGAATATTCCGCACGGCGACGTGCGATTCTTCGGCGTGCTTGCGGACGAGTTTGGTGAGATCGCGGCGGCGTTCTTCGGTGAGCGCGGGGATCGGCAGGCGGATGAGTTTGCCGTCGTTGATCGGCGTCAACCCCAAATCCGATTTGAGGATCGCTTTTTCAATCGCGGCGAAACTGGATTGATCGAACGGTTTGATCGCCAGGAGGCGCGGTTCGGGCGCGGAGATCGCGGCAATTTGAATGAGCGGGGTCGGTGCGCCATAGTACTCCACCTTGATCGGTTCGAGCAAGCCGGTGGAGGCGCGTCCCGTGCGAATGCCCACGAGTTCGCGTTTGAACGCCTCGATGGTTTTTTTCATTTTGCTTTCGGCGTCGGCTTTGACTTCCTCAATCATAGAGACTCCCAGTGAATCAGTGAGCGGGCAAGCGGGTTGGCGCGCGCCACTCGGCTGCCGGCGTTATTTGGTTACGAGCGTACCGACTGTTTCGCCGAGCACGGCGCGTTCGATGGAGCGCGGTTGCGCGAGATCGAACACGAGGATGGGCAAGTGGTTGTCCATGCAGAGCGAGAGCGCGGTATTGTCCATCACTTGGACTTGCTCCATCATAATCGCGTCGTTGTACGAAATGCGGTCGAATTTTTTGGCGTCGGGATATTTCAACGGGTCTTTGTCGTACACGCCGTCCACCTTGGTCGCTTTGAACAAAATGTCCGCGTCAATTTCTTGCGCGCGGAGCGCAGCGGCAGTGTCGGTGGTAAAGAACGGGTTGCCGGTGCCGGCGCCGAAAATGACGATGCGCCCCTTTTCGAGGTGACGGATGGCGCGACGGCGGATGTACGGTTCGGCGACGGCACGCATTTCGATGGCGGTCTGCACGCGCGTTTGCAAGCCGCGCTTTTCGAGCGCATCTTGCAGGGCGAGCGAGTTCATCACGGTGGCGAGCATGCCCATGTAATCGGCGGTTGCGCGTTCGATGGTTTGGGCGTACGGATCGTTGCCGCGCCAAAAGTTGCCGCCGCCAATGACGATGGCAATTTCGACGCCGTGCGCTTTGACGGCTTGGATTTCATCGGCGAGGTAAGCGACGTTTTGCGTGTCAATGCCGGTGTGCCCTTTGCCGCACAGCGATTCGCCGCCCAGTTTGAGCAGGATGCGTTTGTACTTGGATGCGAGCATGTTCCCTCACAGGTTCGGAAGAAACCCGTTTTCTCTTCAACGCAGAAAACGGGTTTCACAACGAACGCAGGGGAGCGAGTGACACGGCGGGGAAAACGAGTTTCCACCTGGTCACTCATTTCCCCGAATCATTTATTCGCCCAATTCAAATCGGACAAAGCGGCGAACGATTATGTTTTCGCCGACTTTGGCAATGGTCGTTTGAACGAGGTCGTGGATC
>CAIKBD010000216.1 GCA_903825565.1 uncultured Anaerolineales bacterium | reverse complement strand
CGGCATAGCGTTGGAGCAGATAAGCAATATTCGGATCATTCGCGCCAATAATGATCGTCTGTGACATACCGTTCTCCTTCCGAGAGATCGGCGCTTGGCGAACTTGCATCAGGACAACGCACATTCCGCGTGGAGGGTACGCGGCATCGCATTTGGGTAGTTTGGCAATGGCAGATTAACGCGTCGGGGCGACGTCTTGTCGCCCTGGGATCAAGGCGGGATGACCCCGCCCCTACAAAAAATCGAATGGGCCATTGCCAAAGTAGGCACGGCTAGGTAACGAGACACAAATCAATGCCCTACAAGTCTAATCTAGTTCTAAATTCGAGTCCTCTGTTTTTGGGACAGACTTTGATGATTTTGGAACATGTTACCCGCCGCGCCCCAAACAAAAACTGACCCGCAAGCGGGTCAGTCCGAAACGTGCGCCGGTGGCTCACGGCAAGCCCATATTCTTGCGCCGCTGGTACTCGCGCGGCGAAATTCCCATTTCGCGCCGAAAGGCATCGGTGAAATAGTTACTGCTGGAAAAGCCAACCGCCTGGGCAACCTGTGTAATGTTTTGCTCGCCGGCTTCCAAAAGCCCTTTGGCTTGTTTCACGCGATAGCGGTTGAGGTAGGCAATGGGCGCAATGCCGAGTTCCTGGTTAAAGCAACGCGTCAGGTGGCGCGCACTCACCCCGACGAACGATGCAACTTGATCGCGCGACAGCGAGTCGGCGTAATACTCGTGGATGAACGCCATCGCTTTCCGCACGGTGCGGCGGGTTTCATTGCTCAACCGCTTGTGCCGCAACAAATTTTGCTTGATGTGCATCAGCGTTTCGTCGGCGGAGAACAGCCCCTTGTGCAACACCGCGGCGACGCTCTGATTCAACCGCGCCATTTCCTTGTGCGTGAGCGATTGCGCCGTGAGCACGATCACCGGAATCCCGCGCAAGCGTTCGCTTTCCTGCATCGCCGCCAACACGCCCAGCCCGTCAAGTTCTGGCATCACCAGATCGAGAAGCACGAGCGCGGGCGTTTGCCGCGCCATCGCTTCTAGCGCGAGGCGACCATTCGCCGCTTGCAACGTATGACACTGCGGCAGAAATTCGCGCACGATCCGGGTATGCAAATCCAAAATCGCCGGATCGTCGTCCACGATGAGAATGGCGGGTGATGGCGCATCGGGATCGGCTCTCAAGCCGTACCGCTGCAGCGTGCGCGTCAGAGTCGCCGCATCGAGCGGCTTGGGCGCATGATCGAGCGCCAACATTGCGCCAGTGTCTGTCGCGGCGAGCGTATAAAACAGCACGGGAATATCTTGCGTGCGCGCATGGCTTTTGAGCGCCTCGATCAATTGCCAACCGAATTCCAGCGTGGGGTGCATATCCAACACGATGGCACCGGGCGACAGAGCCAACACTTGGGACAGCCAATCGGATCCATCGCGCACGTCTAGGGTGCGAACGTGAAAGCCCTCCCGCGTCAAAAAATCAGGCAAGCGCGTACCCTGGTCGGGATTTGCCGTTAGCACCAACACCAAATCGGGAAGGATCGCGGGGCTGGCTTGCGCCGTCGCCGGTTCGCCCAACGTGGGCAAGGTGAAATAGAACGTCGAACCGGCGTCCTCTTCGCCCGACGACCGAATCCCGATTTGCCCGCCATGCAATTCCACCAGTTGGCGGCAAAT
>CAIKBD010000215.1 GCA_903825565.1 uncultured Anaerolineales bacterium | reverse complement strand
GACGACGCGCTATCGCCTCTCCCCAATAGGGGCGAGGGAATTTACCTCTTCTCCCTTTGAGGGAGAAGGTTGGGATGAGGGTCGCCTGACTTTTGAAAAAGCCCTGGCTTGGAATTGCCGCGTTTGCCCTGCGCCCCCAATGTGGTATACTATTTGGGAACGGTTCGCTCGACCTGACCCAAGTGCGTGCTGATCGATCATTTGACCGAGGCGCAGCATGAAGCCACATCTGTTCAACGGGCAAGACCATTGCGACTGGCGCGTGAGAATGTCAGCCGGCATGGTCTTGCCTGTTGCTATTTGAAGGGGGATTCGCTTGCCAAAGAAACCCACGCCTAAACCCAAGCCATTATCTCGGCAGACCGCCAAGCCCGCGCCCCAAGCCGCGCGCAAGCCGGTGATTGCCAAGCGGCGCACGCGCGGCGCCCAGCCGACCGTCGGCACGCAACGCGGCGGCGTGCTCATCGGGCGGGACGCGCATTGCGCCGAGCTCATCGCCGGCGATCAACACATCACCTACGGCTTTACCGCGCCAGACCTGGAGCGGTTGATTGACAAGGTGCTTGGCTTTCTGCAAGGCGGCGCCACGTTTCTGCCGAGTGGCGACACCCTGCGCGCGGAACACGCCGGCGAAGCGTTGACCTTTCAGCCCGGCGCCATTCAGCACCTCGGCAAAAACCGCCACGTGCGCGCGTACTTGTTGTCGCTCGTCGCGCACCGCGACTATCGCATCTGGGCAACCAAGTTCATCCCACTCGCCGCCCAGGTGGACAAGCAACGCCTCGTCGCCGGCTTGGATCTGCCGATTGCCTATTCCGAGTTTTGCATTCCGCGTGAAGACGCGGGACCCGAAGCGCGCGTGACGACCGAGCCGCTCGCGGATATTACCGAGGCGTTGGCGAAACATTCCACGTTCGTCATCCTGGGTGAACCGGGCGCGGGCAAAACGACGACCTTGCAAAAGATTGCGTTTGAAACGGCGCGCGCGTTGCTTGGGGGCGAAACTGTGCGGGTGCCGCTGTTCGTGCGGCTGAGCCAGCAAGCGCAACGTTCGCCGCTGGATTTTCTGCAAGCCGAGTGGGCACAACGCACCGGCACAAACTTGGGGGCTGCGCTTGCGGCGGGGCGCGTGCTCCTGCTTGCCGACGGCATCAACGAATTGCCGCGCGAGGAACGCGCGGAACGTTTGAAAGCGTGGCGCTTGTTCGCCGCCGATTATGGCGAAGCGAATCAAATCGTGTTCACGAGCCGGGAGAAGGATTACGACGCGCAATTGAATGTGCCGCGCGTGCGCGTCGAGCCGCTCGACAATGCGCGCATCTGGGATTACTTGGAGCGCAACGCCGCCCAGGGACTGGCGGAGCAACTCGCCGACCCCCAGACGCGGTTGTTGGAGATGGCGCGCAATCCGTTCAACCTGTCCCTGCTCGTCCACGCGTGGAAATCGAACCAGCGCGAGATGGGCAATCGCGGGCATTTGCTCGAATGGTTTGTGAGCGAATTGTTTGCGCGCGAAGAACGCTTGGCGCATCGCGGCTGGATACGACGCGAGGCGCAGACGCAGGCGCTCGCGCAGTTGGCGTACCGGATGCAAGCGGAAGGAGACAGCACGACACTCGCGCTCAAAGCGGCGCGCGCGAGTGTGCCCGCGACGGTTGAGGTCAACGGCGAAGAATGGGCGCTCAAGCCGGCAGACTTGTTTCGCTTTGCGCGGGCGGCGACGCTTCTCGATCCCAGCACCGACCCGGACATTCGTTTTTATCACCACCTGTTGCAAGAATATTTTGCGGCGTTGGAACTATTGCGGCGTTTTGAGGCAGGCGAAGATTTGGCGGCGTTATGGAAATGCAAGCGGCGGGCGGATGAAATGCCGGCGGGGGATGCCGGCGAATGGGACGCGCTACCCGAACCGCCGGCGACGGGTTGGGAAGTGACGACGATTTTGGCGTGCGGCATTGCGCGCGAGCCGGCGCGTTTGATTGAAGCGGTGCGTCCGCACAACCCGGTCTTGGCGGGGCGGCTGTTGGACGAAGCCGGGATTGCGCAACCGGACGCGGTGACGAAACAGGTGCGCGCGGATTTGCTTGCCGAGTTGTATGACCCGGCGGCGCATCTGCGCGCGCGTTTGCAAGCGGGGTTCACGCTGGGGCGGCTTGGCGACCCGCGCTTTGAGCCACAAACGGTCAACGGTGTGCGGGTGATTGTGCCAACCATGGTGAACGTGCCGGCGGGCACGTACCGCATCGGCGATGATGCGAGTCAGTATGCTGATGAAAAGCCGCAACACGACATTGAACTGCCGGCGTTTGCAATGGGCAAGTGGGCGGTGACGAACGCCGAGTATGCGTGCTTTATCGAAGCGGGCGGTTACCAGGATGAACGGTACTGGGAAACCGCTTTAGCCAAGCGTTGGCTGAAGGGCGAAGATGTCGCGGGCGGACAGTTTGCAGGGTGGATTCAAGTTTGGCAAGCGCTCCAATCTAATCCAAACTGGAAGGAACAGTTCGAGCGTTCGGGAAATTACTCGCCGCAGGAAATTCAGAGCTATGAATGGATTGCCGGATTAACCGAAGAAGAATTAAAAGCCGAGATGGGCAAACAGTTATCCAGCAAATCACGCGAGCGACCGGAGTATTGGAATGACGCGCAGTACAACAATCCGTCGCAACCGGTGGTCGGCGTGACCTGGTTCGAGGCGAGTGCGTACTGCGTGTGGCTGACGGAAATGCTCAAGGTTTCAGGATTCAAGTTGCAGGTTTGGCGTAACGGTCAACTTGAAACCGTAAACGTGAAACCTGAAACCTTGCGCTTGCGCTTACCGACCGAAGTCGAGTGGGAAGCGGCGGCGCGTAGTGGGGATGGGCGGCGTTATCCCTGGGGCGAGGAATGGGACGCCGCACGCGCCAACACCATCGAGGGGCGCGTGATGAAGCCATCGCCAGTCGGTGTCTATCGAGCCGCCGGGGGCGTGAGCGTCTGCGGTGCGGAAGACTTGGCGGGCAACACTTGGGACTGGACGAGTACGTTGTACCGCGAATATCCGTATTGGGGAGATGACCGCGAAAATCCCGAGAGCGAGAAAGAGCGTGTCGTCCGTGGCGGCTCGTGGGTCAATGGTAGGCCGAGTGCGCGCTGTGCGTATCGCCTCAGGACTGTGACTGACAACTATAACTTCAATGTTGGGTATCGGTTGTGTTCTCCTGGCTCTATTGCTGAATCCTGAATTCTGGATGCTGGATGCTGGGGGCTGGTTTTCTGTGGGGGGGCTGGGGGCGGTTTTTGCCCCCCAGCTGGAAAAATTTTCACATCGAGGAGGGGCAAATGTCCAAGACAACGCCAAACAAAAAAAAGACAGCCGCGCAAACGCGCAAACCCACCGTGACGAAAAGCGTCAAGGTGGGCAAAATGAGTGGCGGCACGATTGTCCAAGGTGGCATCAAAGCTAAACGGGTGGTCATGGGCAATCAGACCAACATCAAAGCCGGGCGTGATGTCGTGATGCGGGATCAGTACAACGACTATCGTCAGCACATTGCGCAGATTGCCACGCCGCAACAATTCATCGCCGAGGCGGAGCAGGTGCAAGCGCAAATTGCGGAGGTCAAGCAACTGCCTGCCTTGCCCGCCGCGCAACAACGCCGCATCGAGGCGGTTGCAGGCGACGTGCAAGAAGTGATCGCCGAGGCGAAAAAGGACAAGCCGAATCCCAAAGCGATGAGTGAAACGCTCAAGACGGCGGCGGAAACGATGGAAGGCGTGAGCAAGACGCTGGATGCCGCGCAAAGCGTTGGCAAAAAGATTGACGACGCGATCATCAAGGGGCTGGACTGGGGGCGAATTGCGATTGGGCTGGGCGCGCTTGCGAATGCCGCCAGCAAATTGTTCGGCGGCTAGACCCTTAGGGTCTGTAAAAGAATAACTTGCCGAATGTCACCCTGAGCGAAGCGAAGGGTCTCGCGCGACGGGCAGGAGATTCTTCACTTCGTTCAGAATGACGACTTGGGTGACGCGGTAAGTTATTTTTTTACGAACCCT
>CAIKBD010000214.1 GCA_903825565.1 uncultured Anaerolineales bacterium | reverse complement strand
CGGCTTTGTGATCGCCGGCAAAACCGAATTGCGCGGCGCGCGCGTCGCGGCGCACAACGATCATCGCTTGGCGATGTCGCTCGCAGTCGCCGGGTTGATCGCGCACGGCGAAACGATCATCGAGGGCTGGGAATGTGTCGCGGACTCGTTTCCCGAATTCGACGCGCAATTGAAACGTCTGACATGAAACACTTTTCCCCCACCCACACACAACGGCGATCCGCGTCTGCGCCGATCCCGTGAAGGATTGAGGTTGCCCATGCTCCGTTTTCTCACCGCCGGCGAATCGCACGGACCCGCCTTGCTCGGCATCGTCGAGGGTTTGCCCGCCGGCTTGCGCGTGGACTTGGAAATGCTCCAGCGCGATCTGGCGCGCCGCCAAATCGGCGTCGGGCGATCCGCGCGGATGCGGATCGAACAAGATCGCGTCGTCGTTTTGAGCGGCGTGATCAACGGCGCGACGATTGGCGCGCCGGTCGCGCTCCAAATCGAAAACTTGGATTACGCGAATTGGAAAGATCGCAGTGTGCCCCGCCAAACGATCCCGCGACCCGGGCATGCCGATCTCGCGGGCGCGATCAAGTACGGGCTTGCCGATTTGCGCTGGGTGGGCGAACGCGCCAGCGCGCGCGAAACGGCGATGCGCGTCGCGTGCGGATCGCTCGCGCGGATGTTGCTCGCCGAATTCGGGATCGTCGTCGGCAGTCAGGTGCTCGAAATTGGTGGCGTGCGTGCGGAAATCCCCGACCTCGCTTATCCCGAAATTTTTGCGCGCGCGGGCGCATCGGAACTTGCCATCGCCGACGCGGCGAGCGCGGAAAAAATTCGCGCGCGGATCGAAACGGTGATGCGCGCGCAAGACACTGTCGGCGGCGTGATCGAAATCGTCGCGCTGAACGTGCCGGTTGGGTTAGGTTCCCACACTCACTGGGATCGCAAACTCGACGGGAAACTGGCGCAAGCGGTGATGAGCATTCAATCGGTCAAGGGCGTGGAGATTGGCGACGCGTGGGAAAACGCAAAAAAGACTGGGACGCAAGTGCAAGACGAAATTTTTGTCAATGACAAATTACAAATGACTAGGGATCAATTTCCAGTCTCCAATCTCCCGTCTCCAATTTCCAATTTCCAATCGCCAATCTCTCGCATGACCAATCGGGCGGGCGGCTTGGAAGGTGGGATCACGAACGGGATGCCGATTGTGATCCGCGCCGCGCTCAAGCCCATTGCGACGACGGTGACACCGTTACGCTCGATTGATCTGGCGACCGGCGCGCCGGCGCTGGCGCAGTATCAGCGTTCCGATTTTTCGCACGTGCCGCGCGCGTGCGTCGTCGGCGAAGCGATGGTCGCCTGGACGCTCGCGGAGGCGTTGATGGAAAAACTCGGCGGCGATTCGCTGGCGGAGATGAAACAGCGCCTCCCCACTTTGGCGATCAATTTATTCCGCGAGGCGAGCTAGTGGAAACGCTCAAAGTGAAAACGCCGGAGGGCACGTATCCGATTTTTATCGGAGCGGATATTCTCACGCCGCACACCGCTTTCGCGCGCTCCTCGTTTTTAACCCAGGTTCTTGGACAAACGGAACAAGTTTGCGCGCTCATCACGAATCCAACCGTCGCGCGCTTGCACGCGGCGCGCGTGGTGGAGGCGTTGCGCGCGCACGGATTCGCCCCGCGCGTGTTCGAAATTCCCGACGGCGAACAATTCAAAAACCTGGCGACGGTGAGCGCGGTGTATGATCAACTGATTGACGCGCGCCTCGAACGAAACGCGATCCTCTTTGCGCTCGGCGGCGGCGTCGTGGGCGATCTCGCCGGGTTTGTGGCGGCGACGTACTTGCGCGGCGTGCCGTTCGTGCAATTGCCAACGACATTGCTGGCGATGGTGGATTCGAGCGTGGGCGGCAAGGTTGCCGTGGATCATCCGCGCGGCAAGAATTTGATCGGCGCGTTCAAGCAACCGCGCGCCGTGATCGCAGACACGCACACGCTGACGACGTTGCCCGCAACGGAATGGCGCGCGGGCATGGCGGAAGCGATCAAGCATGGCATCATTGGCGACCCGGAATTATTCGCGCAGTTGGAACATGGAAATGGGCGTTTGACGATTGACGCGTGGTTGCCACGCGCGATTCGCGTCAAAGTGGACGTTGTGCAACGCGATCCATTCGAACAAGGCGAGCGCACCAAGTTAAACCTGGGTCACACATTCGGGCACGCACTCGAAAAACTGTCACAGTTTTCGTTACGGCACGGCGACGCGGTGGCAATCGGCGTGGTCTGTGCGGCGCGGCTAGCGACGCAATTGCAAGTGTGCGACGCCGCGCTGGCGGCACGCATCGAAAATGTGTTGCGCGCGTTGGAATTGCCGGTGCGCGTGCCGCGAGATATGCCGGCGGACGCAATTCTCGAAGCGATGCAAAGCGACAAGAAACGCGTGGGCGCGCGCGTGCGCTTTGTGCTGCCACGCGCACTCGGCGAGGCGTGCATCGTGGACGACGTGCCGCGCGAAATGGTGATACGGGTGATCGAGGAGTTACGCGTGCAAGTTTGACGTGCGCGCGTATCTCGCGTATGATCGCCCGGTCGTCATCCGTCAGGGCAATTCACATGCAATCCATGCCGCGCAAAAAAACATTCAACCTTCGTGCCGACCTAGAACGCTTTACGTCACACGAGACCGACCCGCCGCAACGCACTCGTATTGAAGCGGCGCGGGTAGGCGAGCACACCTACCCGCGCTTTATCAACGCGTTTTGGACGGCGCGCCAACGCCAAGCCTGTTCGTTGCACGAAGTCGCGTATCGCGCCTGCTTCAAACCGCAACTGCCGCGATTTTTCATCGAACGCTTGACGCAACCGGGCGACACGGTGTACGACCCGTTTGCCGGGCGCGGCACGACGATCCTCGAAGCCGGCTTGCTGGGCCGCCAGATCATTGCCAACGACATCAATCCGCTCAGCGCGATTCTCGCCCAGCCGCGTTTCTGCATCCCCGATCCGCGCGATCTGCAAACGCGTCTCGCCGCTATCCCCTTCGATCCCGACGCGCGCGCGGATTGCGATCTCGCCATGTTCTACCATCCGCAAACGCTCGCCGAGTTGGCGTCCTTGCGAAATTATTTGCGCGCGCAAGCCCAGCGCGGCGCAAGCGATCAACTGGACGCGTGGATTCGCATGGTCGCCACCAACCGGTTGACCGGCCATTCGAGCGGTTTTTTCTCGGTGTACACATTGCCGCCCAACCAAGCCGTTTCGCCGGCGAGCCAGCGGCGGATCAATCGCACGCGCGCGCAGACTCCGCCGTACCGCGACACGCGCGCTATCATTCTGAAAAAATCGCGGCAGTTGATCAAGGAATTGTCCGCGCCGGAAATCGAAAACCTCCGGCGCGCCGGCGCGCGCGCGCAATTTCTCGCTTGCGACGCACGCGCCACGCGCGCCATCGCCAATGGTGCGGTGCAACTCACTGTGACCTCGCCGCCGTTTCTCGACATTGTGCAGTACGCGCAAGACAATTGGTTGCGCTGTTGGTTCAACGAGATTGACGCGGAGCAAGTTGCTCAGCGCATGACCCAGGCGCGCACACTGGACGAGTGGCGCGCGGTGATGGGCGCGGTATTCGCCGAATTGTATCGGATTACCCGGCGCGGCGGCTGGGTCGCGTTCGAAGTGGGCGAAGTGCGGCACGGCAAGATCAATTTGGACGAGCATGTGGTCGCGCTGGGTATCGCCGCCGGCTTTGAGTGTCACGGCGTCCTGATCAATCAACAAACATTCACCAAGACGGCGAACATTTGGGGCGTGGCAAACAACACGCGCGGCACGAACACCAATCGGGTGGGGTTGTTTCGGAAAGCGTAAAAACACTTGCGCGATTCTGCGTTTGATGCTACACTGGCGCCGCTCACGCTAAAGGAGAGTTGAATTTCGTGTCCGCACGTCTAGTCCATTTACGTCGGCGTCGGCTGCGCCACGCCAAGCCCAACGCCGCGCCGATGCTCGCCCGGCTCACGCTGGGCAGTGTCGCGCTCATCTGCGGGCTGTTCCTCATCGCCTTGGGCGTGGGCGTCGCCTCAGCCGTCGGCATCTATAACTATTACGCCAAAGACCTCCCCGCCCCCGGCGAAATCGCCAAACAAACCCAGGAGCAATTCAAGACCACCCGCATCTTTGATCGCACGGGCCAAGTGTTGCTGTACGAAATCATTGACCCGACGGGCGGCAACCGCACCGTCGTGCCGCTGGAACGCATCCCCAAATTTTGCACGAACGCCACCGTCGCGCTGGAAGACCGCAATTTTTGGACCAATCCCGGCTTTGATTGGTACGGCACGCTCCGCGCCGCCTACACAACGATTCGCGGCGAGCAAATCCAGGGCGCCAGCACGATCACCCAGCAACTCGTCAAGAACGTGCTCATTCCCGAAGCGGAACGCTTTTTGCGCGATCCCACCGCGCTCAGCACGTACAACCGCAAGGCGAAGGAACTGATCCTTTCGGTGGAAATTGCGCGTCGGTACAAAAAAGAGCAAATCCTCGAATGGTACCTGAACGCGAACAACTATGGCAACCTGGCATACGGCGTTGAAGCCGCGGCGGAAACGTATTTTGGCAAACACGTCCAAGATTTGGATTTGGCGGAATGTGCAACGCTCGCCGCAATCCCGCAATCGCCGTTGATGAACCCGATTGATAATCCGCAAAAAGCGCTGGAACGGCGCAACATTGTGCTCGATCAAATGCTCGCGCAGGGGTACATCGCGGCGGATCAAGCCGCCGCGACCAAGGTGAGCAAACTGCGCGTGACGCCGAAACGCTTTGACATTCGCGCGCCGCATTTCGTTTTCTACGTGCGCCGGCAATTGGAAGAAAAGTACGGGCCCGAAGTCGTGTATCGCGGCGGCTTGAACGTCTACACGACGCTCGATTACAACACGCAACAAATCGCCGAGCAAGCCGCGCGCGACCAGGTGAAAAAACTGACGGACGAAAAACGCAACGTGACGAACGCGTCCATCGTCGTAGTGCGTCCCACCACCGGCGAAGTCGTCGCGATGGTCGGCTCGGTAGATTATTTCAACCGCGACATTGACGGGCAAGTGAACGTATCGCTCGCGCCACGCCAACCGGGATCATCGTTCAAGCCGTTCGCGTACCTCACCGCGTTCGCGCAGGGTTACACCGCCGCGACGATGTTGATGGATGTGCGCACCGTCTTTGACGATCCGGGCAACCCGCCCTACGTGCCCGAAAATTACGACCGCAAATATCACGGGCCCGTGCGCCTCCGCACCGCGCTCGGATCGTCATACAACATTCCGGCAGTTTTGCTCACGCAAAAAATCGGCGTCAAGAATATCGTGACGACCGCGCACCGCTTGGGCATCAACACGCTGAACCGCGATCAGTACGGTCTCGCGCTGTCGCTCGGCGGCGGCGAAACGACCTTGCTCGATATGACCTACGCCAACAGCGTGTTGGCAAACCAGGGCGTGATGGCGGGCACACCCATTGATCCGAAAGACTTGAAGCCGGGCTATCGCTCGCTCGAACCGGTCGCCATCCTCAAAGTGGTGGATGCAAACAACAAGACGCTGTACGAACTCAAACAACCGGAAAAACAACAGATCGTCACGCCACAACTCGCGTACTTGATGAGCGACATTTTGGCGGACAATGTAGCACGCACGCCAGGGTTCGGCTCGAACAGCGTGCTGAAACTGACGCGCCCCGCCGCCGTCAAAACCGGCACCACCTCGGACTGGCGCGACAACTGGACGATGGGCTATACGCCAGATTACGCGGTCGGCGTTTGGGTGGGCAACGCGGACAATGCGGAGATGGAGCACATCAGCGGCGTCAGCGGCGCGGGTCCCATCTGGCGCGACGTGATGGAAAAAATTCACCAGACCTTGCCGGTGCGTTGGTTCACCGAGCCGGCGGGAATGGTGCGCGTCGAAGTGTGCGCGACGAGCGGCTTGCTCCCCACACCGTACTGCCGCGAACGCGTCAAGGAATTGTTCATCGCCGGCACGGAACCGAAAACGTTCGACAACATTTGGCAACCGTTCCGCATTTCGAAAACGACCGGCAAATTGGCGACGGTCTACACGCCGCCCGATCAAGTCGAAGAAAAAGTGTTTCCGATTTATCCGCCGGAAGCGGCGGACTGGGTGCGCGAGAACAACCTCCCGCAACCGCCCGGCGAGTACGATACCGGCGGGCGGGCGACCGCGCAAGGCGGCGACGTGGCGATCACCACGCCGGTCGCCTATGCCGCTGTCGCCGGCATCGTCACGATCACCGGCAACACGCGGCTCGACAACTTGGCGACGTACCGGCTCGCCTTCGGCAAAGGGATCGATCCGACGCAATGGACGCAGATCGGCGGCGATCATTCCAATCGCGTGGACAATGGCTTTCTCGAAAACTGGGACGTGACCGCGCTCGACGGTTTGTACACGCTGAAACTAACGGCGGTCGAACGCAACGGCACGCCGCGCGAATCCGCGATCCAAGTGATCGTGGACAACAAGCCGCCAACCGTCAAGATCATTCACCCGGCGGATATGGCAAGTTACAGTCCTGAAAAAGACGAGTGGGTTTCGATTGGCGTCGAAGCCGTGGACAATGCGTCCATGTCACGCGTCGAGTTTTACGTGGATGGTGCGTTCATCGGCTCTAGCACCGTCGCACCGTTCAACAAAAAGTGGAACCTGAAAATGTCCGACACCTTGACGCGCACGCTTGCCGCCGCCGCAGTCGTCACGCCGACCAAACCGATCACCGTGACGCGCATCATCACGAATCCCGACGGCACCGCCGGCAAAGAAGAATTGACCGGCATTGTCGCCAAGCAAACCAACCCCAACCCGGCGGTGAGCGCGGTCTTTTCGACCGGGATGATCTTGATCTCCAACACCGTCAACATTCCCGGCTCGCCCGGCTTTGTCGAGTCGCACTTGATCAAGGTGGTGGCAATTGACGCGGCAGGCAATCGCGCCGAGACGCCGCCGCTGACCATCGTCGTGCAACACGCGTTGAAGGATAAAAAGTAAAGATCGGGTTCAATACCTGCGCCAAATTTTGCCGTTCGATTTTTATCCGCGAATAAAAAATTAGCGCAGATTCGCGTTATTCGTGGATCGTTTTTGGGGTTTGGCGAAGGGATTGCTGACTGGTACGAATTGAATGAAATCAAAACGCGCACGGTTTACGAGCCGTGCGCGTTTTGATTCGGGTGTTTCGGAATCATACCGACGGCACAAACACCAGCACATCGGCAAATTGATCGGGTTGCAATCGTTCAAATTCTCTTTGCGGCACTTTGACGTATTGCCATTGCGTCCCGGTCAACCGCGTTGCGTTTTCCGCCCACAGCATCGCCGCGCGATCTTTGTTTGCCACGTCCACATCCTCGCGCCCTTTGGTTTCAATCAAGTAATGCGCGCGGGTTTCGGCAATGGCGACGAAATCCGGTTCATAGTAGCGCAAGTTGTTCGTCGCATCCGTGTACTCGATGGCAAAGCCGAATTGCTCGGGCAGTTTGGCAAACGCGGTGATGTCGGGCGCGGCTTGCAAAAATTCGGCGAACGCTTGCTCGAATTTATTGTCGCACGGCACGAGATTGAAAACGGTTTTCTCGGCTTTGAAAGTTGGGCGCGAGTACGGAAACGGTTTTGTCTCGGCAAGTTTCTTGCCCTGGTTGACAAGTTGCGGTTGTAATTCTTGCACGACGAGCGGGCGCAACGCTTCGACAAACGTTTTCACCGTAACGTATTGCGCGACGTTCGTCGCAATCGCTTTGATAATCACGGGGTCGTCTAAATCTACGCGCGCGCCAAATGCGCGTGTTTCCAAAAACTCGCGCACCTTGGGCGCAAGCGCGGCGAACTGCGAGGGCAGTTTCACATCTTGCGCGATGCGTTTGGCATAGTACGAAATCACTTCTTGCGCCGTTTGCACTTCAGGCAACGTGTAATCGCGTTCGATTTCTTTTTGGAGCGTGATGAAATCATAGCCCTCGTAATGAAAAGTTTGCGCGGTCGCATCGTTCGCTTTGCGCGGAAGCATCGGACACTTTATCTTTGCAACATCGAGCGCGGCGATTTCTTCGGCGAGCGTTTTCTTGCGCGCGAGAATCGGCGAGAGTGTGGGCAAGGTAATGTCCTTGTCCATTTTGGCGGGGTCGGGCTGAATCGTAACGATGACGAGTTTATCTTTGCCAACGTCGAACGTGCCAAACGCAATGTCTTCTTCTTTTTCGAGTTGCTCGACAAAACCGATGAACGCCTTGTTGCCGATCACATCCACGCGCTCGATGTAATCGGTGGCGAGATCGCGGAACATTTTTCGCAAGCCGCGCCCAATTGTTTGCTCCGGCAAAATATTCGCTTTCGATGTGTACGGGCGCAAGCCGACGACGACGGTAACATTCTCCACGTCCCAGCCCTCGCGCAACATCAGCACGCTGACAATCGCGTTGACCGGGCTATCGCTCAAGTCAACATTGCGCGCCACCTCGCGCGCCTTGTCCAAATCTTTTTTCGATACGTCGCCCGAACGGTCGGTGTGAATGACGAGCAGATTGTCGCCGCCAAACTCGGATGGATATTTTCTTTGCAAATAATCGCCCACATCGTCGGCTTCGGTCGTGTCGTTCAGCATCACGAACAGAATCGGTTTCTTGTTGAGCGGCGCTAATTGTTCGCGATATTCGCGCCAGCGTTCGACGCCGGCGGTGAGGTACGCTTTGTAGCGTGTGCTGGCAACGGTGGACTTGGCTTCCTGGATGCCGCTCGCAATCCCTTTCATCGGACGCTTGACGATGCCATCAATGATCGCTTGCTTGAGCGGATAATCGTAAACCGTCCAGGTGAACAACGCGCCCTTGCTATAGCGCGGCGTCGCGGTGAAATCGAGTTGCGCTAAAACCTTTGAGGTTTTTGAAACCTCAAAGGTTTGTCCGTGTAACCGTCGAATGACCTCGTTCCACTTGCTATCTTCGTCGTGTGTGTGATGGGCTTCGTCGTTGATGACCAGCACCGGCGCGCGGCGCGCGATAATGCGTTTGTCGAAATCCACCACTTCGATATTTTGCGCGGGCGGTCTGCTGCCCAGCACCGCCGTCATCACATCGGGTTCGTCGTCGTCGCCGTTGCTCGCGCGTTCGTAGAATTGCTGGACGTTCGTCACGTAGAGCGCGCCTTGCGAACTCGCGCGTTCGGGATCGCCGCGCAGGTAGCAATCGAAATCCCAAAAGATTTTCAATTCGGGCGGGATAATTGGATCGGCGCGAAAAATTTTGCCGTTGGCGAAATCTTTTTTCAAGCGTTCAAAGACAATGACGTTCGGCGCGATCAGCAAAAACGTTTTGGCATAATCGTCGCGCGCTTCGCTCACCGCGTTGAAAAACTGCCACGCGATCGCGAGCGCCATCACTTTGGTCTTGCCGCTCCCCGTCGCCATCTTGACGCAATAGCGCGCGAAATCGTCGTACTGCAACAAGCGCAAATCCTTGTTCGACCCGGCGAATTTTTCGATCAAATCCTTGTGCCGCCGCGCGCCCGCGACTTCGTACAAATAGATCAGCGTTTCGATTGCGAATTTTTGCGCGTCGAAATAAACAAAGGGGCGGCGATTGGGCAAACGGTGATCGGTGTGAAACCAGTGATTGAGCAAGAGGCGCGTCGTTTCGGTCGCGCCCTTGTAACCCGCCGCGCGCCAATCGTTGACCGCGTCTTTGATTGCGGGGACGCACGGCGCGGTTCGCACGCGCGGTTCGAGCAGATTCAGTTGGGCGGCGGATGTTTTTGTTTTGCGCGGCATTGCGGTTGACCTCAAATTTTTACAATATCGTTAGAAAACAATTGACAGGTTTTGAGAAATAGTTGTATAATAACGGCGCAAGTCAGTCCCCTGTGTGCGAAAGTCGGCTCTACATGCCGTGCACTCGGAAACGAGTCTAGCTACAGGGGACTGGCTTTTTCTATGTCAAACGGATTTTCGCGGCTGTAAAAATTGCGCGGATAATTCTTGGTGTCATAGAGATCAACCAAAAAACTCACCTTGTTTTCGATCAAGCCAAAGTAACGCATCTCGCGATTGACAAACGCACGGTACACCGCCCAGTTCATATAATCGATCACCTGAAGGCACATTTCGCTCGGCGGCGTTTGACTGTAAACCAAAAACTCGGATTGAACCGTTGTTTTCCATTTCGTTTCAAAGCGTTGGATCCCCGTTTGAATCGCATCGAACAAAGGCGCTTGACGTTTGCGTGAGCCCCGCTGTGCAAAATAAATGTGATTCTTGGTATACCGATGCAGAACGTTCTCGAACAGACGCGAAACTAATTCATCATAAAAACGCGACTCGCTGCGATGAAACCGACTGTGGAACATTCGCTCGTCTTTGCGGGCGACGACGAATTGCGCCTTGAAATCCATCTTGGCGATCAAATTAAAAACCAGATGTCTGATTTCGGGGCTGTCGTCTTTGGCGTGAAATGCTTTGTGTGTTTTCTCAATCGAGGGAATGGTTCGCAAATATGGATCAGCTCGAATCTCAGCGTGTAACGCCTGAATCGCTTGGCGCATGGCAATCGGTTCCGTCGTTTCGACGAATCCAAGAATCAAAATGGTCGAGCATCCTGGCTGTCCTATAATCACATTGCCGCGCGGATCATAAAACGTCGGGTCGCCCGATTCATCCACGAAAAACCAGTTGCTTCCTTCAAGCGGCTCTTTCATCTACGTGACCTTCACCCGCAGCGTCTTCGTCGTGTCGTTCCCCAAAATGTCAATCACCTTGACGACGATGATGTACTCCCCAGGTTCGTCGTACGTGTGCGCGACCGATTTTTGCAGTTCGTTATTTTTGCGCGTGCGATACGTTTGCCATTCGTTGTGGAACGTGTCGCCCTGGTTGTCCCAGTCCACCGCCCAATAATCAATCCACTGCGACCAATGCTTGATCGCCTTTTGCACCTCTGCCGGCACATCGTCCGGCGGAATGACAAAATCGGTGAGCGTCAACGTGACAGTTTTGTCATTTCGAGCGGAGCGAGAAATCTTGACCTCCAACGCCGCGAGTTCGAAAAAGCGAATGTCGCCTTGCGCAACCGCTTTGCTATCCAACACTTCGCGCGGGATGCGGAAGAAATGCACGTTGATGTTTGCTTGCGCCGCTTGCTGTTTGGCGACCTCGTTCAACTCGAACGCGAAATCCCAGCCGAGCACATCCACGCCATTCTTCGCCGGCGCATCCTTGCCCGTGCCAATCGCGCGCTTGAACTCCGTGACGATGTTTTGCACATCGCCGACCGAAACGGGTGCATCCACCGTGCCGACGTGCACCATCTTGCCAGCGCGAACACCGTGCAACCACGCATACCCCGTGATGCCGCGCGCTTTGTAGAGGTTGAGGATAAATTCGCGATAACGTTGCTGGCTACTGGCTTCTGAACGCTCCGCGT
Organism: uncultured Anaerolineales bacterium; assembly: GCA_903825565.1. Classification (GTDB taxonomy): domain Bacteria; phylum Chloroflexota; class Anaerolineae; order UBA4142; family UBA4142; genus CAIKBD01. Next base: position 5,348 of record CAIKBD010000214.1, on the reverse strand, counting down.
GACTACTGAATTCTGCTTTTTGCCACACTTGCCGTTCATACTTGCCCAGGTTTTGCACGACGAACGGGCGCACGTTTTCGATGGAGAGCAGGCGCTTGCGCGTGGTGTGAATGGCAAAGCGGCCCAGGTCGCACGTAATCCAGCGGCGATTGAGTTTTTCTGCGACGGCGGCGGTGGTGCCGCTTCCGCAAAAGCAATCCAGCACCAAATCGTTTTCGTTGGACGATGCGCGAATGATGCGCTCAAGAATCGTTTCTGGTTTTTGCGTGGGATAGCGCAAGTTCTCGGTCGTGTCAGCAGGTTGGAGCATTGAAAGACGCCAAACATCATCAATCGTTCGTGTTGTGGACTCTTGATAAAGGACTTTGCCATCTTCGCCCTTCACATTAACGATTTTGCCTTTGCCTTTATCCCACGCGCGTTTTATCTGGCGAACTGGCGCATCGCGTTCTTCTTGTTGTGGCTGGAAAACAAATTCCTCGCCCTTGCGGTACCAATAAATTACATCGTGGTCTGCTGCAAAATGGTTTATGTTTCCTTGAAATTTGTTGTAGTACCACCAAACAATCTCATTCAAATAGTTCTGCTGACCAAACACTTCATCCAGAATTACTTTTGCATAATGTCCAACGTGCCAATCCAAATGCACGTAAATACTTCCATTCTCCGTGAGCAATTCGCGCAACAACACCACCGTCTCGTAAAACCACTGCAAGTACGAATCCATCCCGCGTCCCCACGTATCGCGGTACGCTTTCAGCTCGATCACGTTCGGCTCTTTCACAAACGTCGTCGTCTCGTCGTCGTCGGTTTCGGGGTTGTCGGGAATCGTCGCGGTAAACGAAAAATCCGCGCCCACGTTGAACGGCGGATCAATGTAAATCAAATTCACCTTGCCCGCAAATTCTTCGAGCAGAGAAGGCAAAATATATTTCTTGTCCCCCCACACCAAACGATTGCGCCACTCGCTGTCGCGTCCCGCGTTGAACAGATCGAGCGCGCGCTGGCGCAATTGCGCGGACTCGTTCACCGTCTCAACCGTTTGAAACGGCAGCGCGATGCGCGTCGGCGCGACGCGTTTGCCGTCTTGATATTTGCCGTCCCAGATTAGTTCGGTCATTGCCAACCTCGCCAATAAAAAATCGTCCGCCCCGCTAACGCAGTTCGGACGAGATCGGGCGATCAGATCACCGCCGCCGCGTAGCGTACGCTGACTCGCAAATCCCTTCGGACGCACGCCATTATACTTTGAATCGCGCGGGAAACCAAATGCGCGACGGGGGCACGGCTTCTCAAAACTCGTGCCGCCCTATCGGGGACAGGGTTGGGGTTGCATCGCTCGCGCAATCGGCTATAATGCAACCACACATTTCGACGAAAGGCAAGCGCTTTGATCCTCGTAACTAACGACGATGGCGTGACTGCGCCCGGCTTGCTCGCGCTCAAGCAAGCGCTGCAACCGCTCGGCGAGGTGGTCGTCGTCGCGCCGGACCGCAATTGGAGCGCGGCGGGTCACACCAAAACGATGCACAAGCCCCTGCGCGTCAACCGCGTGACACTCGCGGACGGTTCGCCGGCGTTCAGCACGGACGGCGCGCCGACCGATTGCGTCGCACTCGTGATGCTGGGGCTATTGCCGGAAAAACCCGCGCTCGTCGTGAGCGGCATCAACAACGGCGGCAACCTCGCGCACGATCTCACGTACTCGGGCACCGTCGCCGCGGCGATGGAAGCCGCGATCAACGATATTCCCGGCATCGCCGTTTCGCTCGACGCGAACCACCGCGAGCGGATTGATTTTTCGGCGGCGGCGCGCGCGGCGCAAGCCATTGCGCGGCGCGTGCTGACAATGGCAAATTTGCCGCGCGATACGTTTCTCAACGTCAACGTGCCGGACGCGCCCTGGGATCAGATTCGCGGCACGCGCATCACACGGCTCGGCACACGCATCTACCGCGATGAACTGATCGAGCGGACGGATCCGTTCGGCAGAAAATATTATTGGATCGGCGGCGCGCCGCCGACCGGCGATCAAGAAGCCGAAGGCACGGACGTGTGGGCAATCGCCCAGCGTTTCATTTCGGTGACGCCGGTGCATCTCGATCTAACCAGCCACGCCTTGCTCGATCCCCTGAAAGCGTGGGAGGCGTAATCTTAACGGCTAACTTATTCAGATCACACACAAGGAGAACTTATGGCTCAAGCAAATTCGCAACATCCGCAGTGGGCGTACTTTGAAGGCAAGATCGTGCCGATTGGCGACGCCAAAATCAGCATCATGTCCCAAGTGATCAACTATGGCATCGGCGCGTTTGGCGGCGTGCGCGCGTATTGGAACCAAGACCAGCAACAGCTGTACGTCTTTCGGATTGACGAGCATGTGCGCCGCTTTCTCAACTCGGGCAAATTGTTCAACGCGCAGTACGCCTTCACCGCGGCGGAAATTCGCAACGCCATCATCGAATTGTTGCGCCGCGAGGGCTACCGCGAGGATGCCTACATCCGTCCGCTGATCTACAACGCGACCGAGGACATTACGCCGCGAATGTACGACGTGGACTTTCGATTCGCCTGTTTCACCAAACCGCTCGGCAATTACATTTCGCTCCAAGTGCGCGCGTGCACATCGTCGTGGCGGCGCGTGGACGACAACATTATCCCGGCGCGCGGCAAAGTGACCGGCGCGTATGTCAATTCCGCGCTGGCGAAAAGCGAAGCGCACTGGAACGGCTTTGACGAAGCGGTGGTCTTGAATCAGGACGGGCATGTGTCCGAAGGTAGCGCGATGAATCTCTACATCGTGCGCGATGGCAAGTTGATCACCTCGTCGGTGTCGGACAATATCCTCGAAGGGATCACGCGCAAAACGGTGTTGCAACTCGCACACGAAGTCGGCATCGAAACGGTCGAACGCTCGATTGATCGCACCGAGTTGTACGTCGCGGATGAAGTGCTGTTCTGCGGCACCGGCGCGCAAGTCGCCGCCGTGATCGAGATCGATCATCGCAAGGTCGGCGACGGCGTGATGGGACCGGTCGGCGCAAAATTGCAGGCATCGTACTTTGACGTGGTGCGCGGCAAAAATCCGCACCATCTCGACTGGCTGACGCCGGTCTACGCCTAGTTAGACGCGAGACCCTTCGGTTTTTTGGAAACGCGAAGGGTCTCGCGCGCTCCAACGCAAACTTGTGATGAGTTCACTCGACCCTACGCTCCCCCCGCCGCCGGAATTGCTGGCGGAACCCGACGCGCTCGCGCCGACCCCGCCGCAACCGCATTGGCTCTCGCGGCTGGGTAGCGATTACGCGTTGCTGTTTCTGCTGGCGTTGACGTTGATCGTGAACCTGGCTTTATTCGCGTACCTGTTTCTCCGCTTTGATGCGCTCCCCGATCCCCTGCCCCTGCACTTTGACGCCACGGGGCAACCGGATCGCATTGACGCCAAAGCCGGCATCTTTGCCTTGCCGCAAATCGGGCTGATCGTCGCGCTGTTGAATCTGACTCTGGGCGTCCTCATCCATCGGCGCGAACGCGCGGCGGCGCGGCTTTTCGCCGCGGGCGCGTTGCTAACCCAGGTCTTGATGTGGCTCGCCGTGATCCGCATCGTCGGCGGGTTTGTCTAACCGTGTCGCCGTTCGAACTGTTTCTCGGTTTCGCGCTCGCGCTTTGGATCGCGCTCGTGGCAGTCGCGCGCGGCGCGCTCTCCGGCGCGGGCGCAGTGGGCGCAACCGGCATCGGCGCGATCATCTTCGCCGCGGGCGGTTTGCCCTGGGCGATTTTGCTCGTCGCCTTTTTCGTCACATCCTCCGCGCTCTCGCAGTTCAAGCAACGCGCAAAAGAACCGCTCGCCGAAAAATTTCAAAAGGGACAGCGCCGCGACCTGGGTCAGGTGTTGGCAAACGGCGGCGCAGGCGCGTTGCTCGCGCTCGCGTTCGGCATTGCGCCGCACCCGCTCTGGTTCGTCGCGTTTGCCGGCGCAATCGCCGCAGTCAACGCCGACACGTGGGCGACGGAGTTGGGCGTGCTGAGCCAAACGCCGCCGCGCGCGATCACGACCGGGCGCATCGTGCCAACCGGCACGAGCGGCGGCGTGACACCGCTGGGCACCTGCGTCGCGCTGTGCGGCGCAGGTTTGATCGGCGGGCTGGCGAGTTTGGGGCAAAACGACTTGGGTGCGGGCAAAGTGTTTGTGGCGGTGACGCTTGCCGGTTTCCTGGGATCGCTGTGCGATTCACTGCTCGGCGCAACCGCGCAAGCGATCTATTTTTGCGACGCCGAGCAAACGGAGACGGAGGCGCGCGTGCATCGGTGCGGGCGCGCGACGCGTCTGCTTCGCGGCTGGCGCTGGCTCGACAACGACAGGGTAAATTTTTTGGCGAGTGCGTGCGGCGCGATCATCGCCGCGGGCATGTGCGTGCTGATCGGCTAGGGTGGGCGTCAAAATTTTGGGCGCGAATGGTGGGCGTTTTGACAAACGCCCCGTGCGTCAAAATACCCCGATCCAAAATCGTGGTGCGCGCTGATCGGCTAGCGCGTTTTGACAGTGCGCGCAAGAAAGGGTAGAATCGGCGCGATGCTCTACCTCGTTTCTATGCCCATCGGCAATCCCGAAGATATTACCTTGCGCGCGTTGCGCCTGTTGCGCGAGGCGAACGCCGTGATCTGCGAAGAAACGCGCGAGGGCGCGCGCCTGTTGCGGCAGTATCAAATTCTCAACGAACTGATCGATCTGAACGAACACACGGAACGCGCGCGCATCCCCGAAGTGATCGCGCGCTTGCAACGCGGCGACACGCTCGCGCTGATTTCCGATCACGGCACGCCCCTGCTCGCCGATCCGGGCGCGCGCCTAGTCGCGCACGCGCTCGCCGCCGGCATCGCCGTGCGCGCCGCGCCGGGCGCATCGTCCGTGCTTGCCGCGCTCGTCGTCAGCGGCTTGCCGCTCGAACGCTTTCGCTTTGTCGGCTTGTTGCCGGCGAAAAAGGAACTGCGCCGCGCCGCGCTCGCGCGTCTGCGCGCCGAACGCGACACCTGGGTTGTGCTCGACGCGCCGTACCGCTTGCCCGCCTTGCTCGCCGATTTGCGCGAACAACTCGGCGCGGAACGCCGCATCGTCGTCGCGTGCGCGCTCACCACGCCGGACGAAACCATTGTGCGCGGCACACTCGCGCAGGTCAACGCGCATTTTGCCCGCGCGCCATTCAAAGGCGAATTTGTGATCGTCGTCGCTGGCAAGCCCGCCGCGTAATTTCAGAACTTTCGCGGTAGGACAAATTTGTAAATTTGTCCCACCGTCGCCGGCAAGCCCGCCGCGTAATTTCAGAATTTTCGCGGTGGGACAAATTTGT
>CAIKBD010000213.1 GCA_903825565.1 uncultured Anaerolineales bacterium | reverse complement strand
GGTCGTCATTCTGTTCAACTATGTGCTGAGCGGCGGCGCGATGACGAATGTCCTGCTCTTGTTTTACTGGACGCTCAACCTGCCGGTGCTCGCGCAATCGCTGTTCACCTGGCTGGAACAGTACCCGCTCGCGCGCAATCACACACTCCGTTTGCTCGAACCGCTCAGCGCGCCGGACGAAACTAGTTCGATAGTTGGCAAGTTGGATAGTTTGATAGTTGACGAACCAACTGCGCCAACGACTCAACTATCAAACTACCCAACTAACAAACCATCCAACGCTGTCGCAATCGAACTTGAAAATGTCCAAGTGCAAGCCGGCGGTCACACGATTTTGCGCGACATTAACTTGCAAATCAAGCCGGGCGAACACATTGCCATCCTGGGATCATCCGGCGCGGGCAAGTCGTCGCTCGTCGGCATTTTGCTGGGCTGGCACAAGCCAACGGCAGGACACGTGCGCGTGGATAATGCGTTGCTGGACGGTGAACGCTTGCGCGCGTTGCGCCGCGAAACCGCGTGGATCGACCCGGCGGTGCAGTTGTGGAATCGCTCGCTCATCGCCAACTTGCAGTACGGCAATCTGAATGGCGACGACTCGGTTGGGAACACGTTGGAGGAATCCGATTTGTACGCCATCCTGGAACGCTTGCCCAACGGGATGCAAACCGCGCTGGGCGAAAACGGCGGCTTGGTGTCCGGCGGCGAAGGGCAACGCGTACGGCTCGGTCGCGCGCTGAACAAAAAGGATGTCCGCCTCGCAATTCTGGACGAACCGTTTCGCGGGCTAGACCGTTCCGCGCGTCGCGTCTTACTCGCGCGCGCGCGCACCCACTGGCGCGCGGCGACGCTGTTGTGCATCACGCACGACGTTGGCGAAACGCAGACGTTCGAACGCGTCATCGTCGTCGAAAACGGACGCATCGTCGAAGATGCCGCGCCGGCAGTGTTGGCGCAACAACCGGGTTCGCGTTACCGCGCGATGTTGGACGCGGAAGCAGAGGTGCGGCGCGATTTGTGGCAGGGCGCGGATTGGCGACGGCTGTGGATGGAAGCGGGCGAGTTGCGAGAAGGCAAGTAAAAGCGAAGCATTTTTGCGCCGGCATTGTAGCGCAAAAATGCTTCGCTTTTTTTACCACGTGCCGGTGCGGCACTCTAGTGCAAGAACAATTTGATCCCGCGGGGGCGTGCAACCCTAGCCCCAAGTTTCCGAGACCCGAAGTCCGACACCCCGCAGAATTTTCAGACCTGTCAGGTTTCCAAAACCTGACAGGTCTTTCCCAGCATCGTCGCACAACAAATTTGCTAAACATGCACTAGGCGCCGACAATTTCGGCGAAGCGGGGATCATCCCGAATCCACTCGAAATTATCGTCGCGCTTTGCCCAAGCGCGGTCGAATTTCTCCGATGCGGCGGCGCGGCGCAAATATTCGATTGCCTGATCCACATTGCCGCAGACGGATTCGAGGCAGGAGCGGTTGTACCAGTCATCCGATTTGAAAAGCGCGCGTGCTTGTGCCGCAAAGAGTGCGGATTGGTCGGTATGCCCAAGTTTTTTGTGAATTGAAGCCAGCGCAAGCATCGAATCCGGGTCTTGCGGATCAAGCGTATATGCGCGGTCGAAATCCGCCACCGCTTGCTCGTATTTGCCCATCCGCCGATACGTCACGCCGCGAGCGGCGAGGCAGGCAGGGCACGTTGAGCCAGTTTGTTCTGCCCGCGTTAGCGATTCTATTGCTTCGTCATAACGTCCGAGGTCTCGCAAAGCGATTCCTTTTTGTTCATACGCCCAGTGATGATTGTCGTCCAACGCCAGCGCGCGGTCGAAATCCGCCACCGCTTGCTCGTATTTGCCCATTTGCCGATACGTCACGCCGCGAGCGGCAAACACCGACGCGTTCTTGTCGTCCAACGCCAGCGCGCGGTCGAAATCCGCCATCGCTTGCTCGTATTTGTCCATCTGCAGATACGCCCCGCCGCGAGCGGCAAACACCGACGCGTTCTTGTCGTCGAACGCCAGCGCGCGGTCGAAATCCGCCACCGCTTGCTCGTATTTGTCCATCTGCCGATACACCTCGCCGCGAGCGGCGAGGCAGGCAGGGCACGTTGAGCCAGTTTGTTCTGCCCGCGTTAGCGATTCTATTGCTTCGTCATAACGTCCGAGGTCTCGCAAAGCGATTCCTTTTTGTTCATACGCCCAGTGATG
>CAIKBD010000212.1 GCA_903825565.1 uncultured Anaerolineales bacterium | reverse complement strand
GCGTAATTTCAGAATTTTCGCGGTAGGACAAATTTGTAAGTTTGTCCCACCGTCGCCGGCAAGCCCGCCGCGTAATTTCAGAATTTTCGCGGTAGGACAAATTTGTAAATTTGTCCCACCGTCTGCGTCAGGTGCGTTGCGAATTTAGAATTGGGAGGACACGTATGAAAGCAGTCATTCTACTTGCCGGACTCGGCACGCGCTTGCGCCCACACACGTACAGCAAGCCCAAGCCGCTCGTCCCCGTCGCCGGCAAACCGGTGCTGGGCCACATTCTCGATAGTCTCGCGGGCCTCGACATCGAAGAAACGATCTTCATCGTCGGCTATCTCGGCGCGCAAATCGAAAAGTACGTCAGCGAGTATTATCCGAAAATGCGCGCGCGCTATGTCGAGCAGACGGAAATGCGCGGACAGGCGCACGCGATTCGCCTCGCCAAAGAATTTATTGACCAACCGGTGTTGATCATTTTCGGCGACACGATTTGGGAAACCGACTTTACGCGGCTCGCGCAGGTGCAACACGACGGCTTGATCTACGTCAAAGAAGTGAGCGACCCCCGCCGCTTTGGCGTCGCGTTACTCAAAGATGGCTTGGTCACCAAATTCGTCGAAAAGCCCGCCACGCCGATCTCGAATCTCGCGGTCGTGGGCGTGTACTATTTCCGCGACTGGCAAGGACTGATGCGCGCGATTGACGATCTGATCACGCGCGACATTCAAACCAAGGGCGAGTACTTTCTTGCCGACGCGATGCAATTGATGCTCGAAGCCGGCGCGCAACTCGAAGTCGAAACGATCCCAGTGTGGGAAGACTGCGGCACGCGCGAAGCGATCCTGCAAACGAATCGCTATTTGCTCAAGCGACACGGCACGCACGCGCCCTGGTTCGAGGGCACCGTCCTGATTCCGCCCGTGTCCATCAGCAGTAGCGCGCGCGTCAAAAATTCGATCATCGGGCCCTTTGTTTCGATCTCCGAAGACGCGGTGATCGAAAACTCGATCCTGCGCGACTGCATCATCAGCGAGGGCGTCCACATCGAAAACCGCGTGCTCGAGTGGTCGCTTCTCGGCAAAGACGCGCGCGTGCGCGGCGCATTCCAACGTTTGAACGTCGGCGACTCGTCGGAAATTGATTCCAGCGGGCGCGAGCTCAACGATCATTGAGGCAACCATGAAATCTACGCTTTCGCAACGCATCCAAACCGTGCCCCCGTCCGGCATTCGCAAATATTTCGACATTGCGGCGACGATGCAAGACGTGCTCTCGCTGAGTATCGGCGAGCCGGATTTTGTCACGCCCGACACGATTCGGCGCGCGGGCATCGCGTCCATCGAACGCGGCGAAACGAAATACACCTCCAACTCGGGCACGGTCGAACTGCGCGCCGCGCTTGCCGAACATCTCGCCAAGGTATACGGCGTGCAGTACGATCCCGACCGCGAAATCCTGATCACGGTCGGCGTATCCGAAGCGTTGGCGTGCGCGATGCTGGCGACGATTGATCCGGGCGACGAAGTGATCGTCGCCGAACCCAGTTTCGTCGCGTACAAACCCAGCGTCGTTTTTGCCGGCGGCAACCCGGTGGTGTTGGAAACGCGCGTCGAGGACTTGTTCCAAATTTCCGCGCCCGCGCTTGCCAGCCAAATCACGCCGCGCACCAAAGGCATCTTGATCGGTTATCCCAGCAACCCCACCGGCGCAGTCATGTCGCGCGAGCGGATGGCGCAGGTAGCGCGCCTCGCCGAGCAACACGACTTGCTCGTCTTCTCCGATGAAATTTACGACCGCCTGGTGTACGGCACCGAGCATGTTTGCGTTGCCGCGCTACCCGGCATGAAAGAGCGCACGGTTTTGCTCGGCGGCTTTTCCAAAGATTACGCGATGACCGGCTGGCGCGTCGGTTACGTCTGCGCCAACCCGGAAATTCTCGGCGCGATCCGCAAACTGCATCAGTACGTCATTATGAGCGCGCCGACAATGGGTCAGGTCGCCGCGCTCGAAGCGTTGCAACACGGCGAAGCGGCGGTGCAAGAAATGGTGCGCTCGTACGACCAACGCCGCCAGGTGATCGTCGCCGGGCTGAACAGTATCGGCTTGCCCACGTTTGAACCGCGCGGCGCGTTCTACGCGTTCCCGGATATTCGCAGTACCGGGCTTTCGTCCGATCAATTCTGCGAACAATTGTTGCGCGACGAGCACGTGGCAGTCATTCCCGGCGACGCGTTTGGCGCGTGCGGCGCGGGGTTTGTGCGGATGTGCTACGCCGCGAGTATGGCGAACATCGAAGAGGCGCTGACGCGCATAGACCGTTTCGTGCGGCGGCAGCGCTAACGCGCGGAACATGGCGCGCGTTGCTAGAAAAATTCTTATGCCCAGCGAAAAACAAATCCCCACTCCGTCTCGCCCACACATGCCGGGCTATGGCGTGCTCGACGCCGCGCACGGCGCCGGCTTGTTGCACTGGAAGCGCATCCGCGAACAGATGACGCGCGCGCGCAACTACTGGGTCGCCACCACGCGCGCCGACGGTCGCCCGCACTGCGTGCCGGTGTGGGGCATTTGGTTCGAGGAGATATTTTACTTTGCGACGGGAGCGACTTCGCAAAAGGCGCGCAACCTCGCCGCTAATCCGGCAATCGCCGTGCATCTCGAAAGCGGCGACGAGGTAACGATCCTCGAAGGCGTCGCCGAAAGCATCACCGACGCCGATTTGCGAATGCGGCTCGATCACGCGTACTATGCCAAATACCACACGCATCTCGACGACAATCCGGTTTTTGCGGTGCGCCCGCGCGTGGCGTTTGCGTGGCAGGAACACGATTTCCCCGGTAGCGCGACCCGCTGGAAATTTCAGTCACCCTGACGCAGACAAGCCAAAACCAAATTCATTTTATTGGCCGCGGACAAGCGCAGATCGAAAAATCAACCGCGCCCAATTTTTTTGATAGGAACTCATGCTCAAACACCTTACCGCTATTCGCTACGTCGCGCCCCTGCGCGAAGGTGGCTCCCTTCCCGCCATCGTCGAAGCGGACGATCACCAACTCTATGTGATGAAATTTCGCGGCGCGGGTCAGGGCGTCAAAGCGTTGATCGCCGAATTGCTCGTCGGCGAAATCGCGCGCGCGCTCGGCTTGAACGTGCCCGAAATCGTGTTGATCGATCTCGATCCGGCGATGGGCAAATCCGAACCCGACGAGGAAATTCAAGACCTGCTCAAATTTAGTGTCGGCTTGAATCTCGCGCTCGCGTACTTGCCCGGCGCGCTGATGTTTGAAACGCCCGCCGCGCCGCCGCCCGATCCCCTGCTGGCGTCCGCCATCGTGTGGCTCGATGCTTATGTAACCAACGTAGACCGCACGCCGCGCAACGCCAACATTTTGCTCTGGCAACGCGACCTCTGGTTGATCGATCACGGCGCGGCGCTGTACTTTCATCACGCGTGGAACGGCGATCAGGCGCGCGCGCGCAAACCGTTTCCGTACATCAAAGATCATATCCTGTTGCGCTTTGCCAGCGCCCTGCCCGAAGCCGACGCGCGCCTAACGCCCAAATTGGACGAGCCGACTTTGCGCGCCATCGTCAACGCGGTGCCGGCGGAGTGGCTGGCGAATGAACCTGGGTTCGCGGATGCCCAAGCCGTCCGCGATGCGTACCTCACTTTTCTGCGCGACCGGCTCGTCGCGCCGCGCGCATTTGTGGAGGAGGCGATCCATGCCCGCGCGGCACACGTTTGATTACGCGCTCATTCGCGTCGTCCCACGGGAAGAACGCGGCGAAGCGATGAACGTCGGCGTCATTCTGTACTGCCGCGCGCTCGCCTTTCTCGAAACGCGCATCGCCTTGAACACGCCCCGCCTCGCCGCGTTCGCGCCCGGCGTGGATGTCGAACTGGTGCGCGACTATCTCGCCGCCTTGCCGCACATTTGCGCCGGCGACGCGGAAGCCGGCGCGCTCGGCACGCTATCGCAAGGCGAGCGTTTTTTCTGGCTCATCGCGCCGCGCAACACCATCGTGCAAACCTCGCCGTTGCACACCGGCTTGTGCGACGACCCAGCGACAATGCTCGACCACTTGCTGGAAACAATGGTGCGGTGATGAACTGTCGCGCGCATTGCGGCGCGTGTTGCAGCGCGCCATCCATTTCGTCACCGATCCCAGGGATGCCGCACGGCAAGCCGGCGAACATCCCTTGCGCGCACCTCACCGCCGACTATCGCTGTCGCATTTACGCGCAACGCCCGCGCGTGTGCCGCCGCTTGCGCCCGTCGCCAGAAATGTGCGGCGCAACTCGGGCAGACGCGTTGCGCTATTTGCGCGCGCTCGAACAGGCGACAACGCCGTTCCGCGCGTGAACGAAGCGCGCCGCCAGAATCTCCCCACCCGATTGACACTATGAATTTTACCTTGCCCCGCGCCGGCGATGCCGGCAAAATTCCCAAGACGCTCAGTTACTATGCCGCCTTTATCGTCCTCGGACTGATCACCGGCGTCTTTGGACCCACCCTGCCCGACCTCGCGCAAAACACGCACACGGCGCTCAATCAGATCAGCGCGATTTTCGCCGCGCGCTCGTTCGGTTATCTCATCGGCTCGTGGCTCGCCGGGCGCGGTTATGATCGCCTTCCAGGGCATCCCCTCTTCGCCGCCGCGCTCGCCGTCACCGCGCTGACCTTTGCACTGATCCCAGTGCTACCACTCCTGGGATTGCTGATCGGCGTTCTGCTCGTGCTCGGAGTGGCGGAGGGCGCGATTGATGTGGGCGGCAACAGTCTGCTCGTGTGGGTGCACGGCGAACGCGTGGGACCCTTTATGAACGGCTTGCACTTTTTCTTTGGCGTCGGCGCGTTCCTCGCGCCGCTGGTCATCGCGCAACTCACGCTCGCCACCGGCGAATTTCGCTGGGCGTACTGGGTGCTCGCCGCGCTTGTCGCGCCGGTCGCATTTGTTTTTGTGCGCCTGCCCAGCCCGCCGATTCAACACGCCGCGCACCAAACGCATCCCACGCCGACCAATCCCCTGCTCGTCGCGTTGATCGCCGCGCTGTTATTCGTTTACGTCGGCGCGGAAACCGGGTACGGCAATTGGATTTTCACCTACGCCACGCAACTCAACCTGGCAAACGCCACCGACGCCGCGTTGCTCACCTCGACATTTTGGGGCGCGTTCACGCTGGGACGTTTGCTCGGCGTCGTCATTTCGCATCGCGCTAAACCGGCGACGATCATCTTGCTCGATCTCGCCGGCTCTTTGATCTGCGTCGCCATCGTCGCGCTCCTGCCGCGCTCGTTGCCCGCATTGTGGGTGGGCACGCTGGGCGCGGGGCTGTTCATGGCTTCGATTTTTCCAACTGCCATTGCGCTTGCCGGACAACGCTTGACGCTCACCGCAAGCATCACCGGTTGGTTTTTGATCGGCGCGGGCATGGGCGCGATGGCGTTTCCCTGGTTAATCGGTCAGTTGCTCGAGCCGGCGGGCGCGGCAATCCTGATCCCAATCGTGCTGGTATCGCTCGTCCTCGACCTGGGATTGCTGGGCGGCATCACCATCGTAGCGCAGAGACGTACGCGGCGTCAGTCCCGCGAACCGAGCGAGTAAAAACACAACGGCGGATCGAATGATCCGCCGTTGTCGGTTGTTGCGTGCGTCGCTTATGCCCAGCCGCGCACGTGCATCGCTTCCGCAACCCGGTTCACCGCGACGAGGTACGCCGCGAGCCGGTTGTGCACCTTGTAGCGTTGCGCCATCTCGTGCACCGAGTGGAACGCCGCGACCATTTTTTGTTCGAGCCGTTCGTGGATCGTGTCCAAGTCCCAGTAAAAATTGTACGCGTTCTGCACCATCTCAAAGTACGATACGGTGACGCCGCCGGCATTGCACAAGAAATCGGGAATCACGTACACGCCATTGGCGAACAAAATCGGGTCCGCGTCCGGCGTGGTGGGCCCGTTCGCGCCTTCCGCGAGGATGCGCGGTTTGATCCGCGCCGCGTTCTTTTCGGTGATTTGATTTTCGAGCGCCGCGGGCACGAGCACTTCGCACGGCGTTTCGAGCAAACTTTCGGCGGGAATCTCGTTGCCCAAGCCGGCGTACCCTTTGGCAAGCCCGTTATTCTTTTTGACGTAATCCTTCAACGCGCGCGCATCAATGCCCTCGGGATTGACCCACGCGCCGGACGCGTCGCCGACGCCGACGAGTTTGCACCCCAGCTCTTGCAACAAAATCGCCGCCCACGAGCCGACGTTGCCAAAACCTTGCACGACCATTCGCGCGCCGTTGAGATCGAGATTCAAAATTTTCGCGGCTTCGCGCACGGTGAGACTGACACCGCGCCCCGTCGCATCCTCGCGCCCGACCGACCCGCCCAGTGCAAGCGGCTTGCCGGTGATCACGCCAAATTCGTTATAGCCATGCATGAACGCGTACTCGTCCACCATCCACGCCATAATTTGCGCGTTCGTGTTCACATCCGGCGCGGGCACATCTTTCACCAACCCAATGTTGTGTCCGATCTGGCGAACATACGCGCGCGACAGGCGTTCCAACTCACCCTGGGACATTTGGCGCGGATCGCAAATGACGCCGCCTTTGCCGCCGCCCAGCGGAATGTCCACGAGCGCGCATTTCCAAGTCATCCATGCGGCGAGCGCACGCACCGTGTCCACCGTTTCATCCGGGTGAAAACGAATGCCGCCCTTGGTTGGACCCCGCGCGTCATTGTACTGCACACGGAAACCTTGAAACACCTTGATCGATCCATCGTCCATCTTGACCGGCAACGCGACATGAATTTCGCGCAGGGGCCAGCGCAACAACTCATGGATCGCCGGATCGAGTTTCAAAATTTCAGCGGCTTGATCCAACTGTTGCTGGGTGATGCGGAACGGATTGTCTTTGGCATCCGAACTCACGCCAATCGCGTGGAAATCCACAGATTCGAGGCGACCGGCAATTCCACTTTTCGGCATAGTGTTCTCTCCTCTTTGAGTTTGGTCTTCACGGACACGCCGCCGCGCAACGTCGCGGGTGCGCGGCGACAATGGAGCCGCCATCAGTATAGTCCATTTCAAAGAAAAGACAACCTCGCGCAAACGTCGGCGCGTGCATCACGTTTGAAATTGGAGGGGTAAACCCCAATTCATTGCTCAAAACTTTGGCCCATCTCCGCGCGAGACAGCAATTTTTGAGAAACCTTGAGGTGTGCTATAATACCGCGCAGGAGTGTGTATGGAATACGAACCCGTCATTGGCTTGGAAGTCCACGCGCAATTGCTCACCCGCAGTAAAATGTTTTGCGGCTGTTCCGCCGATTACGCCGGCGCGCCGCCCAACACCCACGTCTGTCCGGTGTGCCTGGGTTTACCCGGCGCACTGCCCACGATCAACCACACGGCGGTCGAATACACTATCCTGACCGCGCTCGCGTTTCACTGCGCTATTCCGGAATTTGCCAAGTTCGACCGGAAGAATTATCACTATCCCGATCTGATGAAGGGCTATCAAATTTCCCAGTATGATCTGCCGCTCTCCCGCGATGGATTCATTTGGATTGACGACACCGGCACGGCGAAACGCATCCGCATCCGCCGCGTGCACCTCGAAGAAGACACGGCAAAATTGTTTCACGTCAACGACGCCAGTCTCGTGGATGTCAATCGCGCCGGCACGCCCTTGATGGAAATCGTCAGCGAGCCGGATATGCACTCGGTCGAAGAAGCGCGGCTGTATTCGCTCAAACTGCGCCAAATTTTGCGGTACCTCGGCGTCTGCTCCGGCGACATGGAAAAAGGCGCAATGCGGTTCGAAGCGAACATTTCGTTGCGCCCGCGCGGCACGACTACTTTGTCGCAAACCCGCGTCGAGATCAAAAACCTCAACTCGTTGCGCGCGATGGTGCACGCCACCGAATTTGAAATCGCCCGCCAAGCGAAAATTCTCCACGCCGGCGGCGCGGTCGAACAAGAGACGATGGGCTGGGACGAAGTTCGCAACACGACGTACACCCAGCGCAGCAAGGAAGAGGCGCACGACTATCGCTACTTTCCCGAACCGGATTTGCCGCGCCTCGAAGTCGCGCGCGCTTGGGTCGCCGCCATTCGCGCGCGGTTGCCGGAGTTGCCGGACGAAAAGGTGGAACGCCTGACCCAGCGTTTCGGGCTAAGCGCGTACGACGCCAACGTGCTCGCCGCCGAACGCGACATCGCCGATTTTTTTGATCGCGCGGTGGACGCCGGCACAGCGCTCCGTGTCGAGCCAAAGTTGATCGCCAACTGGATCACCGGCGAACTCTTCCGCCTGATGAAAGACGGCAACACGCCGATTGACGCCGTGCGGATCGCGCCCGCGCACATTGCGGAACTGATCGCGCTGATCAACGCCGGCACGATCAGCCACAACATCGGCAAAACGGTGTTCGAGGCAATGTTCGCCACCGGCAAAACCGCGCCCGCTATCGTCGCCGAAAAAAGTCTCGCGCAGATTAGTGATCGCGGCGCGCTCGAAACGATTGTCGCCCAAGCGCTCGCGGACAATCCCAAGCAAGTGGCAGATTATCTCGCCGGCAAAGAAGCGCTCGCCAAGTTTCTCGTCGGGCAAGTGATGAAGGCGACCAAAGGGCAAGCCAACCCG